>CAIYYW010000156.1 GCA_903930515.1 uncultured delta proteobacterium | reverse complement strand
CAAAAGGGAAATTGAAGGGAGAGGTGTATTCATAGCTATCGCGCCTGAAGGCGCTCGCACATTCAAAGCAGCACTCAGGCAAGAGTGCCTGCACCCCGAGGTGTATCCTAAGCGCCACCCCGACTTTCCTTGTCCCAGGGAGGAAAATTTTTTAGAGAAACTTTGCGAGTTTTGTTCTTGACAACTAGAGGATGATTCTGTTCAATAGGTATGCTCCGGAACGGGAACGGAATTTTCCGGGGAGATCGCAAGGGTCTGCCAAAGGAGGAAATATGTCCAAGAAGGTGGCAATTATCGGGTATGCCCAGTCGCATCACCAAAGCGACCTGCCAAAAACCAGGGAGGATCTGGTCTTTGATGTGGTCAAGGAGGCCTTGAAAAAAGCCGACATTTTGCGCGAGGATTTGGGCACCGTGGTCACTTCATCCACCGACTTCCTGGACGGTCGCACCATCTCCAATGTCTTTCTCAGTATGGCGGTGGGAGCGTTCCTCAAAGACGAGTCCAAGGTGGAAGAGGATGGGACCAACGCCCTTTTTTACGCGATGATGAAGCTGATGGCCGGGGCGTATGAGATTGCCTTGGTGGAAGCGCATACCATCGGCTGGACTTTCAATCCGCACCAGGTGGCTTACTACGCGATGGACCCGCTGGTGGAACGCCAGATCGGATTGCTCAATGACATTTCCGCGGGAGCGCTCCAGGCCCGGATGTATATGGACAAATTCGGTGTCAGCAGGGAAGACCTGGCCCGGGTGTCGGTCAAGAACCTGACCAATGCCGCGAGCAACCCCTTTGCGGACCGGAGGCTTCCGGAAATCGGCATCCCCGAGGTGCTGAACAGCAAGATGTATTACGACCCGCTCACCGAGCTGATGATCTCGCCGGTTAGCGACGGTTGCGCCGTGGTGATTTTGGCGAGCGAGGAAAAAGCCAAGCAGGTTTGCGAAAAGCCGGTCTGGATTCAAGGGGCGGCCACTTTCCAGGACGATTATATCCGGGACCGGAATTTGCTCGGGCTGGACTCGTTGAAGAAATCTGCCCAGGCCGCATATCACATGGCCGGTATTTCAGACCCGTTCAACGAGCTGAATCTGGCCGAGGTTTCCGAAAAATACGCGCATGAGGAGTTGATGATTTACGAGGCGCTCGGTCTTTGCCGCGAGGGCAAGGGGAAAATGCTTTTGGAAAAAGGTATTACTTCCAAATGCGGGGAATTCCCGGTCAACCCGAGCGGAGGGGCTTTGGGAGCGGACCCGGTCTGCGCGACCGGTTTGATCCGGGTGGTTGAGGCGGTGAGGCAGATCCGGGGAGAAGCGGACGGGCATCAGGTGCCGGGGGTGAAAAGAGCGCTCGCCCACGGCCAGTTCGGCCCGTGCGCCCAGAAAAACACCGTAATTATTTTAGGAGGCGAGCAATGAGAAACGCCGCGATTATCGGTTGTGGTCAGACCAAGCATACCAGCAAGAGGCGGGATGTGAGCGTGGCCGAGCTGGCGGCCGAGGCCGTTTCCGCCGCGCTGGACGACGCCGGGATCACGATGAAAGAAGTGGGCGCGGTTATTTCCGGCAATATGCAGGGGTTCGGGGGAGTGGCCCAGCCCGAGCAATGGATCGGAGACTGGATCGGATGCGCGGGCAAGCCCGCGATCCGGATCGCCACCGGAGGAACCACCGGAGGGTCGGTCGCGCACGGGGCCTTATACGCGGTGGCAAGCGGGATGTATGACATCTCAATCGGGGTGGCCTGGGAGAAACATTCGGACAGCAAGGAAGCCGGAGCAACCACCGGCCTGGCCCATGTGGGAATAGGAAACCTGTTCCACGCCCTGAGCTACGGCCTGAGCCTGAAGAACCTGATCGCAACCACCGCGGTCGGAGCCGCCGCGGGGGTCGCCGTTTATCAGGCCCGGTTCTATATGCACCGTTCCGGAGCCGGGATTGAGCATCTGGATATGGTGGCGGCCAAGGCGAGACGGAACGCGGCCAAGAACCCGTACGCGCACCTGCAATGGCCGAACTGCCAACCGTCGGACATCGCCAAGACCGATATGATCGCCTATCCGTTCCGGTTCGGGCATGTCTGCCCGGCATCCGACGGCGCGTCCTGCATCGTGGTGGCCGAGGAAAAGCTGGCGAAGAAATTATGCAAACATCCGGCCTGGCTCAAGGGATTGGCCTCATACTCGGACGAGGAGAACCAGCTCCAGAGCGAGAACTACGGCGGGGTAGGAGTTTTGGACCCGTCCGAGCAAATGGGCGCCCGGGTGTCCGCGCAAAAAGCATACTCCATGGCCGGGATCACCGACCCGCAAAAAGAAATTGATATGGCCGAAATCTATCAGCCCTTCCCGAGCCAGGAGTTGATCTTTTCCGAGCGGCTCGGATTGTTTGATGATGCCACGGCCTGGCGCCATATGGAAAAAGGGGAAACCGACATCAACGGAAGACTCCCGATCAGCGTGTCCGGAGGCGTCAACGCCACCAACGCCATCGGCTCCTCAGCGCTCCAGCGAGTCCTGGAATGCGCGCTCCAAATTATGGGCAAGGCCGGCGAGCACCAGGTTCCGAAAAAGGTCAAAACCGCAATGGCCCACGGTTGGGGCGGAGTGACCAATTACATCACGGTAACCGTTTTAGGAGATTCTCCCAGGGGGTGAAAAATGGGATATGTCAAAGAGACGAGACCGGAAACAATGATGGTGGAGGGCGACTGGCAGGTCGGATGCTATCGCTACAAGGCGCCGCGTCTGCTGGAGGAATACACCCGGGCTTTGAAGAAGAAAAAAATCCTCGGCACGATGTGTATGGGCTGCGGAAAGGTGATTGTCCCGCCCAGGAACATCTGCGGGAGATGCCATATGCGGATGGAGGGAAGGATGATCGTGAGCGAGATTGGAACCATCACCTCCTTTGTGGTCAGCCCGCCGGTGGTAAAAGGGAAATATAAATTGTTCGGCGTGGACCCGGTGGATACCGGCGCGCTCAAGGAAGGCGAAGTAATGGTGCCGGTGTTCATCCGCTTTGACGGCTCCGATTCCAACCTCGCCTGTCTTTTATTCAACGCCGACCCGAAAAAGGTCTTCATCGGGATGAGGGTGAAGGCGGTCTGGGCGGCTGAGCCGAAAGGCGCGATGAGTGATCTGGACGGCGTGGAACCTTTGGAAAAACTTTGACAAAATCCTTTATCACTCTCCCCTGGCGGGAGAGGTAAGGGAGAGGGGGAACTAATAATGGAAACGAAGCCAAATTTAATTACGGTTAACGGGTTGCCGATCGTGGTGGCCAATTTCAACTGGTCCGTCGGGGTTCTGATGGAAAAATTCCTCAAAGCCCTGGCCCAGAAAAAATTCCTCGCCTCCAAATGCCCCTCCTGCGGCTACACCTATGCCCCGGCCCGGAACCGCTGCGGAAAATGCGCCACCAAGATGGAAGAGAAAGACCTTCTGGAAATTCCCGGCAAGGGAACCCTGGTAAGTTACTGCCTGGCCAATGTGGAACTGGACGGCAAGGGAAGTTTCTCCGACCTGAAAACCCCCAAGATGATCGCCGCAGTCAATCTGGACGGGGCAAACTCCACCCTTTTTATGCCCCTGGAAGAAATTGACCCCAAAAACCTCAAAATCGGGATGAAGGTGGAACTCGCCTGGAACGCGGAAACCAAGGGCGGTTGGAAGGACATCAAATACCTTAAGCCGGCGAAAGCCTAATTAAGGTTCAAGGGTTCCAAGTCTTAAAGGTTACGAGGATACACCTTTCGCACTTCGCTCACCTTTCACGCCTTTCTCAATTTTTTTTATCGCACACCCCGCGCACCCTTCCCCCCTTTGAACCTTTATTCAGCTATGGGGATCGTTCAGGTCTTTTCGGCGGTAGATCAGATAGCCGGAGAGGAGCAGGAATGTGGACCAGAGGATTCCGTAGGCGAGCCACTTCCAGTTGGTGAGGTTCATGGTTGCGGGACCGAGTCGGGAGAAGGGGCTGGCCGCGAGCTGGAAGGGCTGGGTCTGGGGCACGATGATGGATGCGACTTTGGCGAAAATATTGACGGCTTTTTGGGAGGAAGCCCCGGAGGGCAATTCCACCGAGACCAGATTGGGGACGATCAGGAAGACGATCAGGTAGAGGAGGATGGCGGCGATCGGCTTGGTGTTGGCGGCAAAGAACCCGATCCAGAAGAAGGGGAGCAGGATTCCGAAAATGGAGAGCACCAGCTTGAGCATCAATTCCGCGTTGATCGGCTGTTTGAAGATGAAAGCGACCAGGAGATAGAACAGGACGAAGACGAACCAGATGGACGCGAGCAGACATCCGTGGAACAGGAATGAGCCGATAAAGAATTCCCGGCGGGAGATATTCAAGGACAGCATCACTTCGCTTTCCTTTTTGATCAGCATCCTTCCGGCCAGAATCCCCAGGGTCGGTCCGAGGAAAAATCCCAGGACATAGAGGCTGAGGTTGAGGTTCTCCTGGATTTGCCGCTCAATCATTTTGGCGTCGGTTTTCTGGCTCAAATCCAAAAGCTGGTCCAGGTTGAGCAAAAAGGGCGCGATAAATTGAACCACCACCACGAACACGAACAGCCAGAACAGGAAGCTGTAAAGGGCGCTCTTGAAAAAATATTGATATAAATACTTCTGCTTCATTGGTCCTTGACCAGTTCCAAAAAATATTTCTCCAGGGTTTTCTCTTCCATCAGGCTTAAAAACAGGTCTTCCAAAGTCTTCTGCTTCGGCTCCAAACACTCCAGCGAAATCCCGTTCTGGGCCAAAATTCTCACCGCCAGGTCCTTCTCGCCTTCGGTCCGGGCCTCCATCAAGGTGGTCCCCAATTCGGCGTCCGAAGTGACGCTTCCCAGCCGGCCCAATTCCTCCGGGATCACCCCCGGGGTCTTGAAGGTGATCAGGTATCCGCCTTCAAAGCTGAGCAAATCCTTGGTCTTGCCCTGCTGGATCAGTTTTCCCTTTTCCAGGAAAATCACCCGGTCGCACAGCTCTTCCACTTCCGACAAAATATGCGAACTGAGCAAAATGGTTTTGCCATTTTTCCGCAACTCGGCCAAAAGCAGTTTCAACCGCTTCCGGCTCACCGCGTCCAGATTGGCGGTCGGCTCGTCCAAGACCACCAGATTCGGGTCGTGGATCAAGGCTTGCGCGATCGCGATCTGCTGGTGATTCCCGCGCGAATAATCCGAGATCCGCATCGAGAGCAGGGGCTTGATCCCCAGCGCCTGGTCAAGCCATTCCAATCGGTCCAGAAATTCCTTCTTCGTTTTCCCGTTCATCCGCGCGGAAATTTTCAGCAACTCAAACCCGCGCAAAAATTTGGGCGGGGTATAAAATTCCGAAACATACCCGGCGCGTTTGCGCCAGGAGGGATCGTCGCTCGCCTGTCCGAACACCTTGACTTCCCCGCTGGTCGGAAAGATCAGCCCGAACAGGATCCTTAAGAAAGTGGTCTTGCCCGCGCCGTTGCAACCGAGCAATGCCACGATTTGTCCGGGACCGATTTCCAAGGTCAGGTTATCCAGGGCGAGTTTCTTATGGCGGGAAAACGCGTGCTCCCGGTAATATTTCACCAGCTCGGTCGCGACTATGATCGGCTCGCTCATTGACTCTTGGTTCCTTCTTGTTTGCCCGGGTCTTGCCGCTCCTCAATCTTGATCCCGCCCCCGTATTTGAGCAAGGCCTGGATTTTGTAAACGCTGAAGCCCTCGCTGCCGGCCTGGTAATAAAGCAATAACCGTTTCTGGTCAATCAGGAAACTGGTGGGCACCACATTGACCTGATAGGCCTTGATCGCCTCGCTGTTCTCGTCAATCAGGATGGGCAGGGGCAAGTTCATCTCCTTTTGGAATCCTTCAATCTTTGCCCGGCTGTCATCGCTGACCAGGACCGCCTGGAATCCCGCGTCGGTCTGCCGTTTCAAATATTCCGCAATCTCCCCGATCTGGAGCCGCGAAGGCCCGCTGTCAGATGCGAAGAAGATCAGCAAAACCGGTTTGGATTTGACCAGCTCGTCCAGTTGATAGCCCTGCCCGTCCCAGGACTTGAGATTGATATCCGGCATCCGGTCCCCGACCTGGAAGACCGGGCCGGTCTTCTGGAGAAAGATCAGGCTGACCTGAAAGACGAGCAACCCGATCAGGACCAATCCCCAGATTCCGGCCAGCGCGATGTTTTTGAAATCTTTTTTCATCCCTGATCAAGCCCCGCGGCTGGTTTCAGGGCTGATAAAATTCTAACTGAAATCTCCAGGCCCGTCAAACCGGTCATTTCCTCACCCGGATAAAAAATCGTTCAACAGGACCTTGATCTGGTCCTGACCTTTGAAGGAATAGATTTCGCTCTGCTCAAACAGTTTGTCAAACCGGATTTTAAAAGTATTATATTGTTGCAGGGGGTCCCTCGGGATGAACATCACGACCGCCTCGGCCTGGTTGAAATAATTCGGGTCATTGAGTTGCGCTTTGGAATAGATCAGGATCAGCACCGCCCCGCGGATGCCGATGTCCTGGACCGTTCCCAGGGTCCCGCCTAAAATGGTGAGCAAATCCTTCCCGAACGCGTCCATCGCGTCCCCCAGCCGGCCGGAGTCGGTGTCCGGGAAATAGGTCAGGCTCACATTCACGGCCGCGGTCACTCCCAGGAACCGCGCGGTCGGGGTCAGGCTGGTGGGGCTGGAAAAGAAGCCGATGCTGGCCATCGGCGAGTGGCTGGTGTCAATCATCTCAAAGCGGTCGCTCTTGATCTCCTGGTTGATCCGGGTGGCCATTGAAACCATCTGCGGCGAATACATCAAAGCCAACCCCTTGCCCACCACCGAATAGTTGAGCGTGGGGGTCAGGAACAGGCTGGGATTGAACGCCTGGTTCAGGGCCTGGCCGGCCAGGGTCAGCAGCGGATACATTATTAGGATCGTGCCGATTACCCGGGTCCGGCTGTTCATTTTTTTTAAAGGGCTCCTCATCCGGTTGCCTTAAAACATCATTCCCAGCAACTTGCCGGCTCTCGCATTTGGAACTATGCCTTTTTCGGCTTGGCGGTCCAGGCCAGGCCGAGCATCACCGCTCCAAAAATGAAGATCACGATCCCCCACCAGAGATTGACATTGATCCCGAACGAGCGTTGGTAGATGGCGGGGTCGGAGACCAAGCCGAAGACCACCAGCATGGCGCCGAAAAGCGCGAACATCAACCCGATCGGATATCTGATATCAAAACTCATTTTCCCTCCTTTACCAGAAAATAATATTAAGCACGACCGCGGCCGCGAGCACGATCACTCCGAGGACCCAGGGCTGTTGGTACCAGGGGATTCCCTCTTCCTTGATCCTGGGGGTGAGCGAATAAACCAGGCCGCGCAACTCGGCGTCGGATTTATTCCGCCTGGTGAGCTTTGAAATCACGATGGTCGCGACAAAGCAGGTGGTCCAGGCGAAAATCGCGGTCCAGAAATTCTGCGCCATCTCGCTGGGGTAAGTATGAATGATATGCCCGGTCCAGCCTCCCTTGATCAGGCTGAGCGCCCCGACCGGCACGGTAAAGCCGTGATGAATGGACGCGGCGATTGTCCCGGACAGAAGTCCGAAAAACGCGCCGTGGCCGGTGCTCCTTTTCCAGAACATCCCGAGCAGGAAGGTCGCGAAAAGGGGAGCGTTCACAAAGGCGAATACCAGTTGGATCATATCCATAATGTTATTGAACTGGTCCGCGAGGTATGCCGCGCCGATGCTGAGCAGGATTCCGAACACGGTTGCGAACCTGCCCATCCAGAGGTAATGCTGGTCGGACTTGTCCTTGTTGAGGTAGCCCTGATAAATGTCGTAGGTGAGCACGGTATTGAAGGCGGTGACATTCCCGGCCATTCCGCTCATAAAGCTGGCCATCAGCGCGGTCAGCCCGAGTCCGAGCAGCCCGGACGGCAGGTAGTGCGCAAGCATCATCGGGATCGCCATATCGTAATCCAAAACCCCGCCCGCCTTGGTCGGGAGCGAGAAGCCGCCCGGACCGGAGGTGGCGGTCAGGGCGATGGCGATCATTCCGGGCAGGATCACCAGGGCCGGGATGAACATCTTGGGGATGGCGCCGATCAGGGGGGTGCGCCGGGCCGCGGACATAGAATTGGCGGCCATGGCTCGCTGGACCACCAGGAAGTCCGTGCACCAGTACCCAAAGGAAAGCACGAACCCCAGCCCAGCCACCATCCCGAACCAGCCGACCCCCATCGGGTTTTCCTTGGCATTGCCCATAAATTGCCAGGAATTGTTCCAGGCCCCCGCGGCAAAGCCGTTCTTGGTCGCGACCACCGCGAGCTTCGCGGTCAACCCGGACCATCCGCCCGCGTCGTGGAGTCCGAGGAACACCAGGGGCAGGAACCCGAGCACGATCAGGAAGAATTGGAGCACCTCGTTATAGATCGCGGAGGTGAGTCCGCCCATAAAGATATAGATGAGCACGATGGCCGCGGAGACACAGATGCTGAAATTGAAATTCCAACCGAGCAGGATCCCGAACAATTTCGCCAAGGCGAACATGGAGATGCCGGAAGAAAAAACGGTCATCACCGTGAAGGAGATCGCGTTCAGGCCCCGGGTTTTTTCGTCAAAGCGCAGCTTTAAATATTCCGGCACCGACCGGGCCTTGGACCCGTAATAAAAGGGCATCATAAACAGGCCCACGAACACCATCGCCGGGATCGCGCCCACCCAGTAGAAGTGGCTGGTCATAATCCCGTACTTGGCCCCGGAAGCGCCCATCCCGATCACTTCCTGCGCGCCCAGGTTCGCGGAGATGAACGCCAGCCCGGTGATCCAGGCCGGGATCGAGCGGCCGGAGAGGAAAAAATCATTTCCGGTCTTGACGAATTTCCTGAGCACAAACCCGATGCCGAGGACAAAGACGAAATAAGCGATCAGGATTGCGTAATCAATCCCTTGGAGATGCATGCTTTGCATCCAACTACCCTCCTGAATTTTATGACATTGAATCTAACATATTACCAAATCCAGTCAACACCCCGGATCCCATCCCGCCTCCGTCCAAGGCTCGGCCCGGGAATCAGTCGCTTTCAATTGATTTCATCAGTTCCTGGCAGGCCTCCACCGTGGCGTCTATTTCCTTCTCGCGATGGGCCGCGGTCAAATATCCCTTCCCCATCAGGGTCATCAGCCCCTGGCCGCCGAGGAAGGGCCTGGCCCAGCAGCAGTTCCTGGCGCTGCTCCGGGCCGGAGCCAATAATCTGCTTGATCAGGTTGAGGGGCGGGAACTTTTTCTTATTAGCACAAGTCCGAGCAGGAGGAAGGTAAAAATACTCGCGAGACTGAACCAGAGCCCGATCCGGAACGAGACCGGCTGATACCGGAATTCCACTTGATGCTCACCTTTTTCCAGAAACACCGCGCGGAAGCAATAGTCGGCTTTTTCTATTTCCCATTCCCGGCCGTCCACCAAAACCCTCCAGCCTGGAAGGTATTGATGGTTGAGGAACAAATATCCCGGATACGCCAGATATACCCGGTAGGCCAGCCGGTCCGGAGCGTCTTCCACCTTGGCCACCGGCTCCCGGAGCCTGAACGGATCAACCCCATTCCGTTTCATTTCCTCGCCCGCGGCCCGGACGATCTTTCCGGTCGGAGATTCCTTCGCCAGGATGATCTCCCTGGCCAGGTCCCATTGGGATTTTTTTTTCAAGGCCGAAAGCGCCGTTTCCGGGTCCGGGAACCATCGGCAGTTATGGACGATCCAGGCCTCGGGGAAGGGCTCCCGGTTTTGAAATATTTTGATTTGATTTTGCGCGGCCAACTGAATCGGCCGGGCGGGATTTTCGATCCGGGGATCCGCGAGAATAATTTCCTGATCTTTTCCCGGGTTGAGCCGAAGGCCGGCAAAAACCAGCGCGCCCGGTTTTCCCGCCGAGCCCTCAAGGCTCAGCGAAACCGGCCGGGCTTTGGCGGAATTGATCGCGCGTCCGTAAATCAGCTTCTTCCCGGTCGGCGATTCAAAAGCAATGGTCAGGAATGACGGGGTCTCCGGGGAGGACGCGGAAATTTCTGAAACCAATTTGTCTTGCGGGTCCAGGTAAACCGGGTAGCGCAGGGAAAGGTCGCCGGGCAGGATCATATTTTTCCCGGACCAACCGGTTCCCTTCTCGGCCGGCCCGGTGTCGGCAAAAGAATAGGGGGAGGCGAATTTCAAATTTTCTCCCCGGACCAAAAAATATTTCAGGGAGAGCAAATCCAGGAGCGGGAGGGTGTCTGATTGGAGGAATTTTCCATCCCGGAAATGGACATTGAAACCGAATTCCTGGATCTTGCCCTCTTGGAATACCACCGAGCGCGGCTCAATCAGGTTAAGGAATTTCGCGTAATCCAAGGGAGGGGTGGTGATCCAGCCGTCAATGGTTCCGACTCTTGCCCGGAGTCCCAAATGATGAAGCAGCTCCGGATCGTTCACGCCCCGGCTGGATATTGCGACGCATCTAGCCCCGGTTTTGCCCGGCATTTTCTGGAATTGCCTCAATGAGTCCGGAAGCCGGTATAATTCCGGAGAATGATTCGGCACATTTGAAAGCGCGAGCCAGTAAAGGTCAACCAAAAATATCAGGAGCAGAAGTCCGCAGCTCAATCTGCGGGAGACCGGCCGGACTTTCTTTCCGCTTAACGCCAGCAGCCCGGCCAGAGCGGCTCCGGAAAAAACGATTAAGGTTATTCTCAATCCCAAATTTTCCATAAACAGTTCTCCGAATGAAACCAGGAGGAAGGCAAAACCAAAGAACCAGATGATGCCCCTGCGGTTTTCCTTGAGCGCTTCTTCAATCCCGACCCCGGCCAGGATCGCCCAGAAAATCTGGAACACAAAAAAGCAATGCTCCTGGGCGCCGAAGCGGCTGAGAAAAGGAATATGATAGATGATCCAGTCCAGGGACTTGAGACTTCCGAAGGAAAAGAGCAGGGCGAACAGCGAAAGCAAAAATAGCCGGCGATATTTTTTATTTGCGAGGACCGCGTAAAAGGGGAAAAAGGCGCTGATCAGGCCGAGATAAAAATAGGGCGCCGGAGTGGTGAATCCGGGGAAGGATAAATTACGGATCGGAAATAAAAGCGCCCAGGCCAGTTGATAGGGCAACACCCGAGCCTCAAATCCCCGGAAGGTGAAGCCGGCGCTTCTGAGAAAGAACCGGCTGTATTCAAAGAGGGGCAGGAACTGGGCGAGGGCGAGGAAAATTCCGAGCAGGATTCCCAGGCCCAGGAAAATCCAGGCGCGGCTCGGGAAGTTTTTATCCCGGCCCAAAACGATCAGGATAAAAAATGGCGTGAAGAAAAGCTGGTAGGTCGCGCCCTCAATGTCCCCGCCCAGGATTTCCAGGCAGAGCGCGAGAGCCAGCCCGAGCAAGCCGGCCAGATTCCCGCGTCGGCCGATTTTGACCAGGAAATAAAAAAACCAGATGCCCCAGAAATCGGAACTGGCAACCGGCAGGAAATGGATGAAGTAGAAAAAATTCCCGCTCAGGATCGTGCACAGTCCGATCAGGAAGGAGACGAACCGGGAAAGGCCGAGGCTGGTCAGGAGCAGGTAAAGCCCGAGGAATCCGATGCTGAGATGGATCGGGTAATAAAAATTCACCGCCTTGGCGTATTCAAAAAAAGTGAGCAGAAATCCAAGCGGATATAAAACCTGGGTATGAGAGAAAGCCAGGAAAGGCATCCCGGCGAACAGGTACGGACACCAGAGCGGGAAGTATCCCTGCGAGACGGCCCAGCGGGAATATTCCTTGAACGGGATCCACTGGAAACCGATATCGTGCTCCAACAGCCCGGCCAGGGCGCTGTCGCCGGTGAAGGTCCTGATCAGGAACGGCAGCCAGATCAGGGCCATTCCCAATCCGATCAGCGCGACCGCAACCTTCCGACCGCCTGCTCTATCCTCTTGCATCACCCGGACATTTTAGCAGAAGGATCGGATTCCGGGAATTGAGCCGACCGCTTTCATTCGGCCGAGAGTTTTTTTCCCATCCGGACCGCGTCGGCGCCGTCGGGGTAATATTTTTTCAGGGTCCGGAGCGGCTGGTATCCCGATTTTTTATAGAGGCTGAGCGCGGGCTTGTTGTTGACCGCGGTTTCCAAAAAAACTTCCTTGAGGCCGCGTTCCCTGAGATAGGAATGCGCGAATTCCAAAAGTTTCTTGCCGATGCCCCTTCTCCTCTGGTCCAGGGCGATGTCCAGGGTGATCAACTGCGCCTGTTCCCGGTTCTTGACCTGGAGCGTGATGAATCCCTGGAGCCTCCGGCCTTTCTTGATCCCGAAGGAAATGCAATCCGGGGCCACCAGCAGATAGAGGAAGAAATTTTTGGGAAAGGCGAGCGGCTGCGAAAAACAGGCCTGGTCCAAAGAATAGCACCGGTTGAGGTCGGAGAGACCCAGCCGGATAATCTCGGGCCTAGTCCCGGCCCACTCTTCGCCGAACATCCCCGGCATCAATCATCACCTGTTTCCCGGACATCTCCGGCGCCTCAAACATAAGGTCCTGCATCACTTCCTCAAAAATGGTCCGCAATCCCCGCGCCCCCAGTTTCCTCAGCTTCGCCTCGCTCACGATCTCCTTGAGCGCGCTCTCGGAAAAATCCAGCTCAATTTTATCCAGCGCCAGCAGTTGCTTATATTCCTTGAGGATGCTATCCGGCGGGTCGGTCACAATCCGCACCATCTCCTGGTCGGTCAACTCCTCCAGCTCCACGATCACCGGCATCCTTCCCATAAACTCCGCCAGCATCCCGTATTTCAACAAATCCTCGGTCGTAACCCGGTCCTCCATCGGCTTCACAACCTTCCCCGCATCCCCCCGCTTGAAACCGACCGGCCGGGTTTTTCCGCCCCGGTAAATATCCGTAAAAGTCCCGGCGCAGATGAATAAAATATTGGTGGTGTCCATCTGCACGAAGTCGTGCTTGTTCCAATGCTGGGTAATATTATATGGCACGAACACCTTGGATCCTTCCAGCAATTTGAGCAAGGCCTGTTGCACCCCTTCCCCACGGATGTCCCTCCCGCCTGAGCCGTCCTTCATCGCGCTCCCGCGCCTAGCGATCTTGTCTATCTCGTCCACGAAAACGATTCCCCGCTCCGCCACCGACACATCCATCTCCGCGCTATACAGCAACTCCCCGATCATCACTTCCACATCCTTGCCGTAATAGCCGGCCTCCGTGTATTCGGTCGCGTCCGCCACCGCGAACGGAACCTCCAAAACCTGCGCCAGGTTCCGCGCAATATGGGTCTTGCCGCACCCGGTCGGGCCGACCATCATAATATTGGACTTCTTGAGCAGGGGAAGCTGGAAACCCTTCCGCTCCATTTCCCGGTTATAGGAGACGCGCTTGAAATGGTTGTAAGCCGCGATCGAGATCGCCCGCTTGACCCGGTCCTGGCCGATTACATACTGGTCCAGGAAATGATAAATCTCCCGGGGAGTGAGCCGGCATTCTTTTTCCCGTTCAATGGTCTTGGGGGGCATTTTTCCTCCTTCAAATCAGAAATTTCCCATCCTTCTGGATCCTCTTTCCGTCCAGAATCAGCTCGCCTCCCTTTCGCAAGTCCTTGATCATATCCCAGTGAATCGCGCTCTGGTTGGTCCCGCCGGTCTCCGGGTAAGACCTCCCGATCGCGAGATGGATACTTCCCCCGATCTTCTCGTCAAATAATATGTCATTGCTGA
This sequence comes from uncultured delta proteobacterium, assembly GCA_903930515.1. Classification (GTDB taxonomy): domain Bacteria; phylum RBG-13-61-14; class RBG-13-61-14; order RBG-13-61-14; family DRUE01; genus CAIYYW01. The sequence goes on along the minus strand of CAIYYW010000156.1, from coordinate 21,641 downwards.
ACCTGCTTATTAGATAGTTCAAACCGATCCCAAGTTCCCCAATTCTTCTCGCCCCGGCGTCGCTGTTGAGCATTGATTCCAAAAACGCCTGGTTCTTGTCCGCCTGCGCCCGGATCACCTTGCCCTTTTCAAACCAGAGCCGGACCCCGGCCACTTCCCGACCGCCGTAAATCGCCGGGAACTCGTAACAGATTTTTCCCTGCGCGGAATCCTCAATCGGCCCGGTGAAAATCTCCCCGTCCGGCATATTGAACTCGCCCCCGCCGACTATGAACTTCCGGCCTTTGATCCTGAGCTTGAGCTCCGTGTCCCTGCCCTTGATCAAAAGCTCAGCTCCCTTTTCCAGGATCCGCGCGATCCGGGCCATCTCCTTCTTCTTGCTATCCCAGTCCAACAGACACGCCCGATAAACAAAATCCTCGTACTCCTCCAAGCCCATCTCCGCTTCCTGCGCCTGAGCCGCCCCCGGGTAGTTCACAATCACCCAGCGCACCTTGGTGGTGATCCATTCGTTGACCGGCTTCAAGGTCCGGTAGCGCTTGACCAATCGGTTCGGGTCAACCCCGCTCATCCCCTTTAAATTCATCGGAGAGGAAATCGCGATCATACAATCTATGTTCTTGGCCTCATACAACGAAATATTCGGGAAATGCTTGAGCTGTGTCTCGCTCGCCTCCCGGTAATAAACCTCGTTCACCTCGTCAAACCCGATGGAAAGCCGGGGATGCGCCCCGACCCGCAACGCTTCCTTGTAAACCGCGATCACCAAAGGCTTGGACAGATCGTTCGCCCGGATCAAGACCGTTTCCCCCGACTTCGCCTTCACCGAATAATGGACCAACACCTCTGCCAAGCTCTGAACCCTTTTGTCCATAGCTCAGATGGTAGCCAGTTTGTGCCGGATAATCAATCGGCCCGCGCCCGGAAACGGCGCGGTGCGAGCGACTTTAGCCGCGATTCCCTGATGCTTTTTCCCTGCCGATCAATTATAATGCTCCAGGATCAAAATAATGAAACTTTATCTCAACGGCAAAATTATCCCGGACCGGGAAGCGGCCATCAGCCCCCTGGACCGCGGGTTCATCCTCGGGGACGGATTGTTTGAAACGATGAGGTCTTACCAGGGCCGGATTTTCCTGATCCGGGAGCATCTGGACCGGCTCTGCTCCTCAGCCCATGCCCTCAAGATCAAAATTCCCCTCCCCAAAAAAAGGCTGGCAGAGGCCTGCGAAGAAACCATCCAAGCCAACCATATCAAAAGCGCCCGGGTCCGGATCACCGTCAGCCGGGGAGGAGATGCCCAAGGCTCCACCATCTTGATCACGGCAAGCGTGATTAAGCCCGGCGGGGCGAGGCCCCTCAAGCTGGTCAAAGGTGACTTGTCCATTTCCAAAAATTCCCCGCTCGCCAAACACAAGACCATCAGCCGCCTGCCCTATCTTTATGCCTGTAATCAGGCGAGAGAAAAAGGAGCGGACGACGCCTTGCTTTTTACCGAGGATGGAATTCTCCTGGAATCCACCCGGGCCAATCTTTTCCTGGTCAAGAACCGCCAACTGAAAACCCCGTCCCTGGATTTGCCCATCCTCCCCGGAATCACCCGCGCCAAACTTATTGAGCTCGCCCGCGGCCGGGGAATCAAAGTTATTGAAGGACAATTCACCGAAAAAGACCTCATCTCCTCCGACCTCGCCTTCCTCACCAATTCCATCATTGAAATCGCCATCGTCCGGAGCTATTCCAAAAAAACCTTCCAAAACCAAAAAGCCCTAAGCCTGGTCAAGAATCTTCTTTCCGCATATCGCGACCAAGCTTGGTCCGGACACAGTGAACGGACAAACCAAAAAAATATTTAAGCTCTTCCTGTCCTGCGTAGCTCCAGAGGAATGAAGCAGGATGCGGCCCTGCGGCAAAGATATTTCTGTTTTAAAATTTAAATTCAGGGCACGGGAGGGATCTGGGAGCGCAGTCGCTCGGGGCGGTAGATAGATTCCACAGAGAGGTAGCTGGTGACTCCGGTCCAGAGGTGGGGGATGCTGGTCCGTTGTTCCGCGATTTTTTCCGGAGAGCCGGGCAGGTCAATCCAAATGGTGACTTCGCCGTAGGTGTCCGCTCCGGGGATGGGCGCTTGATCGGTCAGCACCCGGAGCGCCTGTTCCAGGACCGGCCGATACTCGGGCATCTCGGCGGTGGCAACGGCGAGGATGAACACCTGCTCCCCCAGATATGCGAACCCGGGCCGCTTCTTATAGGCGTTCTGCTCCACTTCATAAGCGAGTTTCTTGATCAGCTTTTGCGCGCGCGGGTCATCATATTTTTCAAAAACCGGGGCCGGGAACAAGGTCCATTGCAGTCCCCGCCATCCCCCTTTTTTCAGAACCTGATCGTCGGTGATCCGGCGAAGGATACCCTCCCGCAAGGCGATTGCGGCCTCCTGCCATCGCTCAACCTTCTTCGGGTTCGCCCCCCATTTTTTGCCCGCGTCCACCGCGGAAGCCAGCCCGGCCAGGACGGATGACGCCCCGTGCAGGGTGTTGTTGGGTTTGGAATTATCATCCTCCATCGCCTTTTTGGTCCAGCCGTTTTTCAGGTCCACATATTCCAGGAGCGCGTCCGCGGCAAAAGTCAGTTGCTCCAGATGCTCCTTTTGATATTGAGCGCGGCCGGCTTGCGGGATATATTGCTCGTGCCTCCAGAGGTCCCAGGCCATTAACGCGGTTTCGTCAATCTCCAACGGGAGGCTGATCCGGCCCGGCCTTCCGTCGGTGTAATAATGCGGGTACCAGTGCCCGCGGGGAGAGTAAAAAATATTTTTCAAGCCGAAGATCCAGTTCCAATTATAGTCAAGAAGCTCGCGGCGCTGGGTGCGCCGATAAAAGTCCAGATGAGAGCCGGCGATTTCCGGAAACCCGGCCAAATCCAGGGACAGATCAAAAAAAGCGCCGTCCCTCGGCCAGTCAAAATGATAGGGCGGCTGGCGCGAGGGAGAGGCCACAATCGCCCCGCTTTCCCGGTCGCGCCCGACGAACAGATTCAGGATGGACCTTTGGGCCACCCGTTTTTCAGACGCGCTTGCCTGGGGCGATATATTGATCCGCTCCGAGATCGGGTTCCAATCTGAAACCGCTTTGCTCCGCAAGGACTCCACCCCTTTGGCGCGGCCGGCCTCAAGAATGGAAACCGCCTGGGTGGCGCTGGAAGCGGCTGAGATCAAAATCACCAGATGTTCCGCGGGGGTTGAAATGGATTTTTCCAAACCGGAGTCGGACTGGCCCATAAAAAAATCAGAATCGGCCAGTTGTCCGGAAGCCGCCTGCTCGCTCGCGGCCAGCGGGGCAGAGGCTGAAACCTTTCTCCCTTTTCGGTCCGCGCCGACTTGGAAATGATCGGGCCGAAGGATCAGTCCCATTGCCACAAAATACCCGCCCTCGGGATAGAGCCGGTCAATCATTTGGCCGGAAAAATTTCCCTGGGGCCGGGACAAAAGTTTTTTCGGGTTTTTATTCTTGGGGCTGAAATAAAGGATGATCCCGGAATCCGGCAGATACGCGGTGGCGAATCCGGCGTCAATCGGGTCCGGCGCTCCTTTATAATGGCAATCCTTGTCATAGGGATCAAAGGTTCCGTAGTAGAAAAATTTCCGGGCCGCTTCGGACTCTATCTGGAAATCCTGGACCAACAGGTCATCTTCCCAGTCCACCCACTGGCAGATTTTGGCAAAAGCTTTGGGGTTGGAAAGGGTGGTGCATAAGACCGGGCCGGATTCCGGCTGATATGCCCGCTTGCTCACCCAGCTCGGGTCCCCGAACCAGTTGATGCTCCCGTCCTGGAAATAGATGCCGCCCTTCGCGCCCAGGCCGGGATAAACTTCATAGGGCCTTCCGTAGCGGCGCCAGTCAATACTCGGCGCGTCATCGCTGTAACGCGCATCCTTGTTCATCTTCAGGTCCCGGGCGAAATACGCCACGGTCAGATAGCGGAGCTGCTCATAAGCCGAAGGACGGGGCCAGCGGAAATAAACCAGCTCCGACCACGGGCTGATCCCGATGGTGAGACGGCCGTTGCCCAGGCCGGTTACCGCATTGGTCCCGCCCCGGTTATGCTCGGACCCGAAATCCGCCTTGAGCAGAGGGTCTTCCAGCGCCGGAGGCTTGGCATAAGCCCGCAACCCGATCCCGAACAGCGCCAGCCCGGCCAAGATTCCTATTTTTTTCCAGACCATTTTTCCTCCCGCCAAATTTCAGGCCTTGATCAGCATCAGCGGCCGCCAAGATTTTTTCTCCGGCCCCTTCCCGATTTTCCCAAAAAATATCAGCGCCGGGATTGGTTGTCAAATATATTCTTTTCAGATCCGTGAATGGGAATAGACCGGCGGACTTTATTCCCTTTTGTCCATAAAGATGACGGCTCCTTAAAACTTAGGCGGTCAATCATCATCCGGCTTGAACAATTTTTCCCAATCCGGACCGGAAGCGGCCTGTAAAAGTTTCTCCAGAATTTTTTTCGCGTCGGTGTCCCGGCCCAGGATCAGCTCCAGCCGATATTTAGGCTGTTCAAAAAAATCCACCGGCTCAAGCGTGACCGGCCCGGGGATTTCCAGGTTTCGGAGAATCTTCTGATGTCGGGAAAAGAGTTTGTCCCATTCCGGGTATCTGATCTTTCTCAGGGCGTTGATCAGGAGTTTCAATTGTTGGGGAAGGTTCCCCTTTCCTTCTTTCAAAATTGCCGCGCCGCCGAGCGCGGCCAACAGCCTCGCGACCGGCATCCGATCCCGTTGGCAAACCTCTTCCATCATCTCCAGCATTTCCCGGAACTGGCTGGAAGTGGGCTTGAGCCTGAGCAGTATTTTCAATTCATTTTGATCCGGCTCCGGCAGGTTCAGGAACCAACTCAAATGCCGCAAGCAGAATTCTTTTTCCGTCAGATATTTTTTCCAATCCCAATCCAGGGTCCAGAACCGTTCCAGCAGACCGATATTTTTCACCGAACCCGCAAGGCCGGCTTGTTGGAAATAGTCAAGGGCGATTTCCCGGTCGGCAAGTCCGAAGCCTTTGAGCCGTCCCGCCGCTTTTGCCATCTCCGCCAAATTCAAGCCGCGGGAACAGGCGTTTTCAAAAAAAGCGACCCGGAACGCTTCAAGCTCGCTCAGTTGATCTTCTTTCCAGGCCAGGGCCGAAGCGTTTTCCCGGCCAAGCGCGAGCATAGCTTCCCTTCTCAAGAACCCGGAGAATAGTTCATATCCGGTTGTGGTTTCGCGGCAAAGGAGCGGAACGGTCTGGCCGATGCATTTCAGGGATTGGATCAGGGAGTCAACGGGTCGGAAACAACTGAGCCGGTATTGGTCCTCGCCGCTCAAGCTCAGGAGCTGAACCTGGATCAGGCCGGGATTTTTCATCCGGGAATTATTTTTGCCTGGATACCGCTTCGCCGCGGGCCTTGAGCCGGGTGGAGAGGAACAGTTCTTCGCTCAAATTGGTATTGAACCGGGCGTCGGTGATCTGGAATTTCAGGGTCTGGGTTTTGACAAAATCCTGATACACCCCGGCCATCTCCTGCCAGCATTCCCCGATTCTTTTCTCGTCGGTCAAATCAAACTGCCTGATCATCTTGCCGGTCCGGTTAAAAATCTGGATTTTTTCCGCGCCAAAGCTCTGTTGGTTCACCCAGGTGAGAATCCGGGCTCCATCCGGCGAATCCGGATTCTTGAGCACACTCTCCACTTTCCAGGTGTCCTTGCCATTGATTTTTTCCCCACCCAAAAGCTTGTGATCGGCTTCCTCTAAATTGACCGCGAAGATCTTCATTGAGAACCCGAACTGGTCCTCGTATTTGCGGCCCTGCTCGTCGTTGAGTTCCTTGTACTGGTTGATCGCGGGGAGGTAATACCATTTCTGATCCGGCTGGTCTTTGGCGAAGTAGTCCCAGGTAAGGAAGCTGATCCCGCGGGCCGGCTCCGGGTCGGTGATGATCACCAGGGTCGCGGTCAGCTCCGGGTAATTTTTCTGGTAAAGGTCCATCCCGATCTGCTTGGTGATGCCGGACCGGGTCTTCTGGATTTTTACTTGGAGACGGGCGTCCTTGAAATTTTTGCGGCGGATGCTCTTCTCCAGGACCTGTTTGCCGGTGAGTTCCTGCGCCGAGGCCGCTGCGCTCAAGGCCAGGCCGGCTGCGAGCAGTAGGATCCGGATTTTATTTTTTTGATTTATTTTCATCGGAGAAATTTCCGATCCGGAACTGGTTAAGCACCCCTTTCAAAATCTCGGACTGCTGGTTCAGGATGCCGATGTTCTTGTCCAGGACCGAGACGCTCTGGGAGTTCCTCACCGCGATGTTCTTGACCCGGCTGATCGCTTCCACAATTTTCTCGCTCGCCTGGGACTGACCGCGCTGGGTGCTTAAAATAAACTTGATCATCTGTTCCACATTTTCCATCGCCACCTGCACCCGTCTCGCCTCCTCGCTCTGGTCGCGCGAGCGGGCAATTACGGTCAGGTTCACCTGCTTGATCTCGTCTCCTGCTTTCAAGACCAGGTCCGCGCCTTTGGTCTGCTCGCGGGTGCTGACCGCGATCTGGTTGATCAGGTCGGCGATCGTGGAGATTTCCTTGGTCGCGACCTGGACACTTTGCACCTGCTGGTTGGTGGCCAGGGTGATTTTTTCCGCGCCGGTCAGGGATTGCTCCACGCTTTTCATAATCCGCTCCAGGGCCGCCCCGGCCTCGTAGCTCAGGTTGACTCCGGCTTCCACCTGCTGGTAGCTCTTGCCCATTACCGAGATCACATTGCGGGTCCCTTCCTGGACTTGCTTGATGATCTGGTCAATTTCAATAGTGGAGCTGGCCACCCGGTCGGCCAGGCTCTTGATCTCGTCGGCGACCACGGCGAATCCCTGCCCCTGCTGCCCGGCCTGGGCCGCGATGATCGCGGCGTTGAGCGCGAGCAGGTTGGTCCGGTTGGCCACTTCCCGGATCACCTTGAGGATTTTCTCGATCTGGTTCGCGCCCTGTCCCAGCGACTCCAGAACCCCGCGCGCCTGGCTCACCGTGTCCTCAATGGCGCTGATCCCCTTGATCGTCTCCTGGACCGATTTCACTCCCTGCTCCGCGCTCTTTTTCATCCGGTCAAAAATTTCCCGGTTCTGCAAACTGATCCCGGCAACCTGGGTGATGCTCGCCTCCATCTCCTTCACCGCCCGGCTGGTCTCCTCCGAGCGGCGGTTCAGCTCCTCGGCGTTGCCCGCGATCTGCTTGATTGAACTGCTCATCTGATAGGTGGAACTGACGCTCACCTCCCTCAATTTCCCCAAATCCTCCAGGCTCTGGCCCATCTGCTCCACCCGCTGGATCATCTTCTCCGCCCGGTCTGTGGTCTCCGTGCCGGACTGGTGCAGGATTTCAACATTGTCGCTCACTTCCTTGACCGCCCGGCTGACCTCGCTGATGTTGTGGCTGGTGTTATCAATCGCCAGGGTCTGCTCCTCCGCTCCCTTGGCCACGCTCTCCGAGCTTTTCAGGATCTCGCTGATCACCTTGCGCACCTGTTCATAGGAATCGCTCACCCGCTCGACCAGCTCGCGCAAATTCAGGATCATCCCTTTAAGCCTTCCGGCCAGAATCCCCAACTCGTCGTTGGAGATGATGTTGAAATCCACATTCAAGTCGCCCTTGCTGATCCGCTCGGTCTGCTCCATCATCTGGGTGAGCGGGTCGCTCAGGTCAAAGGAGATCAGGCGGGAGATGTAAAATCCGATCCCGACCATAGCCAGGGCCACGATCCCCATAATCAGGAGCATCCGGTATCCGAAGCTGAAGAAGCGGTCCCAGTCATAAACCATCGCCAGAAACACCGGAGGCTGCCCGGGAACGCTGATCCTGGTCACGAACAGGCTGATCTTATTGCTGAAGCGCAAGCTGTAGGTTTCCGCCCGCCCGGTCTTCAGGCTCCGGATCAAAGGCTGGGAAAGCCCCTGGTCATACCCGGTGAGCGGGTCCTTGCCCTGGTCGTTGAGCAGGAACAGGTTCACCCCCAGCAATTTTGCGGTTTCTTCAATCCGGCCTTGGAACTGGTCCAGGGGCAGGTTGGAATCCTGGAAAACTTTTTTCATCCGGCTGAGTTCCTGGATGTAGGTCTTCTGGACGATCGCGGAGGTCTGGAAAAAACCGAGGGTGACCAGGACCATCAGTCCGGTGAAAATAACCGGGATAAAGCTGAGCCGGATTTTTTTCTTCAAATCAAAAAAGCCGGTCTCGGACTGGCTCAGATGATACCCGGTCTCGTATTCCAAAATCGGCTTTGCGTTCAGGCGGATGATCCGGCGCGCGAAATAGAATTGGAAGACCAGGGCCAAAAACCCGCCCAGCACCGACACAATCAAAACGAAGATCGCTTCCCAGATGAAGAAGATTTCCCCGCGCGGGAAGAGCAGGTTGAGCATAAGGAATACCCCGCAGAAAACCCAGAGGATCATCACCAGGATCGCGGCCCGCATCGGGAACCGGACCAGCTCTTCCTGGGCCAGCAGGGCCTGCTGCCCCAACTCGTCGGTTTCGGAACTATTCCCGGAGATCGCATCATAGCCGCGGGTTTGCTTGAGCCAGTGGTGGAAAAAAAACCACTCTAAGCCGATCACGAACAGGGCGTTGAATAAAAGGGCGGGCAGGGCCTTGAACAGATGGCCCAAGCCCAGGTCCGTGATCAGGGCCAAAAGAATGATCAACGCGGCCACCTCGCCGGCGCTGGCGAGGAAACTGGTGATCAAGGTTCTTCTAAAAACTTCTTTTGAGATCAAGGTTCCTTACCTGCTCCTTTCATTATATATTATCTTATCATAGCTTCTCCGCGCGGGCAATTTCGCCGCACCCGGCGCGGCCTGCTGGCTGAATGCATCCGGGAGTGATACTCTAGATAATAATATGGAGGAAAATCAGGAAAAAGTCATCTTGCATCTGGACCTGGATTGCTTTTTCGTTTCCGTGGAGCGGGTGTTGAACCCGGAGCTTAAGGGCAAGCCGGTGATCGTGAGCGGGAACCCGGAGGGGCGGGGAGTGGTTTCCAGCGCGAGCTACGAGGCGAGGAGGTTCGGGGTGAAGAGCGCGATGCCGATCCAGCGGGCGAGAAGGCTGTGCCCGGAGGCGGTGGTTCTCCCGGTCCGGATGGGGTTTTACGCGGATTATTCTGAAAAAGTTTTTGTATTGCTCCGGGATTTTTCTCCGCTCTTGGAAGAGGCCAGCATAGACGAGGCCTACCTGGACCTGACCGGCAGCGAGCGCCTGTTCGGGCCGGCGAAATCGGCTGCGGAGCAAATCCGGAACCGGATTCAACAAGCACTCGGTCTTCCCGCCTCAATCGGGATCGGGTCCAATAAGATGATCGCCAAGATCGCTTCCCAACTGGCCAAGCCGCTCGGGATCGTGGAAGTCAAGGCCGGGACGGAGCAGGAATTTTTGTCCGAGCTTCTGATCAGCGCGATTCCGGGAGTGGGGGGCAAGAGCGAGGAGCGGCTGAATTTGCTGGGGGCGAAAAAGATCAAGCACCTGGTCCGGCTCGGGCCGGAGTTGCTGGAGAGACATTTCGGGAAGATGGGGAGGGAGCTTTATGATCGTGCCCGGGGGATTGCCGATGCCGAGGTGATCTCGGAGGCCGAGTTGCCCAAAAGCATCGGCAAGGAAGTGACCTTTGAGCAGGACCTTTATGATTTCGCTCAGATTGAGCAATGGCTGTATCTGCTTGCGTTCAAGCTCGGGATTCGGCTCCGGGCCAAAGGACTTTTCGCCAAACGACTCACCCTAAAATTCCGCTCGCCCGATTTCACGACCTGGACCAGGACCAGCGGTCTGGAATTCGCGACCAGCCAGGACCAGGAATTGATGGACGCGGCGCTCAAGCTGCTCGGCCGGGAAAAGGCCAAGGCCCAGTCGCTGAGATTGCTCGGGATCAGCGCGAGCGACCTGGGCCTGACCAGACAGGCCGGCCTGTTCGGGGAAGAGGATCGGCAGAAGCGGGAACGACTGATGAAGGCCTTGGACCATGCCCGGGAGCAATTCGGGTTTGACGCGATCTATCCGGCCCGGCTGAAGTCTTTGATGGAACAGATCGGGTCGGAAGAAGAGGACGACGGTAAAAAACCGGAGGAGGGGAAATGAAAAAACGGGTCCTGCTGGCATTGGCGGTATTGGCGTCGGGATTGAGCCTTGCTTGGGGAGCGGACGCGGCGCTCTATCAATATAAGGATAAGGACGGGGTGATCCATTTCACGGACCGGCCGGAATTGGCGCCTGAGCGATACCGGGATCAGGTCAAGCCGGTTCGAAAAGAAATCACCGTGGAGAAGAAGCCGAACTCGGTCCGGGATTATTTTGCAAAAGGGGGAATCTCCTGGAACCAGATGCTGATTTTTGACGATCAGGGCATCGCGGTCGGCCTGAAGCAGAAAACCCTGTTCTGGAAAAATTTCAAGAAAAGCCGGCTGGTGATCTGGGCTTCGGCGGAAGTCGCCTTATTGATCATTGCGGCGATCCTGCTGATCTCCTTCCGCAACTGGCCCACCCAAAAAGGCCGGAAAAACTCCCTCATCAGCATCATTGCCGGATACCTGATCCTGGCTCCGGCGATTCTGGTCATTTTCCTGATGCCGTCCGCGGCTAAGTTCCTCAACCTGAGCCGGCTGGACCTGGCCGAGATCAGGGGCAGCGCCCAACTTGATCAGGCGACCTCGCAAAAAATAGAAGAGTTGGATCGGAAGCTCGGCTGCTATCAGGATAAATTGCCCTGGTAATACTAGACTTTTTCCCGGTCGAATCTCCGGATCAACTCCTCGGCGAAATCGGCGCAGAGGTCCAGTTGCTTCAAGTCAACCCTCTCAATGGTGTCGTCAAACCAATGCCAGGGTTTGGGGAATAATTTCTCCGTCAACGCCATAAACGAGATCACCGGGAACCCGCGCGACCTCGCCGCCAGGGTATCCAAGGTCAGCGCGGTAAAAGGCTTTCCCTTCACTTGCGAGAATTTATCCTCCCGGGAAAGTTGATCCGCGAGCTTGAGCAAAATTTCCGAGCCGGACAGGGGCATAAGCATTCCCTCTTTGGTGATATAGCACAGGCCGCCCTCGCCGATGGAATCAAAATTGATGAAATAATCCCGCTTCCGATCCAGCTCAATTTGATGGGCCTTGAGAAAAGCCGACATCCCGACCATCCCCACCTCTTCCGCGCCGGTGAGCAAAACCCGAAGCTCAGAGGCCGCGAGCGGATGTTCATGAAACCTTTCCGCCAATTCCATCGCGACCGCGACCCCGCTGGCATTATCCGCGGCCCCCTGCACCGGCTTGCCCCGCGCCTCACGCTCAAGCATCATTGCGGCGAGGTAGGAGAAATAGACCGTGCTGAAGCCGAGGATGATCTTGAGCAAGAGGGAATCAAGGGCCAAGGAGAAGGTCCTGAGAAGCAGTATCACCAGGGTTGCCAGCAGCAGGATCAGGGAGAAGGCGAACAGGGGCTTGAGCAACGGGACCGATCCGGGAGAGAACGCCAGCGAAGTTTTGCTGGTGTCATAATGAGCCACCAGCCAGACCCGGCCGGGTTTTGCTTTCGGATCGGATTTCCCGCGGCCAATAATATTCCGGCTCTTTCCGGTCGCGAAGATGTTGGTGGTCAGGATCCCGAAGAGGGTGGTCTGCTCTCCGAAAAAAAGGATCAGGGCGGTCACAAAAACCGCCAGGCCCGGAAGCGGGAAGAAGAGGGAGAGAAGGATGGAGCCGGCAAATCCCAGGTAAATCGCCAAATAGGTCCAGGAAAAAGTGCGCGGGGATTTGAACCCTTCCGCTTCAGCCTGATAGCCCAGCCCGTCCAGCTTTGACTTAAGATAGTCCCCTGCCCTCTGCTCATTCTCCGTCGCAGTCAGCCGGTTCCCGAACCCGCACAGCCCTTCCAGGATTTCCTTGATCATTTCTCTTTAAAGTATCCGACAGTTCCCGTTCGCAAGCAAGCCCGGAACCCCGGCAAATTTTGGAAACCTTTCCTTGAGCGGATTTGAAACGCGGCCCGGCTGAATCCCGGTTCGCGCTTGTTCAAAGGAAACGGTTGCGGTAAAATTCCTGTCAGCAAAATAAAATTCAGGAGAAACGCTGATGATTGATTTCCATACCCACCCGCTGTTGGTGCGGGAGATGATCCGGAAGCATCCGGACTTGAAGCGGATCGCCCGCGAGGTTTTTTACATCCGGAACAACCCGCAGCCCCTGGAAACTTTTCTGCTGGAACTGGAGGTTGCCGGATTGGAGCGCGCGGTGATCCTTCCCATTGACGCCGGCTCCACCAAGGGGTGCAAGATTTACTCCAACGAACAGATCGCGGAGCTGTGTAAAATGAGCAATCGCCTGGTCGGGTTCGCCAGCGTTGACCCGCACAAGAAATCCGCGGCCAAAGACCTGGAATCCGCGGTGAAAAAATTGAAACTGCGCGGACTCAAACTCTCTCCGGCCACCCAGGAATTTTTCCCGGATGACCTCAAGCTGATGCGGCCGATTTATCAAGCGGCCCAGGATCTCAAAATCCCCATCCTGTTCCACTCCGGGATGAGCTGGGAGCCTGGGGTGAAAGTCAAATCCTCCCATCCGATTTTGCTGGAAGATGCGGCTTATGAATTTCCGGACCTCAAGATCGTGATCGCCCATTTCGGCTGGCCCTGGGTGCTGGACTCGGCGATGCTTGCGCTGAAATACCCGAATATATATATTGACACCTCCTGCCTTTATTTTGACAACCCCAAAGATTTCATCGGCTTCGTGATGACCAAACAGGTCCCGCTCAGCCTGATTGAAAAAGGACTCCGCCATCAGATCGTCTTCGGGTCCAACTATCCGCGCGTGGAGATCAAGAATATGGCGGCCGCGGTCAGAAGCCTGGGACTGAGCCGGGACACAATGAAACTGCTCTTTTCGGATAATGCGAAAAAATTGCTCGGGGAGGTTTCCTGATGAAGATCAAGCTGGAGAAGCTGGAAGTCCAGACCAAAAAAGATCAGGAGCTGATTGACATCACCTCGGAGGTTGAGGCCGCGGTCAAGAAAAGCAAAGTAAAAAATGGCGTCGTCAATATCCTCACTATGCATACCTCCTCCGGAATCCTGGTCACCGAGGGACTGCCTTGCCTGGAAATGGATGTGCTCAACAACCTCGGCTCGCTCGCGCCCGAGGGAAGCGGCTACTATCACAACCGCTATTTGGACATTGACGGAAGGGTCGCCTTCAACGCCCCCGCTCATCTCAAGAGCGTAATCTCCGGATACTTCGCCTTCTTCCCGATTGAAAACGGCAAAATCGTCAAAGGCTCCCGCCAGCGCATCTACTTCGCCGAATATGACGGCCCCCTGGCAAGGAATTTTTGTGTGCAGGTGATGGGGGAATGAGTCGAGCGCAACTTTACTTTGGATAATTGCTTCGGTATAATTTAAAAAGTCAAATGGCAAGGACTAACCAAGATGGGGCCTTTAAATCTGAAAACCGTGAGCGGCGACGGCATCATGACCGACAGAAGCTTAACCAATATTTTACTCCGGAGACTGTGGTAAAAAAAGCGCTTTCCTTGCTGCCCGAAATAGAACCCGAGGCCATCATTGACCCAGCGGTTGGAGAGGGGGCCTTTCTATCTGCAGCATCCGAATTATGGCAAACATCCAGCCTTTTCGGCATTGACATTGACCGGGGCATGATCCACAAGATAAGGAGCGCGAATGCATTCAAGGCTCATCTTTACTGCTCAAACAGCCTGGAAAGGCAAACATGGGAAAATGCCGAAATCGCCAAAGTGCTCTCCAAAGGCGGCTTTGATCTGGTCCTGGGAAATCCTCCTTTCAGCAGCTGGTTTGACCGCATCAAAGCCCCCGAGGCTTTAAGGGATTTTTGCCTGGCGCACAACAATAAAAAGTTACGGCGCGGCCAAGCCATCGAGGTGCTCTTTCTTGAAAAATTTATCAGCCTGGCTCGGGCCAATGGGCATATCGTGATTATTCTTCCCGACGGCATATTGTCAAACCCCCAATATGCCTATGTTCGGCAATTTATCCTGGCTCAAACCAAAGTTCATTGCATCATAAGTCTTCCCAGGCACGTTTTTCGGGATACCTCTGCCAAAACCAGCATCTTAATATTGAAAAAAAGCAACTCTCATAACCTTCATTATTCTGCAAAGCTTTGCCGGTTTCAAAGCCCGGGCATAATCGGCGATCCAATTTCTTTGAACGGGATACAGCTTAGGAACCGCATGGACTGGGAATATCATCATAAGCTTAATGAAAGCAACCTGCATCTTCTGCTAAGAAAAGGATTCAAGTTCGTGCCTTTGAGCCAATTTGTCACATACTGCAAAACCGGAAAGACTCTGTATGGCAAGGAAAGGAATTTTGCATCCAAGGGGGCGAGATTTTTGCACGCCACCAATATCACCGAACTCGGCATTGATTATGAACGAGATAAGAAATTTATTGATCCCAAGAGCAAAATGTATTCCCCCGAGGCCCATGTTCGCGTGGGAGAGCTTGTCTTCGTTCGCGTAGGCGTAGGGTGCGCGGGAAGAATCGCCATGGTGGATTCCAAGGAAAAAGAAGGGGTTGCATCCGATTATTTACATATCTTCGGGGTGACAGGCATTGATCCATTTTTTCTGGTCGCCTATTTGAAAACGCGGTTTGGTCAAGATTCAATCAGCCTGTTAAAGCATGGGGTGGGTACCGTCAGCATAAATAAAACCGATCTTCTGTCACTGCCGATTCCCATCGTTCCCATCCAAATCCAACAAGCCATATCGGTGGAATTCAAGAGGATTCTTGCTGACCATGATTCCGAAGAGCAAATAAGAGATCAGAAGATAAAAAATGTTATAGATCATCTCGAAAATCAATTGCTTAATTATGGAAAGGAGATACAGGATGCCCAGGCGACCGCCAATTGAAATCAGATTATATAACAACCCCGGAGATTGGGCTTCCATTGAATTCCAGGTCTTGATTTATATGGCCCTGACCAGCCAAAGGAGCCGTGTTAGGATTAGGAGGGGCGGCCCGGAGGGAGAACAGATTGCTAAGCCCTTAACTTACAAAATCGGTTCCAATGATGTTCTTGAATACATGCCTCGGAATCAGGATCTGGCTGAACTGCTGGTAAGATTGATGGAGGCAGATAAACTTCGAGTCTTGAGACGGCGGCTCCAACAAGAGGGCGCGGATACCGCTACAATTCAACAAAGAATTGATGAACGCCAAGTTCAACTGGATCAAAAAATCGAAAGAAACCGAGCAAGAATTGAGCGATCATTAAGCCGATCTATCCCGGAAATTGTTGAAGAATTGAACCGCATTCTGGAAGAATAGGCGGAGGGATCAAATGTGGGAATGTGAACAATGTCGGAAAAAGCATTCTGATAAAACCATGGCTGTTGATGTAAGGTTTGGCTATGTGGATTCCGCCGAGGTCAAGAAAGGCTCAGATCCTTATGACGCCTTCAATACCGAGGAAGGATGGGGACCGCTTTGCCCTGATTGCGCCATTGCCTATATCAAAGGAGAGGAAGTTGGCTCCGACCGGGTCTAAAAGAGCGCTGAAGAAATTTGCAGAAAAGTGCCGCGCGCATCTAAATTCAGCGCAAATTCCAGTCAAAATTGGGAAACATCACCTGTCGCTATCGTCCCGAACGATCTCGGATGTCATCGAAAAACACACCCTTGACTATATGATTGATTATTTTGGCAAGGATAAGGTCAAGTTCAAGAACTGGCGGGGATACGATGTGGTTATTATCCTGCTTGAGGAGACAGTTTATGTGAATATCAAGACCCAGGAATCCAGACAAAATCTTGAGGCGACCTGGCTTTTTAGCGCATCGGTGGTTGACGAGCTAAAAAATAAAGGTATTTATGAACACCTCTATTGCGTTAAATTCGAATACCAGAAGGGCAAACAGGATTACCTGGAGTTTGTTTCAGGGCAAGTTGCCGGGCCATTGTCGGAAGCGGATTTAATTTATTTTACCAAAGGCGATAAACCGGCCTGCCGGTTGAGGACAGAATTTAATGGAACCCATTGCCATCTAAAAAACGAGTATTATGAATAGAGAGGGGAGAATGAAAATTTGGAAAATTGTGAGTCTGATGATTTTGATTGGCATGGGCATGAGTTATTGCAAGCCGCAGCCCGAGCCGGCCATGCCCGGACAAGCCGGGAAGACTTTGGCTGCGGGCAAGCCCAAGATCGTTGCGGGCAAGATGGGAAGCGCGGAAGACCTGAGCATTACGCCGGATGAAATCAGCAAGGCCCAAGCCGGCCTGGGCAAAAGTTTTGTCGGCATTGTCCCGTGCACGCTCAAGACCGAGTATCATTACGCGGTTGCGGCCTCGGCCAGGAAGACTTTGGAAAGCTATGGTCTCAAGGCGCAGATGGTTGACCCGGAGATGAAATCCGAGGCGCAGATTTCCGCGATTGAAAATTACACCTCCGCGGGGTCAAAGGTGATCGTGATCTGCGTTCTGGACCCCAAGGTTCTCCAGCTCGCTTTGCAGGAAGCCGCGGACCAGGGGGTTTACATCGTGCAATACGCCGGCCGCGAATCCGCCTTCAACGGGATCAGCATTTCCATTGAGGACGCCGATTTGGGAAGGGCCGCGGGCGAGTTTGCCGCCAAGTTGATCCGGGAGGAGATGGCCGGGAAGGCGACGGTCGCGATCCTGGACTATCCGGATATGCCCAATGTGGTGATCCGGGCGAACGAGATTGAAAAGGCCCTTCACCAACTCGCCCCCAACGCCAAGATCATCGGCAGATATTTGGGCGCCACCCAGGATAACGGACTCAAGTCAATGGAGAACGCGCTCCAGGCCCATCCCGAGATCAATGTGGTGGTGAGCATCAATGACGCCGGGGCATACGGCGCGCTCCTGGCAATGGAACAGGCCAAGAAGAATCCCAACCAGAACATCATCATCGGAATTGACGCGGAGATGAAAGCCTTGGAATCCATCCGCCAGGGCGGGATGTACCGTGGAACCGTGGACACCCAGCCGTCCAAGACCGGGGAGATGGTCGCGAACGGAGTGGTGAAAATTCTCTCCGGATCCATTGTTCCCCGCGACCTCAAGGTGCCGGTCCGGGTGCTGACCAGGAACGATTTGAAATAAATTGACGCCGGACATTCCTGCCCGGCCGAACCGCTGACCCCGGCCCCGGGGCGGCAAGGAGAAGGGACCATGAAAATTTTTCTCAGGGCTTGGGTTTTCGGGATCGCCGCGCTGGCTCTTTTCGCGGGTCCGGTTTTGGGAGAAAAGCCCTCGAGCAAGCCCAAGGACTCGGGCGTCCTGGTTTCCTTGCATCCGACCCTGATGGCGGTCACCCGGTTTAAAACCGACGCGCTCCAGGCGCACTCGATCGGCCAGTCGCATATAGATGTGGCCTGGCGCTGGCGAATGGCCCAGACCCACACCAAGGTTTATAAGACTTTCAGCAACGCCGTTGCAAATATGGGCCGCCATCCCGGGTTCATCTATTCCCAGTCGCAGCCTCTGCTTTACGAGTGGATGATGCAGGACCATCCCGACCTTTTCAAACAGATCCAGGAGATGGAAAAACAAGGCCGCTGGGAGATCACCGGCGGGATGTGGGTGGAACCGGATTGCAATATGCCTGAAGGAGAATCCTTCGCGCGCCAGTTCCTGCTCGGACAGCGCTTCTATCTTGAGCATTTCGGGCACCCCGTGGAAATACTCTGGCTACCCGATACCTTCGGCTACAACCGAAACCTCCCCCAGCTCTCCGCCCGAGCCGGAATCAAATACCTCTGGGCCAAAAAACTCACCACCAATTTTGACACCCGATTCCCGTTCCATAACTTCCTCTGGCGCTCCCCCGACGGGTCAACCATCCTGGTCAACAACTGGATCTCCATCGGCTATCCCGAGTTCTTCCCCTACCGCGAGTTGATCAATATTGACGGATACCGCTACCTGTTCAAATACACAAACTATGAACTCAAGCCCGGCGTTGACCGGGTGTATAACTACCAGGTCCCGCCCGAGGCCATCCGCGCCGCGCTCTCCCAAGAATTCATCACCGAGATCCCGATCTATTACGGCATCGGAGACGGCGGGATGGGGCCGCAGGAGCGCGAGATCGTGAACCAGGAACGGCTGGAGAAAAAAGGATATGCCCGATTCTCAAGCGCGGCGGAATTTTTCCAGGACCTGGATAAATTCCGCGAGCGGCTGCCGGTGTGGGACGATGAGATGTATCTGGAGCGGCACCGCGGGGTTCAGACCACCCAAGCCTGGCTTAAGCGCGCCAACCGCTTGAGCGAGAACCTGATGCGGAGCGCGGAAACCATCAGCTCGGTCGCCAACCTTTTCGGGACAGCCTACCCCGCGCAAAAAATCCGGGATGCCTGGAAGATTTTATGCACCAACCAGTTCCACGACATCCTTCCCGGGTCGTCCATCCCGGAGGTATATCAGGACGCGAGAAAGGATTTCACGCTTCTGGAGAGCGACGCCCGATCTTTGATCGGTGACGGACTCAAGCAGGTCGCAAGGCTCGCCACGGTGAAGAAGATGGAAGGCGCGGACCCGGTCCTGGTTTTCAATTCCCTCGGATGGGAGAGGGCCGGGCTGGTGAAGATGGAAACCGAGGCCGGCAAAAATTTCCAGGTCTTGGACAAGGATGGCAAGACCCTGCCTTCGCAAACAGTTTCCAGCGGCGGCAAGAGCTATCTCTGGTTTCGCGCCAACCAGATCCCGTCGGTCGGATACAGCGTTTATTATTTGAAGCCCGCGGCCGGGAGCGATCCGTTGCTCAGCGGCCAACTCAATATTTCCGACTCCGGGGATCAGATCTTGATGGAAAACGAATCCTTGAAAGTAAGCGTCTCCAAAAAGCAGGGATGGATCGTCTCGCTCGTTGACCGGGCCTCGGGCAGGGAGATGATTGACGGCTCGGGCAATAAAATTCTCGCTTTCAATGACCGCCATAAGCAGCACCGGGCCTGGAACATTGACCCGGACTATTACAAAAAACCGATTGAAATTCCCGCGGCCTCCGAAGTGAAAATATCCGCCCAAGGCCCGCTCTTCATTGAGGCGACTGTGCGCCGGGAGATGAAAGCCGGGGACCAGGTCACGGTTTTTGAGCAGAAGCTCCGGCTGGTGAAGGGAGACCCGCTTCTTTACCTGGACCTGGACAGCGATTTCCATATAGAGAACTCGCTGGTCAAGCTGGAATTCAACACCACCCTGGACGGAAACACCATCTCCGCGGACGGCCCTTACCTCGCCATTGAGCGGCCCACCCATCCGCAAACGGTCGCGGCAAAGGCCCGCTGGGAAATGGCAAACCAGAAATGGATTGATCTCTCCGACGGAAAGTTCGGACTCGCCCTCCTCAACAACGGCAAATACGGTTTCTCCCTCACCGACTCCGGAAAAGGTTTCCGCCAGACCCTGATCAAGGGCGCCGAGTATCCCGCGTCCAATCCCGACTCCGAGAATGTGGAACACTACCCGCCCGAACAACTGCCATACACCGACCAGGGAATTCACCATATTGAGCTAGCGTTGATAGTGCACCAGGGCGGATGGCGCGAAGCCAAGCTTTACCGACAGGGCTACAATTTCAATCTGCCCCTGGAAATGATCGGGACCGAGCCTCATTCCGGAGAGCTTCCGGACCAAAGCTCCTTCATCAGCCTGGATTCCGGTTCATCTTACATCGGCGCGATCAAGAAAGCGGAGGATGATGATGACCTGGTGGTGCGGCTGATTGAGGCGGAAGGCAAATCCGGACCAGCAACCCTTAAGCTGGGACAGGGCCTGAAAATTATCTCCGCGGCCGAGACCGACCTGATTGAACTGAACCCGAAACCGATCCCGGCTTCCGGGTCTTCTCTCAGCCTGGGAATTGAGCCATATCAGATCCGGACCGTCAAGCTGAAAATAAAAAAATAGCTTTGACCCAATGATTATTTCAAGTCACAATTCTTGGAGGCGGAAATGAAAAAGGCAATACTGGCGGCCGGGATATTGCTCCTGGCGGGATCGGCGCTCGCGCTGAACCTCGGCGCTTTGGCCCCTGATTTCAAGGTGATGGACTGGAAGGGGAAGGAGATTCAGCTCTCGCAGAATTTCGGGAAGCAGAATGTGCTTCTGGTGTTTTCGCGCTACATCGGTTGTTCCTGGTGCCAGATGTTTATGATTGATCTTCACAACCGCCGTAAGGAAATCGCTCAGACCAACACCCAAGTGATCATCATCAACCTGAGCGAGAAGGCGGTTCTGGAGAAGTATCAGGCTCCCTCGGATTTTTCCTTTGACCTGGTCCCGGACCCGGCGCGCAAGCTCTACGCGCTTTACGGGGTGAAGATGGACGAGAAGAAAATGACCGGTAATATTTTCTGGCAGTCGTTGCGTTTCCTGAAGTATCTTGGTAAATATGAATATGTGGATCAAGGCCTGGAGGGGGAGCACTATCAGCCGCCGGCCTGTTTCATCATCGGCAAGGACGGCAGGATCAAGGCCGCGCATTTGGGAAAGGATCTGGCGGACAACCCGAAGGTGGAAACGATTTTGGAGGAGTTGAAGAAATTGAATTGAAGAATCGCGGCTGAAGCCGCTCGCGCGAAAAGGAAAAAGTTATTTAAAGGGAGGATAAAAATGGCAAGCAAAAAATTGAGGATCTTGGGTTTAATAATTGCAACTCTCTTCAGCTTAATTTTCATTGTTGATGCGGAAGCCGCGGTCTCCTCGGATTTTATCTCCACGCCTTCGGAAGAGGGCGCACCGGCTTTTCATCAGCATTTGGTCCGGCCCGGGGCGATCACCACATACATTATCCGGGTGAGCAACCCCTGGAAGGACCCGGCGGAGATCAAGCTGGAGATGACAGTTCCGAATTCGGATTTGTGGTCCGCGTCTCTTTCCGAGACCCAGGTGAGCGGGTTGAAGCCGGGCGCGTATAAAAATATTTTGCTCACCGTAAAGCCCAAAGCTTTGGTCAAGCCGGGGGAATTGTTCCAGGTATCCATCTTAGCCAATTCCAGCAACGGCTTTTCCGACATCCTGAAGGTGTTTGCGCAAGCGTCCAATACCCGCAAGATATATTATGTGTCCATTGACTCTCTGGACCCGAGGTATCTGAACCTGAACGCGGCCGCAACCGGCCCGGGCCAAGAGGGCGACTGGCTGATGCCCAATTTGCATCGGCTGATGAAGGCCGCGGTTTTTTATCCGAACGCCCAGACCCATATCATCACGGCCACGGATATGAACCATTACAATTTCCTGGCCGGGACTATGACCGGGACTTCGGGAATCTCCCTGGTGGGCGCGTTCGTGTTCGGCGTGGATGACAAAGGTAATTTCATCATCAAGAGTTCAACCCAGATAGATTCCAATATCGCGCGTTACGGTCCGGAGGGAAAATATGTCCCCAGCCTCTACAACGCATCTAAAAATTCCAACCCCCAGGCCTGGAACGCATTTGTGTCCGGCAAGAACTGGGTGCCGGAGCTTTACCGCTTCCCGGAATTCCAGATTGACCGGATCATCCACGGGCAAAAATTGCCGGACTGGATCATCCCTCCCGGATCAAAGCCCGGGATCAATCGGACATATTTT
>CAIYYW010000155.1 GCA_903930515.1 uncultured delta proteobacterium | reverse complement strand
GCCACGCAATGGGCGTAGATGATCCTCCGGTTGGCGGCGTCAAGGGCTGGATCGCTTATATAACCGGGCCGGCCGTTGGTGAGCGCATTGATCGCAAGCATGGTTCCGGCTGAGCGAACATCGCATTCGCAAGCACCCACCAGCCCTTCGTTGTTCAGCTCGTGGAATCCCAGGCAGGGATAGCACTTGGTCAGTCCGCCGTAAACGCCGACCAGGCAGTTGACGGTGATGGCATTGGCGCGGTGCTTTTTGAGCAGACTCTTCATGCCCAGATACATGGCAGCGGAATCCTCCAACACGGGGTCGGAAACCTCTTTAATCGCGGTTGCGGCTTTGCGCCAGCGGCCTGCCATCTCCCGGGCCTGGTCCTGGTCCGCGGCTTTTAACGCTAGGTTGAGATCATCAAAAGACATTGTTTGCACCGCGATAAAAGGCAGGGTCGCTAGGGAAACCCCGGGATAGCCTACCGCAAGGATTTTGGACTCCTTCATTTTTCCGAGCGCCTCATCCATGGATACCAGGGGCAGCGGGTCCGCGACGCAGGCCAGGTCTCCTGGTCCGGGTGTGCGCGCAATTCTGACTTTGGAAACGGCCGCTCCGAAGTCCGAGGCCCGCCCGCCAGCTTTAATTTCCTTGAAACATTTGATTGCCTCGAGCAAGTCATCCATCCTGGACGAGGACACGAACCCGACATTATTCCTGCCCTGGCGCAGGAACATGGAATTCAAACGCAGGAACCCGCCGGTACCGCCATACATGAAAGGCGCGAAAAGCACCGGCTTGTTGACCGTGGAGACTGGAAGGATTGAGGTCTTCCAGCTGTTTAACTGGAGCACAATATAGCCGTCAATGCCCCGGACAGCGTCCCCGGTCAGGACTGAAACAGCCTTGGCCGCGCCTTTGGCAGTGATGGGGAGGAACTCGATTTCCGGGAAAGCATTGGCTAGAGTTTGGTTATATTTTTCCATGACCGGCGCAAAGTCAAACCCCAAGTTGGGCCAGTCGGGTTTTTGCTGAACCGTTGAGCTTAACGCATACACCACCCGGAGCCGCAGCTTGCCCGAGGAACTTTTGGCTTTTGCGAATCCGGGCGCCATCGTCAGCCCCGCGCCGGCGCAGAGCGCGCCTTTTAAAAACCGCCGTCGGTCAGTCCCGCCCGCTCTCTTGCCACAAGGATTTGATCTCGTCATGGCACATCCTTTCATGGTTTATTAGTCGTAAAGGCAGTATATCTTGTCAAGGTTCAGCAATGCAAATCCCTATCCGGGGTTGGCAGTCGCGCATGCAAAAAAACCGAGGGAAGTGTGCTCTAATTTTTAACTGAGATTATGCGGACAGGGGGCTTTGCATCGCAAATCGCCGACCGGAACCGCGTCTTAGGGTAATGCCGCGCCAGACGCCGCTCTTACCGCCTTTCTCGGCCATACCCATGACCAAGCCGGACATGGTCTTGACCTGAGTGGCTCAGATATCCTGCCCGAGGATGTTCCTAAAGCGCGAGCATTTGAATTTTTTTTTCACCGGCTTGCTTCTCACTTGTGTTTTTCGTGTTTACCCAGGTTTTTCCAGGCCGGCGTATGGGTTTGCGGATATCCGTCCCAGGGCGCGCAGCGCTGTCCGGAATCGCTCTGCTCGGTCCTGACCTCGGTGTCCAGGATTTGGACGGTCTGATGGCTGGGCTCAAACCGGGGCCAGACCGGGAGATCAGGACCGTTGGGATTTCCGGTCTTGGCGAAGTTGGTCCAATAGCTCTGGATGATTCTGCTCAACTCGCGGGCCTGGTCGATATTTTTACTTGAGCCTTCGCCTATGGAATTGAAAACCAGCGGCACTTCCATTGTATGCATGGCGCCGACAACGCTGCCGTTGTTCATACCGCGGTAATCAAAGCGGTAATAAAAAGTTGGCGCATCCTGGCCGGCGAAGGATTCCAGCCCGAAATAGGTCGGACAGGCAAGGAGCATGTCAGTCAGGATATATCCAAAGGCTTCCCCCGGGCTGTTCTCGTATTTTCTCAACGGATATGCCTGCTCGACCTTTTTGGCCTCTTCCTTGGTGACATTCAGGTCGCGGATGATACGGCTTTCGTATTGAAAGGGCAAAGCATAGGCCAGCCGGGGACGGAC
The DNA here is from genome assembly GCA_903930515.1 of uncultured delta proteobacterium. GTDB lineage: Bacteria > RBG-13-61-14 > RBG-13-61-14 > RBG-13-61-14 > DRUE01 > CAIYYW01. The sequence continues at coordinate 11,424 of CAIYYW010000155.1, read as the reverse complement.
GGCCGTGACCGCGGCATTTATTTCTTCCTTGTTGCTGCCGGCCATGAGTGGAACCTTGTTGAAATTTCCCGAGCGAATCATGGAGAGAGGCGTACCGGTCAGCAGATACCCGTCCTCATGCGGAAAGAATATGAAACCCTTCTTGAGAATGTCTCCCGGTCCGCTTACGACCAGTTTTTCCGCGGGCACCGCGCGCAGGCATTTTAGATCATCAACCTTGCACCCGACTTTTTTGGCGATGATCGCGCCCGTTGCATAACCCTGATCGAGCGTTTCCGTGGACTCGCACCCGCCGCTTTCAATGATGGCTTTGGAGAAGAGGCCCTTGGCCAGCGGGGTGGCGAGCATGGTGCAAACGCTCCATCCCCCAGCGGACTGTCCGAAGATGGTGATATTGGAGGGGTCTCCACCGAAATTCGCGATGTTGTCATGGACCCATTTGATTGCCGCAACCTGGTCGAGCGAGCCGTAAGAGCCTACCATTTTGTCAGGGTCTTCCTCGCGCAGAGCCGGAGTGGCGAGAAATCCGAACGCGCCAAGCCGATAGTCGAGGGTAATCACAATTACATCGCCGAATTCCGCAAGCTTGCCACCGGGGTCATCCTTGCCCGAGCCAACAACATAGGCGCCGCCATGAATAAAAAACATGACCGGGAACTTGCCCGGCTTGTCCGGCCGCCAGATGTTGAGGAAAAGGCAGTCCTCGGACATACCGCCGGAGGGGTCCGAGTTCGCGCTTTCCATCAGACCGCCGGACTGCATGCAGCGCCGGCCGAAAGCTTTAGTCTCGCGCACCCCGGACCATGGCACCGCAGGTTGAGGCGCGCGCCAACGGTTGTCTCCCGCCGGAGGCGCAGCGTAAGGTATGCCGAGCCAGGCGCAGGTCTTGGAATCCTTATCATCCATGCCGCTCACCTGTCCGGTCCTGGTTGTGACCGGTTTGGAGCATAAATCATCGGCCTTAGCGGCAAAAGATATGCTCACAAGGAGCGTGATAGCCGCAAGCATCATTTTCCGGATAAAATACTCGCAATTCATTAACAACCCTCCTGAAGTGATTGTCACCAAATTACCATAAAACCGCCGGCTTGGTCAGTTTAATTTCTTCAATTGCCTTGCCAAGAATTCATCCTCCACCTTGAGTGCCTGCTTTATACCGAAGTTTGCGACATGCCCGCCCGCGAACCAATTAATCTTTGAACGGCGGGGAGTAAAGCCAATCAAGCGTGACCATTTTGTCCAGCAATTGGTTTAGCGTGACCTTTCCTTCCGCATTAGCGCGGGAGCCGGCCAAGACAAAGCTCGCGATTGCCAGGATCCGTAAAGCTCTTTGTGGTTTCATCTCACCCTCCAAAAAATTGAGTTGAATTATATCACTTAACGATTTGGACTGCTTGCCTTCTTCCTGCAACCAAACCTTATCAGGGCCTTGATTTGGCAAATACCTGTTCAGGCTTTGCCAGCCCGTTTAATTTGTCCCTCATTTCCGGGGTGAGCAGTTTAAGGCCGACTTGGAAGGACGCGTTCATCCATCCGAAGCCTTCCTTGGTGATGTAACTGAACTGGGTGCCAACGTTGCCATATCCCGCGAACACCTGGTGGGTCATGGCAGCCACATCGTATTTCTCCGGGATGACCCCGTTGTAGTCTGCGGCGTTGCGGGTGATCATGTAGAGCCATTTGTAGGCCAGACGCCGGGCGTCCTGCCCATAGCCATAGTTGGACAGCCCCTCCCAGATAAGCATCTGATGGGGAGCCCAGCCATACGGGTAATCCCACTGGCGCTGTGGCCGGGCTTCGGTGACCGGCCCGCGCGACTTCTCCGCCGTGGCCGCCACCCCTCCCGGCATCTCCAAAAGCGGGAGCGCGTTTTTAACCAGCGCGGCCGCCTGCTGCCTGGTGGCGATTCCGGCCCAGAGCGGGTAGAAGGTTGTTGCGCTTACATACCCGGACCTTTTGCGGTTGATAAAATCGTAATCAAAAAACATTCCCTGTTCCTGGGACCACATGAGTTTATTCATGACGGCTTTCCGGCGGCTCGCCCTGTCGCGCCAGGGCTTGGGGGTCTCCACCGCGCCGTCCGGCATCCTGAGACTGCCGCCAAGCTCGTTTTGAATCGTGTCTGCTATGTCGGTTTCATGTTTGTAAAGCAGAGAGTTCAAATCCACGCTCACAAAATCAGCGGTGCGGTTGTCAAAACGCCAGGTGGTGTCGTGCCCGGATTCGCGCACCGCCCGGTCATGGATAAAAAACTTGTCCATCTCCGGGCTGGCAATTTTTCCGGCCTCATATTGCGCCAGCCACTCCGCGGGCGAAAGCCCGACGGCGTCCGCATAAGGCCTGATCATGGAGTCGTAATGCCTAGGCTCCACCTCCGGGCAGGGGCCGCGACCGGAATCAAAATAGCGGGAAAGACCTGTGCCGGTCAAACGCTCCGGCCCGGTCCAGACCTGGCGGTATTCCTTGATGGCCGCGCGGAAAACCCCGGCCAGCCATTCCTTTTGCGCCGCGTCTTTGGACCCGGAATTATAGACCGCGAGCGCCATGGAGGTGAGGAACGGCGGCTGCGAGCGCGTTAGATAGTAGCTGCGGTTGGCGTTGAGGATTTTTTCGTAATGCTCAATCTGATACACAAAATTATCAACCATGGCGCGCGCCAGTTCGGGCCTCCCATCGGCTATGAGTCCGAGCGACTCAAAGTAGGAGTCCCATCCATACATCTCGTTAAACCGCCCGCCCGGGACCACAAAGGGAACGCCTTTGATTGCGCCGTTGTCGTCAATCAGCCTGAGGCTTAAAATGCCGTGCCGGCCGTCCAGCCCGCGCACGTATTCCGGGGTGATATTTTCCGGCAGCAGCCCGACCTTGAGCTTCCACTCCGGGTGGAGCGAGCCGGCCTTTTCAAAGTATGCAAACGCCGCAAGGTCATCACCGGGAACATACAAATGCCTGTACCCGTCAACCGAAACCTGTTTCTCGTCGGTGAGCATGGCGCTTAGATGCTCAGCGTCGATGCGGCGGGTGAGCGCGTCCCAATATCTCTCGCGGATGAGCCGGGAGATGCGGTCCGCGGGCCGCTCGGCCATCATTGCGGGCGTGACCTCAAGCTCGCGCGCTCCGTTCTCCCGCGCCAGGGCAAGCTCCTGCAAAAGGAGCGACAACTGGCAGGTGTCGTTCACCACCGCGCATTTCCCGTCCGGGCTCTCAAGCGTGAATTTTTTATCGCCTTTGGCCGAGGTCCCGGTCTGACGGTCGTCTATGGTTATTTTGGCATCTCCGTCCGTGTCTTCGTCGGCAAGAAGTCTTTGAAAAGTCTGTTCCACCTTTACCTTGATGGACGATGAAAGAGGACATTCGCATTCAGCGCTTGGATTGGCGCCCATAAAAATCAGCATGCCGGCGGCCAAGCAGACCACCGAAAAAACTTTAATGGCTTGTTGTGTCTTCATCAGCCCTCCCTGAGCCTTGTCTTGGTTTTATCAAACAACATTTCACCCCAATTTGATTAAAAAGCCAAATCCGCCGGCAGGTCAAGGGTGCTCAATACCATGTTTTTTTTCATCCTTTCCCGACGAGCGGTTCGCACAGCGCCCGCAGGTTGGCCATGGTGCCGGAGGGCACAAAGAGGGCGGATGAGCCTGGCGGCGGTTTCCTGGAGCCTGTTGACGGTGGGGTCCTCTCCGTACACATCGCCTCACACATCAGCCTCGGCCATGGCCTGGCGCATGGCCGGCGATGGCAGGGGCACGGTGTCGCTTCGCAGGTCAATGATGTCCACTCGATTGTCCCCCCGCTTTGACGCGGCCAGATTTATTTGGCGTTGTGGCAGGCGCTCATATCCTTGCCCTGGATGAAATTCTCAACCGCGCAGTTGAACTCCGCCGGCTTGTCCATGTGCGGCGTGTGGCCGCCCTGAGGCACCAGGTAGCGCTTGGTGTTGGGGATGAGTCTGGCGAAAGTGTCCATGGCCTTGGGGTTGACCGTCGGGTCGTTGTCTCCCCATATCAACAGGGTCTCCGCCTTGATTTTGGGCAGGTCTTTTTTGATGGGGTTCATGACCAGGTTCTTGATGGACTTGGCCAGCGCGTCCGAATAAAGGTTCCCTTCCTCAGTGCCGTCAAAGCTCTTGATAAAAGCGGAGCGGGCCTGGTTCTGGGAAGTGGTCGGCTTGTACTGGTTGCCGGAGGTGTAGCCCATGCTTTTCATGGTGGCCGGGTTCACAAACGGAGCCAAAATGGCCAGCCCGCGCATGTCCGAGGCCCCGGCCGCGTCCGAGAGCGCCAGCTTGGTCACCCGGTCTGGGTAATTGATGGCCACCCAGGCGGCAATATGCCCGCCCATGGAATTGCCCGCCACGATCGCCTGTTTGATCCCCAGAAAGTCCATCAGCCCGATCACGGTCTTGCCGTCCAGCGCCATCGAGTATTTGATGTCCTTGCGCCGCTCCGACTTGCCGTGGCCCGGATTGTCAATCACCACCACGTGATACTGGCTCTTGAAGTATTCGTACTGGTCCCACCAGTTCTGGACGTCGCCGGAGAAGCCGTGAATGAAGACAATGGCCTGCGGGTTCTGCTCGCCCGCTTCCAGGTAGCAGATCTTCATGCCCTCGATCTGGGCGTAATGCTCAGGCGCGAAATAGGGCGGAGGGTTCCAGGGGTTTCCCTTGGCTTGGGCCGCCATCGAGGCCAAAAGGATTATCGCCAGAGTCAATCCATTGATTACTGTCGCCCGATTTTTACGCATCGCTTTTCCTCCACTTGCGAAATGACCTGCCCCCAATACTTGTACCATTTCTCCAGTTAGTGTCAACACCCATTTGAGGGAGCGGTATGCAGGGAAGGCTGATAAAAGCAACCTTTTGTATCCTTTAAGAATTCGTCTATTTTAGAGTGAACAGGTCAGAAAGAAAGGGGACCTATAGTCTCCCTCCCTTCGGCAATTCCCGGGCAAAGGCCTATATGAGTTTGATGCTTCGCACAAGCTCGGCCGGGACTTCGATTACAACTTCATTCGGCCCGATTCTGTCGGAGAGCAGACCTCTGGCTGAATCCAGATTAGTCCCGATGATGAGATAGGTGCCTCTGTCAGTCTTGAAAATCGCTGGGCAACCACCGGCGATGCATGCCAACCCTTTTGGAGTGACATCCTTCACCTTCATGGTATTACCTCCTTTGAGATAATGGCTAGGATTTTTTGTTTGACCTCGTCGTCGAGGTCGGCCCAGACGCTCTTGACAAACTCCAGCTCGGGCGCGAGTCGGAGAGAATTTTTGTGCACACATAGGGCACACTTTTTGTGCAAAGGAGTGTCGGGTAAGTGTGAAGAAGGTGTAATGGAGTTGTAATTCAGGCCGTTTTCTGAACCCTGCTCATCGCTGTATTCTGTGCGGATTTTCGCGGTTTCTGCAGCGGAGTTGTCTCGGTTTGGCCCTCCTTAGAAAATTTTTGCCAGGGGGGGGACAGCCGCCATCGTCCTCACAGTTCCTTGGGGTATAAGCCACCGGCCCCGGAGGCAAGGGGGGTTGACACTAACTTAAAGGGTGATACAAGTATTTGGGCAAGGCCAATGGGAGTGGAATATAAAATCAGGGCCTGGATCATGCTGGTCATCAATCTGGGCGTGACTGAGCGGACCAAGCCCGAAAATGTGAAGCATATCCAGTTGCTGAACACGGCGGCAATTTTCGAACTGGTGTTGTTCGGCCTCGGACTGCTGGGAGAACTGTTGAAAGGTCTCGGCCCGGACGCGGGTAGTCTGCTGAATGGGTTCTACATCAACCATATCCCGGTCTCGCTGGCGATTGTGGCCATGCTGGCGGTATTGATCTTAAGCAAGACCGGACGCCATTCGACCGCGGCCATGCTCTTTGCCACGGCGGTGGTGTTTTTCCAGTCGTGCATGACGGTGTTCTTCGACGAGAAGGGCGCGCTCGGGTATGTCAACTTCATCCCGATGGTGATTATCACCATCCTGATCTTCCCGCCCGGCAAATGGAAAAAGATGCTGGCGATGGTGGCCTTCATCTCGTTCTGTTTGATCGCGACCATGATCGCCAAAAGCATCGTGACGCCTTTTTATGCGCGGCCGCAGCCGAGCCTGACTGTGTACAACAACTTCTTGATTTTCTTTTCCTATTGCGCGCTACTGATTTTGGGCCTGTTCTTAAGTGCGTTTATCGCCGGGTCGGACGCTCGGCTGCGGGCGGAGCAGGACAAGGTCAACCGGTTGAGCGAAAAACTCCAGACCTACCTCCCGCACCAGTTCGTGGAAGCGCTGGCCGGGGAGCAGGACCAGCCTCTGCCCGACTACCGCCGGCGGCGGCTGACCATTTTATTCTCGGATGTGCAGGGGTTCACACGCTGGACCGACCGGCTGGAGCCGGAGGAGGTCAGGCAAATCCTGAACCGCTACCTGTCGGAAATGAGCAAGATCGCGCACAAGTGGGGCGGGACGGTGGATAAGTTCATAGGCGACGCCTTGATGATCTTTTTCGGGGACCCGGAGTACATCGACGACCGGCGGCACGCGCTGGACTGCGTGAAGATGGCGCTGGAAATGCAGGCGCGGCTGGACGGGCTGCGCAGGGAATGGCAGGAGCAGGGCTACGAGGACACGCTGCACATCCGGGTGGGGATCAACACCGGCTATGCCACGGTGGGGAACTTCGGCTCGGAGGAACGTTTGAGTTACACTGCGGTGGGCGGGGCGGTCAACCTGGCCTCGCGCCTCGAAACGGTGTCCAAGCCGGACTGTATCACCATCAGCCACAGCACCTACCTGCTTGTCAAGGACGAGATCAAGTGCTTGCAGCAGGGCGAAATTTCTCTCAAGGGCCTGCCGGAGCCGATCAAGATCTACGAAGTGATCGGCTGATCTGCCCCCCAAAAATTGAACCAGTGGTTAAGTTTGCCTTAAAACCAAGCCAGGTTCGGCATGAGTAGTGGGTCATAGTTTTTTTACATTTTTATTTTTTTAACTATTTCTGCCTTTATTGATTCCGACAAATTCGGCCATGCGTCAACCACGGCGCGAAGGTCGGAATCTGTTATGTGCCAGTTATGTTCTTTAGCCGGTTCCGGGGCAGTTCCGGGCCTGTCCGCATCAGTCTGATTATCCTGTCCAAGTCCTGGAATTTGTCCGGCTTTAGTCTTGATCCTGTCCTTGTGAGTACGGGGAGAGTTCCGGACCCCTTTTAGATTCAATTCCCCCTCCTCGCGCCAGATAATCGCTTGATTCTATTGCATTTCCGAGGACGGCTATTTTCGGTTGTGGAATCGGTTGTGTATTTCCCAAGGCAATTTTTGGGGAAACCTGCCGATCCATGTTTTTCCAGTTCGCCAGCCGCACCATTGACCAAACCTTTTGGGCTGAAAAGAAGCTGAAAGAGGAACACGGGGGAGGAGATCTGAGATGAGCAAGAAGGAAAAACTGGGCTTTTGGCAAATTTTCTCAACCGTTTTGCAAATCGTAGGGTTAATCCTGAGAGTGGTTTTGGGGTGACAGCCATTAGCCCTCCTGGCCTGAAAGCGAATCAAGAGGGTGCCCGAAGGCCCTCTTTTTAGCTGGTTCGGCCCATCCCCGGTAGCAAGAGTGGTTGACACTAACTAAAAAAATGGTACAAGTATTGGGGGCAGGTCATCTGCGGTAGGCACCGAAAACAGAGCCTGAAGGGCGGAAACATACAAGTACAATGAAATGGAAACCCATATGAGAATGAACAAGGACGATAAAACAAAAAGGATGATGATTGCGGTCATTTTCGTCGTTATGGTTTCTGGATGCGAATCCCGGGCCTACAAATCGGCGAAAGAGGCTGACACCGTTGAAGCATACGAAGATTTTCTAAAGGAATACCCCAATAAAAAATACGCTGGCGAGGCACTATCGAGAATTGAGGCGCTCAATTTCTCGGCCGCTAAAAAGGCCGACACCATAGAGGCCTACGAAAGCTTCCTGGCGAAATACCCCAAGGGCAGCTTTACCGATAAAGCGCTCTTGCGCATAGAAGAACTGCCTTTCAAACATGCTAGAAAAACCGACACCCCCGAGGCCTACGAGCAATTCCTTCAAGAATATCCCAACAACAAGTTCGCGGATGAAGCGCGCACACGACTGAATAAATTCATAAGAATCACGACCAAGATTGACTCCAATTTTGAAATACCTGGACAGCTATTTTACGAACGCGAAAGATATATAACAAGTCCAATAACCGCAATGGGTTATGTAATCACATCATCGGAGCGAGCGGAGAATGAGCTTATTGTCGTTATTGAAATCAGGAAAATGTGTGGGTCTTACGATGCAGGCTATGCATGTCCGGCGGCGAGTAACAGGGTGAACATTAGTCTTAAGAACAAGGGAGAGACAAAGAAAAGCTGCCATTCCACCCAAAGCTCCAAGTTGCCGGAATATATTGAGCATCCTGGAGACTTCCAGTGGAAGGTGGGGATCGAGCGCGATTCCAGCGCAGGATTGACAACAATAAATGCAGCATTGGACTGTATGCCGATCATTATATCTTATATGTATCCGCCTTCCACGGATGAAGCCATTCGAGTATTTTCCGAGACATTAAAAAGCAAAAATAAATTTGTGGGCGGCTATGCAATTAGGGAACTCGGAAAAATCGGAGTCGCCGCAATCCCTATTCTCATCGAGGCCTTAAAAAGGGATGATGACGACATACAAGGATCTGCAGCAGTGGCGCTTCGGGAAATCGGACCAGAGGCGAAAGACGCAGTTCCCGTTCTTAGAAAGATGCTGAAAGACGAAGAGGGTTTTGTGCACAGCGCCGCATTAGGGGCTCTAGCGACAATCAGTCCGGAGGTGGAGGGCAACCTGATCTCTCCAGAGATTTTTTATCAATTTGAAGCAGACAAGCTGTCTTTGTCGAAGGACCATAAAAGCAAATTTCTACAGCTCCTGAAATCCAGCCAAGCCAATGATCCGGAACTGAACGACAAGGCAATTGATGCCAACAAGTCGCTCGTTTCCGCATTTACCGCTATTGCCGATAAGTATAAAATCAGCCCTCCCGATTACAAAAGAACCAGCACCGATCCGGAGGCCAAGAAATACATTGCCAATCATCCTGAGATTAAAAAGAAAATTAACTCGCTAGAGAGCGATGTGAAGAAAATAGATGAAGAGATCAAAGCCGAACTTGAACGGTTCCCGCTGCTTAAGCTTTATTAGGGTGAACACCCTTGTAATGAGTTGAGCGTTTAGAAGCACTTTGCAACCGGTCTGTCCGAACGTCCTCATATCTTTATGTCAGAAAAGGGAGGAAATTTTTCAGAAAAGCGGGGGAATATTGAATAATTGATTGGTTTGAGCAGGAGTCGGGTCATAGGGGATTGACACAAACCTAAAGGGTGGCGCAAGTATTGTGGGCAGGTCAAGCGCGTCCCGGGATCAGCGGTTATGCGAGATTAACTCAGCTGGACCTGCGGGTAAGATTGAAACGACCGGTGATGATTTTCAGGACCCCCGGTCCTTTGATCTCGGGGCTGTCCAGCAGTCCGGTCCAGCGGGCCTGGGAGTTGACCCTGACGCTGACTATGCCGGTCCGGCAGGTGAAAGAGCTTTGTTCCGCCACTTCATTTTGCATGATATTGATCCGACCGTCGGCGACCAGATAAAAGGGCACGGTCATTTCTTCTTCTTCCAGGCCCCGGACCTCAACCTCAGCCGGATCATATTGCATCCGGAAAAAATCCTGCCCATCCACCTTCACCGCGCCCTCGCCTTTGCGGTCTCCGGCAACCAGCGAGATCTCGGCCAGGTATTTGGGGTACCCCATAATGAGGCCGCTGTTAAGCGCTGATTTCGCGCTGACCGGCATTTCCAGCGGGAACCAGCCGCCTTTGCGGAGTTCGGTTTTTAAGTCACGCTTGCAGCCCGCGGTCAGGGAGACCGCTGCTTCCCGATATCCGCCCTCAATCTTAACCGGGTAGGTTCCCTGGAACTCCGAGATGTAAAAATAGATCCGCGGCACGGCCGGCATTTCCAGCTCCCGCGGCAGCAGCGAGCGGTACAATGCCAGCTTGTCAACCGCCACCGGCAACCTGAGCCGAACCGAGGTCACCTGCCGCGACCCTACCGGCACCACCCAGAAAACCCTCCGGCCGTAAAGCAGCCGGCCCAGTTGCCGCATCCATTTGTTTTCATACATTGAGATACCCCCTGGAATTTTTCCAACTCGTTATCGCCACGCCCCCCGGATCTGATCAAGGTTCGGAACTCTCACATCCTCAATCGTTATGTGTGCGGGATCGGCCTGGCCCAGCCCCAGTTCCGCGCCGTAATAAATCTGAGCCTGATCCCACACCTTCTTATTCACATAGGGCAGCTTCACGCCCTTCTCCTCGCCGAAACGCCTAAGGGCCGCCAGCGCCACCGAGTCGCACGCCACCCGGTCCTTGGACGCGATGATCAGGTTGGCGTCCACCCAGAGGGGGCTATTACTGAGTCCGTCCGGCCCGCCCCGCACCGCGATGCTGAGCGCATCCACGATGTTGATCGTAGGCTTCCTGACCAGGTTAAGTTCGGCGACCTTTTCCGAGAGGTTCAGGGTGTGGAGCGCGTCCGGTCCTTCCTGGTACCGGTCAAGCGGCATGAGCGCGCCCACCAAGCTCTTCAAGCAGCAGGTGAAGTCCGCGCCCGCCACCCGGTGGTTCTTGAGCAGGGGCAGGTTGATAAAGTGGTCCGCGTCCATCAGCGCCTTGGCCACGCGAAACCCCCGCGACCAGTGCCGCTTGCCGGGCTTGAACCACACATACCCCGAGCGCGTCCAGGGCAGCCCCTCCACCATCTCCTCTTGGCAGATGCGCGCGAAGCCGGTGGTGCGGAAGGCAAGTTCGGTCAGGAACATAGAGCGGTCGCCGACAATGATCCGCGCCCTGCGCTCTTTGCACAGGCGGATGACCGCGCGCAAAACCTCGGGGTTGGTGGTAATGCGGCCGGGGTGGCGGCCGCCGATGGCCGGGCCGCACATATTGGGCTTGATCATCACCGTCTGTCCCGGCTGGATTTCCTCTATACCGCCCGCGGCGAGCACCGCATCCCGCACCGCGGACATAAGATCGTCCTTAACACCACGAACCGCCACCACCGCGTCGGGCATATTCGGATAGACGCGGGTCGGAGGCAAAGGCAGAGGCCCGGCGCCCCTGGCCTTAAGCCGCTTTCCAAAATGCAGCGGCTCGCCGGGGATGCGTTGGCTGCGGAAGAGAAACTGAAAGCCGCCGCGCATAATGTCATCCGCTCTTGGCGCTGATTTCTCTTGGGGTCGTCATTTTTTGGGGCCTCGGTAGCACTTTCCGACCTTGGCGTCCACAATCGCCCGGCCCACAGCGGGTAAAATCCGGCCCAGGCCAACGGTCAGCTTGGTCATCAGGCCGGGAATGATCAGGTACT
>CAIYYW010000154.1 GCA_903930515.1 uncultured delta proteobacterium | reverse complement strand
AATTGATGCCGCTGCATATTGATCCGCACTTGAGATTCCTTCAGCCGCTTCCCGTTTTCATCCTCCAGCCGAACCGTCACTTCCCGCGTCCGATATTCCCGGATCCGCCGGTCAGCGTTGGCCAGCGGATCGAACGCGGTCGCGCCTGAACACAATAAAAAAAATGCCGCCGCGGCCAATCCCAGCCGGCATTTTATCATTGCTCTCCCTCCCCGGGATCCTCCCGGGAATCACCCGCCGAAGGCATCCGGCCGGTTTCGCCGGAGCCATCCCCGCCCGCGGCTTGCGCGGACGCCTCCGGATTGGGGGCCGCTTCCGGGTTCGGATTTCCCTCCGGCTTCGCTTCCGTATTTTCTCCGCCCGGAGTTTCCTGGTAACGGCTGGCGAACAGGTCTCCCCCCTCCCCGGTCTGCTCTTCGGCCTGGCTGAAAAACTCTTCCAGGCTGGGCAAGTCGGAAAGGTGGTTGAGCCGGAAGAATTCCAAGAACCTCTTGCTGGTGCCGTAAATCAGGGGCCGGCCCGGAACATCCTTCCGGCCAACCACCAGGATGAACCCGTAATCAAGCAAGGTCTTGACCACCCCGCTTGAATCCACCCCCCGGATCTGATCCACCTCCAGCCGGGTCAGGGGCTGACGGTAGGCGATGATCGCGAGGGTTTCCAGCGAAGGCCGGGTCAGACGGATCGGACGGGTCTTGACCAGCCGGGCCAAAAATTCCGCATTTTCCTTGGCGGTCTCAACCTGGTATCCTCCGGCCACCTCCGCAATCCGCAATCCCCGGCCCTGGCTGAGGAAGTCGTCCCTCAACTCTTCCAAGGCCTCCCGGATCTGCTTCCGATCCGCTTCCTTGATCACCTGCGAGATCCGATCCAGCCCAAGCGGCTCCCCGGAAATGAACATCAGGCTTTCAATGATTGACCGGATTCTCTCCTTTTCCAAATTTCGCCTCCTTGTCCACCAGACTGGTGAGATACTCCGCTTTCATCCGCTCATCCTCCAAGCCCACCGCGCGCCTAAGCTGGATCGGCCCGAAATTAGCGGGCTGGAACGCCTTGATCACCTGGAGCCGGATCAATTCCAAAAGCGCCAGGAAAGTGACCACCAAATCCATCCGGGTCTTGACCGCCTGGAACAACTCTTCAAACCCGACCGTTTCCCGCTCCCGCAAGGTCTCCAGGATATACGCAATCCGGTCCACCACCCGGACCTGCTCCACCACGATCCGGCGGAAGTCTTCCGGGGCGCTCCGCTTGAGCAAATCCTGGAACGCGTCCAAAAGCTGGAACAAATCCACTTCTTCAAACTCCAGTTGGTCCGCCTGGACCTCCCCGGCCAATTCCTTTAAATCGTCCTCCGCGAACTCCCGGACGAAAATATCCTTGCCCATCTGCTCCCGGCTGACCAACAGGTTCGCCGCGTCCTTATACTTCTGATACTCCAACAACCGAGCCACCAATTCCTTCCGGGGATCCTCTTCCTCCGATTCCTCCTCCTGCCGCGGCAGCAACATCTTGCTCTTGATGAGCGAAAGGGTCGCGGCCATCACCAGGAATTCCCCGGCCACTTCCAAACTGAGCGTGCGCATCAACTCCAGGTATCGCTGGTAATGCTCCACGATCAGGTTGATCGGGATGTCATAAATATCCAACTCGTTCTTCCGGATCAGGTATAACAACAGGTCCAGCGGCCCCTCAAAGATCGGGAGCTGAACCCGGTATGATTCCGTATGCTCCAGCATCAAATCTTCATCGCCTCCCGCACCATCTTCATCGTCTCCACCGCGAAACTCCGCGCCCGGCCGCATCCGTCCTGGATGATCTCCAAGACCTCGCCCGGATGCTCGTCAAAATATCTCCGCAGATCCCGGATCGGCTCCAGCTCCGCGATCACCTTGGGAATAAAGGCTCCCTTGCAGTCCAGGCATCCGATCCCCGCGCTGGCGCATCCCTGGGTCACCCAATTCCTGGTGTCCTCGTCGCTGTATATTTTATGGAAATCCCAGACCGGACATTTCTGCGGGTCCCCCGGGTCCTTGCGCCGTTTCCGGGCCGGGTCGGTGATCATGGTCTTGATCTTATGCTCAATCACCGGGCTCGGGTCCGAAAGGAAGATCGCGTTTTGATAGCTCTTGCTCATCTTCCGTCCGTCCGTGCCCGGCACCCTCGGCGCCTCGGTCAGGATCGGCTTCGGCTCCGGAAAAACCTCCCGGTACAAACCGTTGAAGCGGCGCGCGATCTCGCGGGTCAATTCTATATGCGGCACCTGGTCTTCCCCCACCGGAACCCCGTGCGCGCGATACATCAAAATGTCCGCGGACTGCAGCACCGGGTATCCCAGGAACCCGAAATTGCTCAGCTCCCTGCCGGTGGCGATCTGGAAATCCTTGTAGCTGGGCATCCGCTCCAAACGGCTCACCGTCACCAGCATCCCGAGCAGCAGGCTCAGTTCCGCGTGTTCCTTTACCTCCGATTGGATGAAGAGCACGCTCCGCTCCGGGTCAATCCCGGTTGCCAGCCAATCGGTGATGATGTCCTTGCCCGAGGGCTTGATGATCCCGGTGTTTTCAAACTCGGTGGTCAGCGCGTGCCAGTCCGCGATGAAATAAAAACACTGGTATTGGTCCTGGAGCTTGACCCAGTTCTTGAGCGCGCCGTAAAGGTTGCCCAGGTGCAGCGGCCCGGTTGGCCGAATCCCGCTCAGGATTCTCAGTTTTTCAGTCATCTCCCGCTCTCCTAAAACATCCTGATCATCTCATAAATTCTGCTCATCAGCTCCGATCCCCACAGCAAATGCAACACCGCCTGGATCGGATACCCTATCACATATCTCAGGCCCCCGCCGAAAAACAATATAAATAGGATAAACAAAAGTCCGTATTTGGAAAAACGCTCGTACCTCTCCAGGACCGGGGTCGGCAAAACAGCCGCCAGCAGGTGCGAGCCGTCCAGGGGAGGGATCGGGATCAGATTGAAAAACGCCAAGGCCGCGTTCAACTGCGCCCCGATCGCCAGGAATTTCACCAGACCCTCCGACAGGGTCGGGTCCAGATTCATAATCGGGTTCCAGAACACCCGCAGGCCCAGCCCGAACACCGCGCAAAGGAAAAGGTTGCTCGCCGGCCCGGCCATCGCCACCAGCGCCGGGTCCCACCGGATGTCCTTCATCCGGTTCGGGTTGATCGGGACCGGCTTGGCCCATCCCAACCCGATCAGGAAAAACGCCACCAGCCCGAGCGGGTCAATATGCCGGAACGGGTTCAGGGTGATCCGGCCCTGGAGCGACGCGGTGTCATCCCCCCGGTAAAAAGCCGCGAGCGCGTGCATGCACTCGTGGAACGAGAGGGAGAACAGCATCATCGGCAGAAATAAAATAAATTTTAACGGGTCTGCCCACATTTCCGCATCTGGAATAGCAGAAAAGAACCCGGCTGTCAATCCGCCCACCCGACCCCTTCCGATTCCCCGATCAAGTTTTTGTAATCCAAATAACAATTGACCGTCCGGCCCCCGGCCGGCGCTTTCCGGAAACTTGACTCAAGCGATCGGCGACTCAAACTAATTATAAGCATTCCGGGGAAGGCGTATAAAATGAAAAGATCAGTGTTTAATCCGACCTGGTTGGATGAATTGACAGATGTTAAGTGATGCGGATTTTGGGATTTTGCCTATGGCTCAAGGTTAATGCTCCAGACCCGGGTCAGGGGCGGGCGTTTTTTTCTTGAACGGAATTGGGATCTGAATCCCGGCTCCGGTCATCCATCCGGTAAGGTCAAGTTCTTCTCCCTCCGCGGGAATGTCGCGATAAGCAATCTGCACATAGGGATGGACATATTTCAGCTTGAATTCCAGGCCGGCGCCAGCCAGGTATCCGAAAGTGGTATTAGCCACCGTGTCCTTGCCCGATAAGTTTTGCTCCAGGACATAATTCACGGACAGGCCGACCCCGAAATAGGGCCGGAGCCAGGGGTTGCCCTTCATTGAATAATTTAAAGCGCCCTGCCAGGAATAAGCCTGCACCTGGAAATCGTCTCCGGCGTAATATCTGCTTTGGGTGAAGTATAAAAGCTCGGAGCCAAGCCCAAACCCATTCTCAAACCAGAGCCGGCTGTCCAGGCCGTAGCTCAGGCCGGCGCCATAAAATTCCCGGAACACATCATCCTCCGGGTCAAAATAATAAAGGTTGGCTCCCAGCTCGGTTTCCAGGGCTTGAGCCCGGCTGGAAAAGATCAGGGTGGCGAGGATCAATCCCGCGAGAAAAATAGGAATGATTTTCAGCGGCTTCAAGTTTGGTTGCCTCCTTTGGAACGGCCCGGCGATTTCATTTGATCACGAACTGATCTTTCTTGATCCCATCAACGGTGAAGCAATAGCCCTGAAGCCCCAGGTCGGTTTCCGCGACATAGACAAAATGATAAAAACCCCGCGAATCATTATTCAACTCCGCGCCGGCTCCGCCGGTCGTGATATAAGTGACGCCATCAACTTTGGTGCGGTCGTAGATATGCTCGTGACCGACAAAAACCGGGTTGACCCGATACTTGATAAACAGCCGGTGCAGACGATCCCGCGCCTGGGGATGTTTGTCCAGCGAATCCTCCAGATGATTGGCCGTGGGAAAAAGGGGCTCGTGGAGAAAAGCCATCCGGTAGCGGAAATTGTCTCCTTTTTGCCGAAGCTCCCGCTCCAGCCAGGCAAACTGGTCTCCGGTGATTTGCGCGCTCTGGCCTGCCAGCTCCGTGTCCAGAAAGATCAAAAGCAGGTCGCCATACTCAAGCTCATAATAAAGGTTGCTGACCGGAGCCGGGAATTGATGCTGATAGGTTTTCTGGCTGACCTCATCATCAACATCGTGGTTGCCCGGAACCGGGTAAAAAGAGAAATGGTCCGTGAGCGTTTTTGCGATTTTGTGAAAATTATACCACTCAATCCCGCTCCCGGGATTATTGATCATATCCCCGGTATGCGCCACCAGGTCCGGACTCGGCCTGATCCAATAGATGTCTTCCTCAATGTCCTCAAAAGTGCTATCCCCTTTCCGGGAATCGCCCACCACCGCCAGGATCGCCTGGGAGTGCCCCAGCTTTCTCATCAGATTGATCTTAACCGGGCCGGACTGGTTGCCGGGAACCTGGGCGGTTTCCCCCTCCGGGATCAGTGATTCACTGGACCCGCAGCCGGCGGAAAATAGGATTAAAACAACGCCGACCCAAACTGCCATCAGCTTTCTGCTCATTGGGCTTCCTTTGATTTAGTTCTCCAAACCAGAGTCATTGCAATCCCTTGGTATTTAAGATGCTCATAAAATAATGAAAGTCAATTGAATTGGGAGCTTGATCGCCGGCCATTCGCTTAAGCTGATTAAAAATGACGGGCAAGAGAAAAATGATGCTTGACGGGAGCGATTTTGGGGCTAAACTCAAAGCGGGAGTGTTTGTTAATGAAGTTTTTGATGGGGGAAGTTGGATGGCGCATAAGATCATTGCCGAGGATTGCATCGCTTGTGGTTCTTGTGCGGCGGAATGTCCGACTGAGGCGATTTGCGAGGCCAAGGATTGCTATGTGATCAACACCAAGGCGTGTAACGACTGCGGGAGCTGCAAAGAAGTCTGCCCGCAGGAATGCATAGAAGGCCCGGAGAAATAAGTCCCGACGGTCCGGCAAGAAATTTTCAACCGGTTAGGATTCGGTTCCAAAGATGCTGTTCAAACGGATCATACCCTGCCTGGATGTGATGGCCGGACGGGTAGTCAAGGGAGTGAACTTCGTCAACCTGCGCGACGCGGGCGACCCGGTGGAAAGCGCGATTGAATACGACCGCCAGGGCGCGGACGAGCTTTGCTTCCTGGACATCACGGCCAGTTACGAGGAGCGCGAGATTATCCTGGAAGTAGTGGCGCGCACCGCGGAACAGGTGTTTATGCCGCTCACGGTCGGGGGAGGCATCCGCGCCCTTGAGGATATCCGGAAGCTGCTCAAGGCGGGCGCGGACAAGGCCAGCGTTAATACGGCCGCGGTGAAGAACCCGGAGTTTGTCAAAATGGCCGCGGAAAAATTCGGCTCCCAGTGCATTGTGGCGGCGATAGACGCAAGAAGGGTTCCGGCCTCGGACCCGCTCAAGTTTGAGGTTTACACCCACGGCGGAAGGACCCCGACCGGCCTTGACGCGGTGGAATGGGCGAGGCGGGTGGAAAAACTGGGCGCGGGCGAAATCCTTCTCACCAGTATGGATCGGGACGGGACCAAGCTCGGGTTTGACCTGGAATTGACCCGGACCATTTCCCGCGCGGTCAAAATCCCGGTGATCGCCTCGGGCGGAGTCGGCACTCTGGAGCATATTTATGAAGGATTGACCCAAGGCGAAGCATCCGCGGCGCTCGCGGCCAGCATCTTCCATTACGGCGAATACACCATTCAGGATTGCAAACAATACCTGGCGAAAAAAGGCGTAAGGGTGAGGATGAACTGAAAGTTTAAGTTAGAATTCCAATGATCTCTGCCTGATTTGATTTTCTTTATAGACCGTTATCTTGCCCTCCAGGCGACTGCCATATTCCTCGAAAAAATCTATGAAGATTGATTTCATCAGATCAATCGGCTTCGCTTCAATCCGAAATAAAACCATCCCAGTGAGCTCCAGCCGATTTCTCATTAAGATTGCCCCAAAGTGCTCCTTGTCAAGAGTGACCAGGATTCTCCTTTCCCGTTTTGCCAATTCAATCACTTCCCGGTCTGAGGCGCTTGGGCATTCTTCTCCAATCCATTTGGCATTAAATTTGTGATCTTGAAGGCTGAAGAACACTGATCGGGGTATACATTCATCCAAGAGCAATCGGGGCTTTGCCGGGTCTGGATGGGGAATAACTCTCATCTACTATGAGCTTTTTTGGGGCGCGGTAGAATCTTTTCCTCTTCCAGGATTGTGGCGGCGTAATTAAATACCGCAACCAGATCTTCCCGGGTTAGCACGGGATAATTATCCAAGACCTGCTTTTCGGTCCAGCCGGCTCCGAGCAGGGAAAGAATAAAATCCACGGAGAGTCGGGTTCCTTTGACAATTGGCTTGCCCAAAAGGATTTTGGGGTCAGAAACGATTCGGGCGGTTTTATTCTTTTTTCCCATCGCGATACCCTATTTTATGGAATCATTCAGCTTTGGTCAATTCCGATTTTTACTCCACCTTCGCTTCCCTCAAGAACTCCGCGGCCTGTTCCGGCGGAGTGGGGTTGATGTAAAAGCCGGAGCCGAGTTCAAAGCCGGCGAATTTGACCAGCTTGGGCATAATTTCCAGGTGCCAATGATAGTAAGCCAAAGCCTCGTGATGAAAGGGAGTGGTGTGGATCATATAATTATATGAAGGTTGATTCAGGGTCACGGAGATTTTTTTCAGAACCAACAACAGGATCCGGGCTAGTTGTTCGTATTCCTGCTTCTGGGCGTTTTCAAAGTTGGGGTTGTGGGTTTTCGGGATGATCCAGGTTTCAAACGGGGCGCGCGGGGCATAAGGCTCAATCGCAACAAAGCTCGCGTTGTCGGCCACCACCCGGGCCCCGTCCCTTAGTTCCTGGCGGATCATATCGCAAAACACGCACCGTTCCTTGAACGAATAATACTCGCGCGAACCCGCCATCTCCTCACTCACCCGCTTGGGCACCACCGGGAGCGCGATCAACTGGGAATGGGTATGCTCCAGGCTGGCTCCGGCGGCCAGCCCCTTGTTCTTGAAGATCATCACATATCTGAAGCGCGGATCTTTTTTCAGGTCTATCACCCGGTCGTGATACATCCAGATCAGCTCCTCCACCGCGTGCTGTGACAATCCGGTTATGTCCTCGTGATGCTGGGGGCTTTCAATGATCACCTCGTGGGCGCCCACCCCGCTCATGGTGTCAAACATTCCCTCCCCGTGCCGGTCCAGCGAGCCTTCAATCCGGAGCGCCGGGAATTTATTGGGCACCACCCGGACCCGCCATCCGGGCGCGTCCCTGCTGGACCCGTCATTCCGATAGGCCAAAATCTCGGGCGGGGTCATCTGCTCGTGGCCTTCGCAAAACGGACATTGATCGGAATTGGACTTCGGTTCCGGCTCCACCTTAAAATCGCTCGGCCGCTTGGCGCGTTCGGTGGATATGATCACCCACCTTCCCATTACTGGATCTTTTCTCAGTTCCGGCATCAGGTTCTCCCTTTAAAAGCTGATTAAGTAGACTACACGGATTTTCCCCGACTTCAACGCCCGCGCTTTTGCTCTGCCGGTTCCGTTCCGGGAAAGCCATTTTCCGGCCGTGGCCGATCAGTAATTGATCTTCCGGAATTCATCTATCGTATCCAGGGCAAACGCGGAAAAGCCCTTGCCCAGAATCCCGTCCTGAATTTGCTTGCCCAGGTCAAAGAACGGAACCGCCCAGACCCGCTCAAGGTTGGATTCCATACTCAACTCCATTCCCGTGATGTCCTGCCGTTTGTCAATGATCAGGAGCGGGTAATGTTTCAGGTAAGCCTCAGCCTCTTTCAGGCTCCGGGTCGCAGACCCGAACCTTTGCCAGGCCGGGTTCCCGCGATTCGTATCCTCTTCCATCTCAATCTTCCTCTCGGTATAGATCAAACCCAGATCCCCGAAATAGCTCTCCCGCAGCAACTGATACCCCGGAACATACAACCCCTTCAGCTCATTCAATGCCCCGATCACCCGCTCCTGAATCTGAATCCGGTCCCCGCCATTCAAGGCAAAAGATGAAATCCGGTAATAATAGAAGGGCAGATAAAAAATCCGCCGGTATTGACGCGGAATCAGGTCGGCCTGAGCATAGCTGAGCTTGATCGGACTGGGCGCCGCCCCGGAAAAATCCCAGCCGCCCGGGCAAGTCGGACAGAAAAAAATCTGATCCGTCTCAAACCCGGTTAAAACCCCGGCGCAGGCCGGACATTTCAAAGGTATAACCCTGATCGCCATCTTAAAACCAGAACCTTTCCCTTCTCCGTTCCGCCTCTTTCAAACCCTTGTCTAAAAACCGGCTCAGCCCCAGGGCCATTTTATCAAACACCGTTTCCCTCGGCCTCCCGATCATCTCCGCGCTTAAAGTATCCCCGCAAACGATCAGCTCGGTGCTGTAGCGGAACATATTCCAACCGAACGCCACAAAGAACAACATTACCAGGGAAAATATCGGGATCACCCAGATCCCCACCAACCCGGTCGCCAGGATCAAGTGCGGGATCTTGAGCAGTTTGCCGATGCTCAGGCCCACGGCCGCGGACACCGCCAACAGCCAGACCACTCGGGCCCGCTCCTTGGCCGGGACCCGGGTGAATAAAAATTTCCCGGTCACGCCGTCAATGGTGGTCTGAAAGGCCCTGCCCCGGTAGCGCCAGCGGATTCTCCAGACCGGGTAATAAATCAGCTCCACCCTCTGCTCAACCACCTGCGTATTGTCCTTAACCGAAGCCAGCTCCGGCGTCTTGAAAATTTGCTCCACCCGCTCTTTTGCAGACAGCCTCGGCTCCAGCACCACGCCCAGCTTATCCAGCTCATCCCTCCGATACCGATTCAGCTCCAACTCATTCGCCACAATCACCTTGTCCGGCTCAAATTCATTCAGCCCCCAGTCCTCCAGATTCACCGCGGGAAAGCTCCGCTCCACATCATTGAAAATCACCCGCGAATCGGTTTTGCTCTGCTCCTCCAATCTCTGCTTTTTTACCAATTGCCGGTAATTTAAACCCTCGTTGCCCATACTCCAGATCGCCTCCGCGCCCATCGTCTGGGGTTGGCCAAAGGAAGTGAAAACCCCGACCCGCTTCGCCCTCAAAAAATAAAACGGCGCCAGGAACAGGTCCGCGGATTCAAAACGCGCCGTCTTTAATAATCCGGTCTCAACCTCATCCCGCTTGAACAGATCCACCATCGCCCTTCGCGCCTGACTAAAATCCAGACCGGGCTTCACATAATATTTCGGAGTCCAGTCCGGAATTAGCACCAGGCTCCGGGAATTGCAGAACTTGCATTCCACCACCCGCTCCCCGCGCGAGGAAATCAACCCGCCGCAGTTGGGACAGTTCAGGCGATAAATCTTGGCCAATTCAATATCCCTTCTGTTTGATGTTAGCCTGAATTAAATACCAGGCCCCGGCTCCGGTCGCAAGATAAACCAGAATCAAAACCCAGAATTTCGGAATCAGATACGCCTCCAGCAGAAAGATCAAACTCAAAATCGCAAACAGCGTCAAAAAATACCGATCCTTTTGAGGGGAAGCGGAAACCGGCAAACTATCCGCATACAGCTTTCCCGCCCCCGCATCCACCATGGCCGAAAATACCTGGTCCAGATATTTATAATCCGTCTTGTAAAACGGAATATGAACCAGCTCCGATTTTACGATCTCGTCCTTACGCTTCTCCAGTTTCGGCCCCGCCAAAATATCATCCAGGCTCAGTTCCGGCATCTCCACTTTGGCCTTTCCCTCTATCTCCGGGTCATAAGGGATCACCGCTCCCACCGGGATGGAAAAATCCCGAAGTTCCGCTATTTCCAGTTCCGAGGCCGGAAACCGGAGCAGTCCGTTTTTGAGCTTGATCAGCCAGAA
Organism: uncultured delta proteobacterium; assembly: GCA_903930515.1. Classification (GTDB taxonomy): domain Bacteria; phylum RBG-13-61-14; class RBG-13-61-14; order RBG-13-61-14; family DRUE01; genus CAIYYW01. Next base: position 16,230 of record CAIYYW010000154.1, on the reverse strand, counting down.
CGGCACGAACACCAGCTCGCTCTGGATCACGCTCACCGGCTGGGTCAACTCCCGCTTGGACAATTCCTCCGCGATTACCCCGGCAACCTGCTCCGGGTTGATCCCGGGCTTGAGATAGGAATGTTGAACCGACTGCGCCGTTTCAATATAAAGCCGGGAGTCGCAATAAGGACAACCGATAAATCCGCTTTCCTCGCTAACCTCAAGCCCTGCTCCGCACTGACTGCACTTGATCTCCACGGACTTATTATATCCACCCTCTTGATCCAAGGCAATCGCGGCAATCCCGCCAGGGTCGCGAGTTTTGCGCGCCACCCTCCGTTGCCGGGCAAGCGGGATCGACCGGAAAAAAACGGCCGGCCCGGACCTTTATTTCTTTTGACCCGGGTTGACTTTTTCAGCCTGCTCCAGGACCTGCTCCAATTGCTTCCGGTCCTGGTCCGTGATCTGATCCGACGATGGTTTTTGGGCCTGGTCCGAGAACGGCTTGGTTTTCGGCCAGAGCAACTCTTTGACTTGGCTCAACTTGGATTCCCCGGGCAGGGAATCCTTGACCGCCTTCACCCGCTTTTCCACGATCTGGTTCTTCTCTTTGAACCAGCCGACCGCTTTCCCGCGCAGGTCCGGGCTTAAATAAACAATCATCACCCCCGCCACCACCACCGCGATCAGCAATGTGCTTAAAAACCACCTGATCATCTTCCACCTCCTGAAGAGCTTCCGCTTCTATATTTAAAATTATATCATTTCCCCGCCCAAATATCCATTTCCGGTCCGGCCGGTCCGCCGGAGGCGGTTTGACAAAGCCCGGGCCGGGAATAAATTATAAACAATGAAGCCTCGGGAAAAAACCAAATTGAGACGGATCCTGGAGAGGATTTTTTTCCTGCTGCTGGTGGCCTTCATCTTCTGGATGATCTTCCGCAAGGTGCCGATTGAGCAGGTCCTGAGCGCGTTCAAGCAGGTGGAGCCGATCCGGTTTTTTTTATGCTCGGCCCTGTTTGTCCTGCTGGCCTTTCTGGCGGACGCCTATACCCATTTTGTTTTAATCCGCAATTTCGGGTATCAACTCAAACTCCGGAGGGTTTTTGAGCTAAGGCTCGCCACCATGCTGTTCGTGAGCCTGGGATATTTTTACGGCCAGGGCGGGATCGCTTATATCATCAGCAAGCACGCCCGCCGGCCGGTGGCCGAAGTGGTCGGGTTATTGGCATTCCTCTTCTTTAACACCTTGCACGCGACCTTGCTCTTCATCACCCTGGGCGCGGCGATTTTTCTGCCGATGCTCGGAGTGTCGGAAAAATTCCACTGGCTCTGGTATTGGATCGTCCCGAACTGGGTCCTGTTCTTGGTATGGATCGGCTTCTGGCAGAGCCGGTTCAAGAAGTTCGTCCCCCAAATTTTGCGCGACGGGATCCTGCTCGGGTTTGACCGGGGCAAACCCCTGCTTTACCTCAAGCTGATTTCGCTCCGGGTCCTGATGCTGAGCATTATCTCCTTCTTCGTCTGGCTCGCGCTCCCGTCCTTTAAGCTCAGCGTCCCCTTCCCGGCCCTGTTCAGCCTGCTCCCGATCCAGAATGTCGCGTTTGCTTTGCCCACTCCCGGCAGATACGGGATCAACGAAGGCTCATTCCTTTTGCTCTTCCGGACCTGGGCTCCCGAGTCCGGGCTGGTGGCTTTTTCCTTCCTCTGGGGAACCAGCTCCAATATCCTGCGCTCGTTGATGAGCCTGCTCACGATCCGGAAATTCAGGTCGGGTTGAAATGCCCTCCCGGATCCGAATCAAAAACAAGACGCTCAACCGGCTCCGGACCGGCCATCTCTGGGTGTACTCGGAGGAGATTGAAAACCCCAGGCCGGAAATGGACGGGACGATCGTGGCGCTGGAAAGCGATTCCGGGGAATTTGTCGGCCAGGGATTTTTCAACTCCCGTTCCAGGATCGCCTTCCGCCTGCTCGGCAAATCGCCGGAAGCGATCGGCCGGGAATTTTTCCGGGACCGGATCCAACTGGCGGGACAGAAACGGGAAGGCCGGATTGGTCCGGAGCAGGCGGTCCGGCTGATCAACGCGGAGGGAGATTTGCTCCCGGGACTGATCGCGGATTGGTATGCCGGCCGGATCGTGATCCAGTGCCTGATCCCCGGGACCGACCGGCTTAAAGAAATGATCGCGGACATTTTGCAGGAAGAATTTCAGCCGGAAGCGATCTGGTTCCGGAACGACTCGGGAGGGCGGGGGATGGAGGGCCTGCCCGAGGAGGTTTTTTTATGGAAAGGCAACGCCGATCCCCGGGTGGTGTTCCGGGAGGGACAAGTCCGGTTTGAGGTTGACTTGAAAGAGGGCCATAAGACCGGGGCGTACCTGGACCAGGCGGAGAACCATCTTCGGGCCGGAGAGCTCTCGCGGGGCAGATGCCTGGATGCGTTCACCTTTCAGGGAGGGTTTGCCTTGCACCTGGCGGCCAAGGCGGAGCAAGTGATGGCGGTGGACAGCTCGGCGCCGGCGTTGTCGGTTTTGGAAAAGAATCTGGAGTTAAACGGGATCAAAAATGTGAAGCCGGTCAAGAGAAACATTTTTGAATTGCTGCCCGAACTGGAGAGAGCGGGTGAAAAATTCGACCTGATCGCGCTCGACCCGCCCTCGTTCGCCAAAAGCAAAAAAGACCTGCATTCCGCCCGGAGGGGATATGCCGAGATCAACCGCCGGGCAGTGAGCCTGCTTTGTCCGTCCGGGATCCTGCTCAGCTATTCCTGCTCCTATAATTTTTCGCTTTCGGAATTATTGGAGGCGGCGCGTTGGGCATTGGCGGATTCGGGACGGACCGGCCGCTTGCTTGAAATTCAGACCCAGGCGGGGGATCATCCGGTTCTATTGAATATGCCCGAGACCTGGTATCTGAAGGGATTGGTTCTGGAGGTGAATTGATGTCCGAAATAAAATCCAGCCGAGCCTTGGCCCTGGAGGCGATCGGGCGGGTGGACCAGGATCAGGCATATCTGGACCATAGCCAGGACCAGGCCGGAGCTGACCCGCGCGACCGGGCGCTGTTCTCGGAGCTGGCTTATGGAGTGATCCGGCATAAACGGCTGCTGGATTTTTTCCTGGACCAATTCCTGGAGCGGCCCGGGCGCACCGACCCGGACACGCGCAATTTACTCAGGCTGGGCGCGTATCAACTGTTATTCCTGGACCGGGTTCCAAAACACGCCGCGGTCAACGAGACCGTGAAGCTGGCGCCGAAACATTTAAAGCCCCTGATCAACGCCATCCTTCGGAGGTTGAGCGAGAGGAAAGACCGGCTGAAATCTCCGGACCAAACCGTTGATCCGGTGCAAAGGCTCGGGATCAAATATTCGCGTCCGGATTGGATGGTGGCATACGCGATCCGGGAGTTGGGCGAGCCCGAGGCCGAACAACTGCTGGAGGCTGACAATCAGAGGCCGCGGCTCACGCTCCGGACCAATCCCCTGCGCTCCACCCGTCCGGATTTGCTCGCGCGTCTGGAACAAGAGGGAGTGCCGGCGGAGGCGGGAACATTTTCGGAGCTGGCGGTCCGGATCCAGGAGATGAAATCTCCCAGGCTCTTGCCGGGTTTTGAGCAAGGATGCTTCGCGGTCCAGGACGAGGCGAGCCAATTGGCGGTGATGATCCTGGATCCGAAGAGGGGGGAGCGGATTCTGGACGCCTGTTCCGCGCCCGGGACCAAGACGCTCCAGCTTTGGCAAATGATGGAACAATCCGGAACCTTGATCTCCGCGGACCTGAATCGCAACCGGCTTAAACAGATCCATCCGGAAGCAGAGCGGCTGGGCCTGACCGGATTCTCAACCCTGATTCAGGACTTGACCCAGCCATTGAAGCTTTCGGAGGCAGAGGCGCCTTTTGATAAAATCTTGCTTGACGCCCCCTGCTCGGGACTGGGCACGATCCGGAAACACCCGGAGATCAAGTGGCAACGGAAACCAAAGGACCTTTTAACGCTCAAGGATTTGCAGACCAGGCTGATCCGGAACCTGGCCCGGTATCTCAAGCCGGGCGGAATTATGGTCTATTCCACTTGCACCTGGACTAAAGAGGAAAATCAGGAGGTGGTCGCCGAATTGATCGCGGACGGAGGGTTTGAATTGGACGATCCCAAACCGCTCCTTGCTGATTCCGCGAAATTGCTGGTCAATGATAAAATTATGAAAACCTGGCCGCAGAGGCACTCCACCGACGCTTTCACCGCGTTCCGGCTCAGGAGAAAATAATGGCGGGACAGATAAAAAGATTTTTCCCGCCCGCAATCATCCTCGCGGCCCTGGCGCTTTCAGCCGGATACTTATCTTACCTTTACCAGCCGCTCCAGGACGGGGAGTTTCCTTATTTCGCCAACCTCCCGGCCGCGCTCCTCGGGCTCCTGGTTTTTTTCATCCGTCATTTTATGGAATTCTTCTGGGCCGCCTTGATCGCTCTCTCCGGGATCGGGGCCGCCTTTTTGATTTTGGGGAAAATCCTCAAGGCGAGATTGCCGGTCGGTTTTTTGCTCGGAGCCGGAATGGGAATGTCGGGCCTGATCATCTTCTGGATGGGGGCGCTCCATCTGCTTTACCCGAATTTGATCCGGGTTTTGATTTTGATCCTGGCTCTGCCCGGAATCTACTGCTGCTTCTCCAGGAGGGGCGTGTGGAAATCGGGCGGCAACGCCCGGGTTCTGGAGGCGGTCCTGATCGTGGTCTTCGGGACCAGCCTTGCCCTGGTCCTGGTTCACCCGACTTATTTCTACGATACGGTTTCCTATCATTTTTCCTTGCCCCGGCAATACCTGCTCCGGAACTCCATCGCGCCGATCCCCGGCATCACTTATTCCCATTTCCCTCAAATCGCGGAGATGCTCTACCTGACCGGACTCGCGGTTTCCGGCCAGGTCTCGGCCCAGTTGGTCAACCTGATCTTCTGGCTCGCGATCATCCTGCTCGGCCGCGAGGTTTTTCAGATCCTATTCGGGCCGGGGAAAAAATTTTTACCCACAATGATGCTGATCTCCCTTCCCATTTTCGGATACCTGACCCACATCATCACCAATGACATCATCGCCGCGTTTTTTGTGCTGGCCGGGGTCTATCTCCTGATCCGGGACGATCTCGGGGAACCCCGCCGGGCTTTCCTGTTCGGGCTGATCGCCGGGCTGGGCTGTTCGGTCAAGCTCACTTTATATCTCTACCTGCTTCTCCCGCAATCGCTCTGGCTGGCATATCTTCTGATCAAAGCCGACCGAAAGAAATTCCTCGGCAACGGCTCAATCGCGGCCCTGGGCTTTGTGATCATCTGCGGTTCCTTCTGGGTCCGGAACATGGTCACGGTCGGCAACCCGCTCTTCCCGGCCCTGGCCAATCTCCTGGGCGGTCCCCTGTCCCCGGCGCAGTCTCAGGCAATCTGGGATGACGCGGTGGGGGTAAAATATTCCGTCGGCTTGATCAAGGAGCTGTTCAAGATCCCGCACGGGTTCTTTTATGAGCCGCTCTACCGGATCGGCCAGCCGCACCCGGCGGTTTTTTTCGGAACCGTTTTCCCCGCGGGATTGATCCTGCTCCTGCTTAAAAAGCCGGGCAAGAAATTGATCCCGGTTTTTTTATATTGCCTGACCTTTTACCTCGCTTTTGCCTTCAGCTTCCGGCTCTCCCGCTTCGCGCTCGGCCTCTGGATCCTCCTGGCCATCCTCTCCGCCGGCGGATTTTCCCTGCTGCTGGACAAGGGCAAATGGTTCAAAAAATTGGTTGCCGCGGCCCTGACATTGGCGGTTCTGATCGGGTTGATCCTGGAATTACTCTCCGGCGCGAGAGAGACCGGCTGGAAAATGCTGACCCGGCGCGAAAGCGAGGCGCAGTATCTCTACCGGCTGAGCCAGGCATATTCTCTTCAACTGGGGGCGTATCCGGCTTTTGATTGGCTAAACCATAACTCCCGGCCGGAAGACCAGGTGGTTTTGCTCGGGCCCACCTGTTTTTTCTACCTGGAGCGAAAGGCGGTTGCCAGCTCGTTTATTGACTGGAATCCCCTGATCCTGCTTTTCAATTTGAACAAATCTCCCGGGGAGATTTGCCGAAGTTTAAATGATGACTCAATCCGCTACCTGGTTTTTCAGCCCGCGGACCTGGACCGGTTGTCCGGTAATTACCCAGCCAACCAACTCACCGCCTCGGGCAAAACCAGGCTTGAGCAGTTCTTTGGCGGCCGATGCCTGGAGCCGGTCATAAAATTCGATCCCCCGGGGGTTTATCTTTATCGGGTCAATAAAAATAGTTTGCCTTAACTATCCCTTATGCTAGAATCTTGGCGCGAATGGACAAGCTGATCATTGAAGGCGGACACCGGTTGGAAGGAGAAATTGAAATCTCCGGAGCGAAAAACGCCGCGCTCCCCCTGATGGCGTCCACGATCTTGGCGCCTGGAAAACATCTGCTGGAGAATGTGGCCAACCTGCGCGACATTGATACCATGTGCGAGTTATTGGAAGAACTGGGCGCGAAGGCGGACCGGTCAAAGCTGGACTCTGGAAAAATTCTCGGAATAGACACCACGGGGGTCCAGAGCAAACGCGCGCCCTACGAATTGGTCAAGACCATGCGCGCGTCCATCCTGGCGCTCGGGCCGCTTTACGCAAGGTTCGGCTGCGCGGAGGTATCCTTCCCCGGCGGGTGCGCGATCGGGGCGAGACCGGTGGACCTTCATCTCAAGGGATTGGAGATGCTGGGGGCGAAGGTGAGCGTGGAGCACGGATACATTTACGCCCAGAAGCAGGAGTCGCATCCGAGCGAAATTACTTTTGACATCGTCACGGTCACCGGGACCGAAAATGTGATGATGGCCGCGACGCTCACTCCGGGCAAGACGGTTCTGCTCAATTGCGCCCAGGAGCCGGAAGTGGTTGATTTGGCCGAATACCTGCTCAAGATGGGCGCCAAAATCAAGGGCGCGGGAACCGACCGGATTGAAATCACCGGCGTGGAAACGCTCTCTCCGAAATCCCACCGGATTATGCCGGACCGGATTGAGACCGGGACTTACCTGGTGGCCGGGGCGATCACGGGCGGAGACCTTTTGCTCAGGAACGCACATCCCAATGATCTGGAATCGGTGATTGCCAAGCTGCACGAGGCCGGGGTCAGGATTGAAGAAACCGGTCAAGGCCTGAGGGTCTGGCGCGATGGAAAACTGCGGGGAGTGGATGTCCGGACCGCGCCCTATCCCGGGTTCCCCACCGATATGCAGGCGCAGATGATGGCGCTGCTTTCCCTGGTTGAGGGCGGGGTCAGTATGATCACGGAAACTATTTTTGAAAACCGGTTCCTCCACGCGCTGGAATTGCAAAGAATGGGCGCGAACATCAAGCTGGAGGGGAACCGGGCTTTGGTCACGGGGGTGAAAAAAATTTCCGGCGCCACCGTGATGGCGACCGACCTGCGCGCGAGCGCGAGTTTGGTTCTGGCCGGGCTGGCGGCCGAGAACACCACCGAGGTTTCTCGGGTATATCATTTGGACCGGGGATACGAGCGGATGGAGGAAAAATTAAACGCGGCGGGAGCGAGGATCAGGAGGGCGAAGGAATTATGAAGATCCTGAACACCAGGGACAAGAAATTTGCGGGGGAGTTCAGCCGTCTGCTCAAACAAAGAGCCGGGTTCAAGCTCGGTCTGGAAGAAAAAGTCGCCGGGATATTTTCCGCGCTTGAGAAACGGGGGATCCGGGCGGTTTTGGAATTTGCGAAAAAATTTGACGGGTTTTCCGGGACCGAAAAAGAATTGCGGGTGAGCGAAAAGGAGCTTAACCGCGCGGAAAAAGAACTTAGCCCGGGTCAAATCCAGGCGATCCGGCTGGCGGTCAAGAGGATTGAGCGCTTTCATCGCGGCCAGGTTCCGGACGGATACATCCTCAAGGAGGCGGACAGCTTTTTTGAGGAACGCTGGATTCCGCTCCGGAGCGTGGGCGTTTACATTCCGGGCGGAAAGGCGCCGCTCGCGAGCACGGTGTTGATGACCGCGATCCCGGCCCAGATCGCGGGGGTGAAAAGGATCGCGATGGTCACTCCCGCGGACCGGACCGGAAAAATTCATCCGGCGATTTTATTCGCGGCCAAGCTGACCGGGGTGGAGGAAATCTACCGGGTCGGGGGAGCGCACGCGATCGCGCTGCTCTCTCTCGGCGCGGGCAGGATTCAGAAGGTGGACAAGGTGGTCGGCCCGGGCGGGCCCTGGGTGAGCGCGGCCAAGGTTTACGGCCAGAGCAAGGGCCTGATCGGGATTGACACCTTTGCCGGCCCCAGCGAGATCGTGATCCTGTCCGACGGCTCGGCTCCCGCGGAATACGCAATCGCGGACCTTTCCGCCCAACTTGAGCACGGCCCAGGGGGCTGGGCGTTCTTGCTTTCCACTTCCGCGGACTACCTGGAAAAGATCAAAGCCGGCTTAAAACTCCGGGGCAAGAATTTATTCCTGATCCATTCCCGGAGCGACCCGGAGATGATTGAGCTTTCCAACCGGATCGCGCCCGAGCACCTGGAAATACATACCGCGGAGCCGGAACAATTGCTCGCCGGACTGACCGGTCCCGCGGCGATTTATGCGGGAGCCGATTCCCCGGTCGCGATCGGGGATTATCTCGCCGGACCCAACCATTGCCTCCCCACCGGGGGCCGGGCCGCGTTTGATTCGCCGCTCGGGGTCTGGGATTTTATGAAAAGGCAGAGCGTGGTCCGGATCTGCTCGGAGATGATGCGTCAACTGGGAAAGCCGGCCGCGGAATTCGCCGAGTTGGAGGGCCTGAAAGAGCACAGCCGGTCGCTTAAGATCCGGTTTGAAAAATAAATTCCGGGAGAATGCTGAATAAGCCGGTTTCATCTTTGCCCAAGAAAGGGCCGTCAGTTTAAACGGAGGAAAAATGCCGCGTTCCGCTTTTGGCAACAAGCTCTTGACCAAATCCTACCGCTGGAACCCGATCATCGCGCGGATGACCAGATGGCCGCTGATCGGAAAGTTTATTGACAACTGGCTGTTCCGCGGGGACGATATTCTCTTCCTCACCCGGGACAAGCTGATCCCGGTCAACCAGTCGGTAGCCTTGCCCGGCCAGATGTGTTTGCCCTCGCAGGTGGTGGAGCATTTCATCAACCAGACCGATTACCACTGGATTATGAACGAGTGCATCTGCCGCGAGGGCCTGCAATGCAAGGATTACCCGAGGGACCTGGGCTGCCTGTTCCTGGGCGAAGCCGCAGTCAAGATCAACCCGGCGCTGGGCCGGCGGGTGAGCAAAGAGGAAGCGATTGCGCACGCCCGCAAATGCCGGGAGGCGGGTCTGGTGCATATGATCGGCAGGAACAAGCTGGATGCGGTCTGGCTGGATGTCGGCCCGGGGGGGAAATTGCTCACCGTCTGCAACTGCTGCCCCTGCTGCTGCATCTGGAAAAATTTGCCGCTTCTTTCCCCTGAGATCGCGAACAAGGTCACCCGGCTGCCGGGGGTGAAAGTTTTTGTCAATGACCAATGCACCGGCTGCGGCGCGTGCGCGGAAAAGGTCTGCTTCGCCGGCGCGATCAGGATGTACGATCAGCTCGCGGTGATCAACGAAACCTTGTGCAAGGGATGCGGGAGGTGCGTGGACGCGTGCGATCAGGGCGCGATCAATATTTCCTTCAACAATGAGCGGTTCCTGCAGGACACGATCAGCCGGATCCATCAGGCGGTGGATTTATCCTGAACCGTTCCTCTTGGGATCACCAATCCAATTGGGTCGGATGATCCTGCCAGTATCGGCACCGGTCGGAAATGTCCCAACCCTCGGTCCGGACCGGTAAATCCAGGATCTGCGCCTTCCCGGCTTCCGGATCAAACCCCGGCCATTCCGGCAAGCCCGGCCCGTTCGGATTTCCGGTCTTGGCGAAATTGATCCAGTAAGACTGGATGATTTTGGAAAGCGGTTCAGCCCTTTCCCGCATCCCGTTGCTGAAAAAAATAATGAACATCTTCCGGTCAAAGCTGTTGAACACGAACGGCAGTTCAATCCCGTGCATTGCCCCGGCGTTTTTGGACATCCGGAAATCGGTGTAATCAAAACGGTATAAATAAGTTTGAGCGCCGTTTGCCGCGGCCGCGACCATGCCTTGATAACTCGGGCAGATCAGGGAAAAATCGCTCGCCATCCTTTGATACGCTTTCATCGGCGTATCCGAGAATTCGCTCAGCGGGTAAAGGCGCGCCAGCTCTTTGGCTTCGGGTTCGGAAAGGGACAGGAAACCGCGCAAGGCCTCCGGATATTTTTCCAAAGGGGTCTTGCGCAAATCCTTCCGGATGGACCAGAGATTCATTGACAGCTCGTCTCGGTTGTTGCCGACGATCCAGGATGCCGGATTGAAATTCCCGGCCCGGATTATTTCCAGCGGAGTCGCGCTGAGCAGGTATCCGTCAATATGCGGCCCGGCCGAGAACCGGGCGAAGGTCGGCTCCGGGCTCGCGTCCCGTATTTTTTCAGGCGGAACCTTGCGCAGGCAATCCAGGTTTTCGGGTTTGCATCCCACTTTTCCAGCCAGTTCCGTGCCCTGCTGAAATCCCCGGTCCATGGTTTGAGCGCGATCGCACCCGCCGCTTTCCATAATTGCGTTTTTGAACAGGCCCTTCCCGAGCGGGGTCGCGGCCAGGGCGCAGACGCTCCAGCCCCCTCCGGATTCTCCGAAGATGGTGAGGTTGGCGGGATCGCCCCCGAACTTTTCAATGTTCTGCTTCACCCATTTGAGCGCCGCGATCTGATCCAAAATTCCGTAATTGCCCGAGCTCCGGTTCGGGTCTTCCGCCCGCAGGGACGGCAGGGTCAAGAACCCGAGCAGGCTCAACCGATAGTTGATCGTGACCACCACCACCCCGCCGGTCTCGGACAAGCGGTCTCCCCAGTAAGTGGGGGTATTGCCGGTGCCCAGTCCCAGGCCCCCGCCGTGGAGGAAAAACATCACCGGAAACGGCCGCAGGCCGCCCTGGGTCTTCGGCCGCCAGATATTCAAATACAAACAATCCTCGCTCATCGCGCCGGAAGGATCGGAGTTGAAAAAATTCATCATAAAATTATCAATCTGCATACACCGGTTCCCCCAGAGAGATCCGTTCCGGATCCCGTTCCAGGCCTTGACCGGCTGAGGAGCTTTCCAGCGCAAATCCCCGACCGGCGGCGCGGCATAAGGAATCCCCCGCCAGACGCAACTCTCGGTCCCGATTTCCGCAAGCCCTTCCACCAGCCCGGAGTCGGTCTTCACCGGCTTGACGCAAATTTCATCAGCCGCAGGATTGGAAGAAACTTTTTGCGGGGTCGGGCAGCCGACCGCAAGGATTGAGAGCAAGATGATTGCGGAAATTTTCCAGCCTCTCATTATTTCCCCTTTAGTATCCGCGGCGAAAAACTTAATTGCCGGCTGATTTTTTCTCCAGCCTCACCTTCTCGCCCCTCTTCGCGTAAGCCGGGTTGGGTTTCCCTTGCAGAAACCCGTCCACCGCTGATTCAAAGGCGCGGGGCTGGGAAAGCTGGGGGGTGTGGTCGCCCCCGGGGATAATCAGGAGTTCGGAGCCCGGGATCTGCTCCCAGAAATACCACTTGGAATAGGCCTTGAGCAAAGGATCGTTTGATCCCCAGATTTCCAAAGTGGCCGCGGATATTTTTTTCAGTTCCGGTTTTAAATCCAGCCGGAAGATGTCATACACCTCGTCCCGCCAGGCCTCCCGGCAGGCCCACCACTCATCCGAGTTGTAAATCGCCTGCGCGATATTGGGCTGAACCCGCTCCGGGTCGGAAGTGTGCGGGTCGTTGGACCCGGATCGGTTGGACAGGCTGTCAATGGGTTTGGCCAACAGCCAGATCAGTTCTGGAATAAAAGGCAAATCGGGAAGATTCAGAGCGCCGGCCGCGTCCACCAATACCAGCTTGTCCACCCGCTCCGGATAGTGGATCGCGAAATACGCCGCCACTTCCCCGCCCATGGAATTCCCGACGATGTATGCCTTGGGAATCCCTTTCGCGTCCATCAACGCGAGCAGGACCTTCGCGTTGTTGCCTATGGAATAATGATAGTCCATTCGCTTCTCCGACTTGCCGAACCCGGGCTGGTCCAAGGCAATGGTATGATAGCGCCGGGCAAAATAGGGCAGGACCTTTTCCCAGTCCAGCAGCGCCCCGCCCACCCCGTGCACGAAAATCACGGTCTCGCCAACCCCGCCTTCAACATAAACAACCCTCGTCCCCAACAGCTCGGCGGAATTCTCCTGGAGCGGATACACCGGCCCCTTGATCGGCCCGCGCGGGGCACGGACTGCGCATCCGCTCAAGATCACCGCAAAAACTGAAACCAGCAAAAGTTTTTTCATCTTCCTTTCCACCTCATAAATGATTATAGCCGCCCTGATTTTTGAATGTCAAAAAGGCGGCTCAGCCCGGACTTGACCGGGCGATTTTGTGGTATCATAATGTAACTACAAAGTAATACCAGAGGAGGATGGCAAATGATCAAGAAACTTACCAGACACGGGAATTCCCTGGCCCTGGTGATTGACAAGGGGGTGCTGGAGCTATTGAAGATTGATTCGGAAACGCCTCTGGAGATTTCCACCGACGGGAACCTGATCATCATCAATCCTTTGCGGAGCCAGAAACGGAGGAAGAGGTTCCAGGCCGGTCTGACCAAAGCCAACGCTAGATACGGAAAAATGCTCAAGCGGCTTGCCGGATAAACGATGAATCCGGTTTTTCTGGAACTATCCGAGGTTCTGGAAATCCATAATGACCAGATCCAGAGGTATGGCGGCTCAGCCGGGATCAGAGACCTGGGGCTGTTGCAGTCCGCCATCGCAATGCCCGGCGCCGGGGTATTTGACCAGTATTTCAACAAAGACCTTTATGAAATGGCCGCCGCTTATATGTTTTATCTCATCAAGAACCATCCGTTTGTTGACGGCAACAAACGCGCCGGCGTGGTTTCCGCGGTCGTGTTCCTGGATTTGAACGGAATCGAACTTGATGCGCCGGAAAATTTATTTGAGGCCTTGGCGATCAAGGCCGCAGAAGGAAAATCTGATCGGCTGGAAATCGCGGGATTCTTCAGAAAATATTCGTCCGTTCAGAAAATCAAAAAGGAATAAAAATTTCAGGCCGTACCCGCCCAACTCTATCCTTCCACGCCTGCCGCGCCGCAGGCCTGCTTGATCATTGCATGCTATCTACTAGCTGCTCATTCTTTGGGCGCCCAGATCACCGCCACAATCCTTGCCTCTTCGCATTCAAAGGCGCTGACGCGGTGGAGGAGGGTGGCGTCGTAGTAGATGGAGTCGTATGGTTCCAAGATGTCGGTATGGTCTCCGAGCTGGACTTGTACTTTTCCGGACAGGACAAAGATAAATTCCTCGCCCGGGTGTGAGGATAAGGAGGTTGCTTCCATCGGACTGGGCTGGAGGGTGACCAGGAAGGGCTCCATCTGGCGGTCTTTCTTGTCAAACCCGAGCGACTCGTAGGAATACCCGTAGCTGATGCCGTCCTTGCTGGCGAAGCGGGACACTTTCTTGCGCTCGTCTTTGCGGACCAGGGAGTAGGAGATGGCTTCCCCGCCGAAGAAGTCGCTCACGCTGATGTTGAGGGCGTGCGCGATCTTGATCAGGGTCCCGAGCGGGGGGCTGACCAGATGGTTTTCAATCTGGTTCAACACCGAGGGGCTGACCCCGATCCGCTGGGCCAGTTGTTCCAGGCTGACAGCCTGATCTTCCCGGATTTGCTTGATCTTTTCTCCGACTTTGATTTCCTCAAATCTTTCTTCCATTATCTCCCTCCCGATTGGTTCGCGAGTTCAATCCCTCTGGCAATAGCCTTCAGGTTCATCGGAACAAATTCCGCTTTTTTCCCGGTCAATTGCTCCTTGAGCATTTTTTCTATGCTTTCGGTTTTCACCACCGGCCTTTTCCCCAGGTATGCCCCGAGCGCGATCATATTGGCGAACTTGGCATTGCCCATTTCCGAGGCGACCTGGTTGAAGGGGATGTTGATGATCTCAAGGTCCTTGCGGGATAGCTTGCCCGTATCCACCAGGGTGGAATTGACGATCAGAAGCCCGTTCGGCTTTACATTCGCCTCAAACCTTTCCCTTGCCTGCTCGCTCATCACCAGCATCACTTCCGGCGCGCTCACCTGGGGCGAGCCGATCTCTTGGTCCGAGATCACCACCGTGCAATTGGCGGTTCCGCCCCGCATCTCCACGCCGTAGCTGGGTAGATATGTCACATTCAATTCTTCCAGCAGCGCGGCCTCGGCCAAAAGGTTCCCGATCAGGAGAATCCCCTGCCCGCCGAAACCCGCCATCATCACATCTGCATACATCTTTTTCCCAAAACTATCTTCATAGATGATCCGCTTCTTTTTTATCCTTGAAAATCCCCAGCGGGTAATAGGGGATCAGCTCTTCCTCCACCCGCTTGATCGCGTCCAGGGGCTTCAGTCCCCAATCGGTCGGGCAGGCCGAGAGCACTTCCACGAACCCGAGTCCAATCCCCTTGAGCTGGACCTCAAACGCCCTCCGGATCAGTTCGCGAGTCCTCCGAAGATTGGCCGGCTTGTTCACCGCTCCCCTTGCGGCAAAGGCCACTCCTTCCAGGGTGGCCAGCAATTCCGTCATCCGGATCGGGTAGCCGTCGCGCTTGAAATCGCGTCCGTAGGGGGTGGTGGTGGTTTTCTGTCCGAGCAAGGTGGTGGGCGCCATCTGTCCGCCGGTCATTCCGTAATTGGTGTTGTTGACAAAGACCACGGTGATGGTCTCCCCGCGGTTGGCGGCATGGATGATCTCGCTGGTGCCGATCGCGGCCAGGTCTCCGTCTCCCTGGTAGGTATAGACCACCTTGTCCGGCTGGGCGCGTCTCATCCCGGTGGCGGCTGCCGCGGCCCTTCCGTGCGGGGCCTCCAAGACATCGGTGTCCATAAAATCATAAAGGAAGACCGAGCATCCGACCGAGGCCACGCCGATGGATCTTTCGCGGATGCCGAAATAATCAATCGCCTCGGCCACCAGCCGATGGATGAGACCGTGATGACACCCGGGGCAGAAATGAGACGGCCGGTCAATCAAGGTCCTCGGACGAGGATTGATCAGCCGGGGTTCTTTGGGCTTGTCCTGGCTCAAGGGTAAACCTCCCGGATCTGGTCCAGGATTTCAACCGGCATCGGCAGAGCGTCCGCTCCCGGCGGTCGTCCGTAAAAATGGATCGGGTTGTCTTTCCCCACCGACATCTTCACATCTTCCAACATCTGTCCGGTATTCAACTCAACCACCAAAAACGCCTTTGCCTTTTTCGCCAGCTCTTCCAGCCTTTTCTCCGGATACGGGAACAGCGAAATGGGCCGGAACAATCCGACCTTGAGTCCGTCCTTCCGCGCGTCCATCACCGCGGTTTTGGAAATCCGGGCCGCGCTCCCGAACGCGACCAGGATCAAATCCGCGTCGTTGGTCAAAACCTCTTCAAAGCGGATTTCTTTTTCCCGGATCTTCTGATACTTCTCCCAGAGATGCCAGCAATGCTTGTCCAGCTCGCGATGCCCGAGGTAGAGCGATTTCAATAGTTGCGGCTTCCTGCCCGCGCACCCGGTCAAGGCCCAGGTCTTGGGCGCCAGCTCGCGCCCGCTCGGATGGCGCAGGTCCAACGGCTCCTTCATCTGGCCGAGCATTCCGTCGGCCAGGATCACCACCGGGTTCCGGTAATCGTCCGCCACATCAAAGGCGAGAAAGGTCAAGTCATACATCTCTTGGACGGACGCCGGGGCAAAAACCGGGGTCCGGTAATCGCCGTGGCCGCCTCCGCGGGTGGCCTGGAAATAATCGCCCTGGCTGGGGGAAATCCCGCCCAGGCCCGGACCGGAGCGCTGGATGTTCACGATCACGGCCGGGACTTCAGAGCCGGACATATAGCTGATCCCTTCCTGCATCAGGCTGATCCCGGGGCCGCTGGAACTGATCATCGCCCGCTTCCCGGCCGCGGCCGATCCCAGGACCATATTGATCGCGCCGATCTCGCTTTCGGCCTGGAGGAATACGCCTCCGATCTTGGGGAACTCTCGCGCGAAATATTCCGGGATGTCGTTCTGGGGAGTGATCGGGTAGCCGTAGTAATAACGGCAGCCGGCCTCAATCGCGGCCATCGCGATCGCGTCATTGCCTTTGATCAGCTTCTTCATTCCTATT
>CAIYYW010000153.1 GCA_903930515.1 uncultured delta proteobacterium | reverse complement strand
GACCCAGGGCACCGCGATCTGCAAGGTTTTCGATCTGGCCGCGGCCGGAACCGGCCTGAACGAAAAAAACCTGAAGAAGCTCGGCTGGACTTACGAAAAGATCTATCTTCATACCGCGAGCCACGCGACTTATTATCCCGGCGCCGGCCCGATCCGGCTCAAGCTCTTGTTTGATCCCAAGGGCGGCAAGATTTTCGGAGCGCAGGCCGTGGGTAAGGAAGGCGTGGACAAGCGGATTGATGTGCTGGCGGTGGCGATCCGGGCTGGGCTGACCGTATTTGACCTGGAAGATTTGGAACTTTCTTATGCGCCTCCTTACGGCTCGGCCAAGGACCCGGTCAACTTCGCCGGGTTCGTCGCGGCCAATATCCTCCGGGGGGATCTGGGGGTTTGCCATAGCGAAGATGTTTTGAGCCTCAAGCCCGATCAATTCCTCCTGGATGTGCGCGCTCGGTCGGAATTAAAAGCCGGAGCTATCCCCGGCTCGGTCAATATCCCGGTTGACGAGCTCCGGGGCCGGATGGAGGAAGTGCCGAAAGGGAAAGAAATCCTGGCTTATTGCGCCACCGGGGTGAGGAGTTATTTGGCCTGCCGGGTCCTCGGCCAAAATGGGTGGCGCTGTAAAAATCTGAGCGGAGGATATACCACCTTCCTCGCGGCAACCGGAGCTTTACTCAAAGGCTGAGCCGCGTTATTCATTCCGGCCCGGCGTCGGAACTTATTTTATTGTGGTTCAGGACTTGCTGCAGATATTTGGTCGCCGCGGGAAAACAGATCAGCGCGAACAGGGCGCGGGAAAGATAGGTGGTTAGCGGGAGCGCGATGGTGAAGGAGAGGAACGCCTCGGGGGTGGCGTATCTTCTCCAGAAGGTCTGCCAGGCGAAAGTGGTGGCGCCCAGACCGGCAAAGGCGATCGGAAGGTTGGCAATGGTGTCCACGATCGGAAGCAGGACCACCAACTCGTGGAGCGGGATTTTGATCCCGAAGCTCAAGGCGCAGAGATAGTTGTTGATCACGCCGATCCCGGCGAGCAGGAGGGTCAGGCCCGCGATTTCCATGCACTGGCGCGGCTGGGCCTGGATGAAAACATTCCATAACGGCCGGTGATAGGTGTCGGGTTTATGGCGCTTGTAATGATAGGCCACCCCCAGATAGAAAAAGAAACCGGCCCAGATGATCCCGACCCCGAACAGGATCAATTCGATCTGCAGCGGGGAATGGAAATCGTATTTTAAAAGATAGGTAAAAAACAGGGCAACGGTCAAGCCGAAGTTTATGCTCCAGACCGACCAGGCCAGGCGGAAGGCCACCAGCCCGGCCAGCTTCTCGGGCTTGATCTCGGCCTTGCGCATCAGGTATAAAAACATTCCGCCGTTGCTGACCTGAACATTGATCAAGGCCAGCAGGTAAAGCGCGGCGCGGGGATATACCACCTCCCGATAAGGGATCGGCTTATGAAACCAGTCAAACAGGACTTTCAGCAGATAGGAATCTATCAGCAGATATATGAACAGCGGGATCAGCCGGGAAGGAATGAACAGAAGAAGGTTGGCCCTGGATAAAGCCTGCCGCAACTCGGTCCAATCCACCCGGTCGAAATAATAAAAGAGGATCAAGCCCGAAATCACCAGCGGGACGATCCTCCGGACCCAAATAAAATCTTTCCGCTGGGACAGGCGCAGCTTCTCCAAGACCTTTTTATTGTCATTGAACATTTAAAGTTCCGGTCATTACCCCTTTTTTATCCAGGCCCTGCGCAACGCCGCAACTGTTTAGAAAAGCCTTTTGGGAATAAGTTTGCACCGACACTTGACATTTTCCATTGAATAATATATATATAAAAGCAAAATTGTAAAGGAGGTTCTCGCTAATGGCAAGAACGAAAAGTGGTTTGATTAACAGTTTGGCAAAGTTGCCCCAGCTTTTGCAAGCTACCTCAGCCCTAGAGGCTCGGGTGGCAAAGCTGGAAAAGCTTTTATTAGGGGCGGTGCCGGGGAAACGGGGAAGGAAACCGAGGCGGAAACTGGGACGGCCGAGGAAGGCGGGCCGGCCGAAGAAGCAGGGAAGGAAGCGGGGAAGGAAACCCACGGCGAAAAAAGTGTGCACGCTCCCGGGTTGTGTGCGGAAGCATTACGCCAAAGGGCTTTGCGCCAGCCACTATCAGACCGCGTTGCGCAAGAAGAAGGAAGCGAGAGCCAAAGGCTGAGCAAATCGGCCTTTTGATTGGTGGAACAGATCCGCCGGGTTCCGCGTAAGCGGTAAAGATCGGGAAGATTTTTATCCGGGACGGAAAATTATTTTATGTTTATGTAATATCATAATTTTCGTGCGGGTGGTTTTTTGCCAAACGAAATCGGGCGAGGGTTAGGCGCGATCACACGGGGGTGCGGAATGGCGACCTTGAAAGACATTTTGGGAAGCGCGAGTCCGGCTCTGGAGGAGGTCAGCAAACACCTGGATCAGCTTCAGCACGAGGAGCGGATAGGTCAGACGGTGGACCTAAACAAGTCGGACCAGATCAAGCTCTGGGAGTTGGGGGCGCAGGGAAAGGCTTTAAGCCTGGACTATCTGGTCCCGGCCGGGGCCAAGCGGCTGGAGCCGTATCCGTTTGAGGGGAAGAATTCCCTTCCGCTCTATACCCGGTTCCAAAAAGTATTCTACCGGATGAGCGACGGGTCTATCGGGGGAAACAATAATTCTCCGGCCCACTGGCTCGCGGGCTGGGGATATTATGTGACGGAGCAAAGCTGGAAAAATCCCCGGGAACTGGCGGTGAATTATTTGAAGCTTCCGAAGGAAAAGCCCTCGGACTGGCCGGAGATCAAGCCCAATAGCGCCGGGTTCAGCCGGTTTGTTTATTACAATACCGTGGATTTCCTGCGCCGGATCAGCGGGGATGTCCTGATCGGAAGGGCGTATAAGAAGGGCGAACAGGAAATGCCCAATTGGTTTGTGCTATGCCGGAAGATTCCGCGCAAATAGGTAATAATATGAAGCGGGCAGTAATAATATTTTTGGCGCCGGTTGTGCTCGGTTGGTTCGTTGTCCCCTCGGCCCTCGGCCAAATCGCCTATCGCCAGGACGCGGTGGTGGTCAAAGGTCAATTGGTTTCCGGCCTGGCCGGAAAAGAAATCGGCAACCTGGGCCTGATGCGTTGGGAGAAAGATACCTTCGCGCCGGTCCCGTTTCAGGTTGACGAAAAAACCCCGGAGGGCGCGTTTGTTTATGGCAACGGCCCCAAAAAAAATCCGCAGGCCGGGAACGGGAAGCTGGACGGCCAGGATGAGTTGGTATTTATGGCCTGGGACACCGGCGAGTTTGCTCCGGATAATTTCAAATGGCCGGAGAACGCGGTAAGCGGCGCGCAAATTAGTGTCACTGATTCGGCGCGCAACAATAAATCCGCGGTCTATCTTTTTTATTTCAGTTCCGGGGCCCCGGCATCCAAAATTGATTACGCCCAGCACCTGGTGGAAGAGGGAAGGACCTTTGTCAAGACCGATCATTACTGGTTCGGGGAGCCGATTGCCAAAGGGTTTTTTGACCGGTTTCATTTCGTGGGAGTGGATGGAAAAATCGGTCCTAACCTGGTGGACCGGATCAAGGGCCGCGGATATATCTCAGCCCTGGGGATCCACCTTATCAGGGGGGAGAATGATACCCCCGCGGACCTGGTGGCCTGGATTGACGGGCCGGTGAGAGTGGTGCACCGGATGGAAGGCGGATTGGAATTGCCGCTCGGGATCAAGGTCAAGCTCGCCGGCGGGTCTGATAATGTTTTTTACCGGAACTACCTCTACACCCCGATTTTTTTCAGCCTGCCCGCGGGGGCCGCCTCGCTCCTGAAAGGCTCGTATATGATTTATACCATTGACTTCAATAATAATTTCAAAGGCTCATATTATTTTGATCCGGTGAACAAAACCCCGACCTTGATTGAAGGCAAGATGGACGCTCAGGAGAAGGGCCTGAACCTGGATACGGTTCATAACTGGTACGCGGTGGGAGGGGACCACGGCAACCTGGTGGAGCGGATGATTATTCCGATCCAATGGAAAGATACGGTAAAAATGACCGGTTTTTATGTGGATGACGACAAGGAAAGCAATCCGCCCGAGTCCGAGCCGGGCCGGCATCAGTTCGGGTTCAAGCTCTCCGGGATGTTTGAGGCGCCATCCGGGAAATATACCTACTATCTATATTATATGGTGCCGGATAAAAAGGTGACTTGGGAGAATGTCCCGGTCTGGCTCGATGTCCTGGATCATCCGCTCAAGGTTCAGTGCCAGCCTTTGAGCAAGAATTAATACCAGGGGAGCGCAAATGGGAAAGCCCCGGAATTTATTTTTATGGTTCGCTTTGGTTATGGCACTTTTTCCCCTGTCTCAAAAAGCTTTTGCCCTGGACCGGCCTTTGTCTATCGCGCATCGGGGCGCCCAGTTGGAAGCGGACGAGAATACGCTCAAGGCCTTCCAGCTCGCCGCGGATTACGGAATGGATTATATCGAGACCGATCCCCGGCTGACCAAGGACGGCGTGTTTGTGGTGATGCACGATCCCACGGTGGACCGGATGACCAACGGCAAAGGCGAGGTGAGCGGGATGATCCTGGCGGAGGTTAAATCCCTGCGCACCAAAAACGGGGAG
>CAIYYW010000152.1 GCA_903930515.1 uncultured delta proteobacterium | reverse complement strand
TTACGATCTATCTTCAGGGGTAAGCGCAATATCTTCTGGTGGTTGGCATACCTGTGCCCGTACCGTAAGCGGCGAAGTAAAGTGCTGGGGGGGTAATGGGTCTGGTCAACTTGGGAATGGGACAAATACTGAGAGCAATATTCCAGTAGATGCGATCGGATTTGGGCCGTGAATTCAATAAGGGGAACAGCGGGTCGGAGAGCGGTATCGCACCCGGTTTCCGCGTGTTTCGCAGCGAACTACTTTGCAGGGTAGCAGTGGACACCAATTTAGTATTGCTCTAATTCCAGCGGGACCGAAATCAGGCAGGGCAATCCAGCCCGAGGCGGGAACATAGCTTGCGCCTTTTTGTGCCCCTTTCCTTCCCTCCCTGTTCATTCCACCGACTACCCCTATTGCGTGTCCCAAGAAATCGGCGGCAAATCCTGTCCATGGTAGCCACTTCTTGCCGGCACAATCTGTATGCAAAGGAGGAAGGCACGATTCCTTTGGCGCGACCCGGCCCAGCTCAAATCTGGACAATAATGGGAAAGCGGGATAGGATGGAAAAATGCGGATTTGGGCTTCAGCAATGAATCCGAATTTTTTGAACGCATTTTATGCGGAGATAAGGGAGAATGGCGTATCCTGCGCGACAAAGGAGTTGCAATGAGGGTAATGGCGATCGGGGCGCATCCGGACGATGTAGAGATCCTTTGCGGCGGAACCCTGTTCCAATTCCAGCAGGGGAGAGACCAGGTTTCGGTTTGCATTTTGACTGACGGCTCTGCCGGGCATGGGAAGGTTCAAGCGGATAAATTGGTGAAGATCCGGAAGCGGGAAGCGGAGGCCGCGGCCAAGGTTCTGGGAGCGAAATTGTTTTGGCTTGGGATTCGGGATGAGATGCTATTTGACGATGAGCCGACGCGGTTGCGGTTGATTGAGGAGATCCGAAAGGCCGGGCCGGACCTGATTTTCTGCCACAGCCGGAATGACTATCACCCGGACCATCAAGCCGGGTTTCAGCTGGCGTTCGCGGCAAGCTTCATTGCATCTCTTCCAAATGTGAAAACCAAGTCCAGCGCGCTGCCTAAAGTTCCTTTGATTTATGAAATGGATACCCTGGCCGGGATCGGGTTTGAACCGGAGGAATATGTTGATATTTCAAGGAGCTTGGATAAAAAGCTCAAGATGTTAATGAGGCATAAATCACAGCTGAAATGGCTCAGGGATCACGACCGGATAGACATTTTGGACCTGGTTCAAACCCAGGCCGCATTTCGGGGGTATCAGGCCGGGGTGAAATACGCGGAAGGTTTCCGGCTGGCGCAAAGGTGGGGGGCAATGCCGGTGAAGCGGGTGTTGCCGTAGGGGGAAGCGAGAAACGAAAAATGCATCGCAGACCGGGACTAAAGTCCCCCGCACAGTAAGGAATCGCGACTAAAATCGCTCGCGCATTTGGAGGAAAGATATGGATCGTGATCGGTTGAAGAGGATCAAGCAGGAAATGCGGCTGGTGGAAAAGGCGCTGGGGGAAGCGCCGAGGATAGATCGGCGCCTGGCGATATCCAAGCGGGAATTTTTGGGGAGGCAGCAAAAGGTTTATGAGGCGGTGGAGGAAGCGGGTTGCGAGGTCGGGGTGGTTTTCAGCGATGAGCATTACCAGGGCGATGTTCCGTATTTGGGCGGCAATACCAACATTTCTATTGAGCAGGTTGCGGGTGTGATCGGGAAAAGGGGTTTCCATATTATTGCCGGACTGGAGGGCGGATACCTTTCCGAGCAATTATCGGATCGGGCCGGGGCGGTTGTTCACAAGGTTGAGATGCTGAAGCTGGCTGATGAGGACTATCCGGTAAAGGCGGAACGGCTGGAGGATGTTCTGGAGGATGCGGCCGGCAAAAGGGTTAAGCGGGTGGCGCTGATGACGGTGAGACAGGTTATGCCGGCGGCGATGGTTGAATATCTGGAGCGGGTTTATGGGAAACGGAATGTGGTAGATCTTCAGGGGTCGTATCAGAAAATACGGTATGAGAAGAGCGATCTGGAGATGAGTCTGACGGAGGACGCGAGCCGGATCGCGGATGTTGCGATGCGGGCGATGCTGTCGGTATTAAAGCCGGGGATGATGGAGACGGAGGTTGCTGGGTATGGATACCTGGTTTGCAGACTGATGGGATCGGAAGGGGATGGGTTCCGGGTGATGGTGGGATCGGATACGGCGAACCGGACATTGATCGGCAAGGCGCTTAACCGCCCGATCAAGAAAGGGGCGTTTGTGCATTTGGGGATTAGTCCGCAGCGGGACGGCTTGACCGCCTGCGTTCGGAGGAGCGTGATTGCGGTGGATGACGCGAAGGAGGTGAGCCGGGACCAACGGTTCTGGTTTGATCTGGTGGAAGGGGCGTATGAAGAGGGTTTCCAGGCGTTTTGCGAGGTTGCGGAGAAGGATTTACCGGCGCGGATTCAGGAGCAGGCGCTGGTGGATTATTTCCAAGCATACTCCGGCCTGGTATCAAGACGGATCGGGAAGCGGATAGATCTGGCCAAGTTGAAGCCATACACGGGCACGCATAACGC
Source organism: uncultured delta proteobacterium (assembly GCA_903930515.1). GTDB lineage: Bacteria > RBG-13-61-14 > RBG-13-61-14 > RBG-13-61-14 > DRUE01 > CAIYYW01. The sequence goes on along the minus strand of CAIYYW010000152.1, from coordinate 4,552 downwards.
AGGCTACACCGAGTGCCAGGAATTTTATGGGGCGATCACGCTGAATTCGGAACAGCCATTGGGGAAGCGGATCGTGATGATGCTGGATGTGGCCTTGCGCGGGTTCGGGGATAAATGGAAGCAGGTGGTGATTCCGGGATTTGACTTTCTGGTGGTTGAAAACACCTTGGGCAAATTCGGGAAAAAGGTAAGATGCTTTAATCAATTGCCGATCCGGGTTCAAGGGATGGTGGGCCGGGTTTAGCGAGCGTATTATTTCGGCGGCTGGTATCCCGGCTTGCGATAAGTCCCTCCCGAATCCACCCAGAACTTAAGCCGTCCGAGGGAAGTCGGCAGGTCGCGCTTGGTCAGGTATTCCTGAATCCGGGTGGGAACGCCGAACCCGGTTTCGGTGATGGTGCCGTACCGGGCCAGGGTGTGGGTATCGTCCACATAATAATATTGCCAGAAACCCTCCAGCCTTTTCATATCGTTTTTATAGCCGGGCGCCAAAGTCCATCGCACATAATACCGGTCCGGATAGTGATATCCCCGGACCCAGAAATTAATCTTGACGAAAAGTATTTTCAGTCGGTTCTCAATGATGTCACCGTCCGGAAGTTTCTTGGCTAAAATGGTCCGGTCAACATTGGGCAAATATTCTTCCTGCCTCCATCCCTGGGCCATCAAAGTCCAGACCGTATCAATGGGCTGATTGAAAATGATCGCGGCCTGGACCATTCCCTTGCTGGTGCTTTGCTCGCTGGAAAAATCATTGATAAAGACCAACTCGCCCTTGCGGAGCCGCTCAAGGTCCTGGCTGGAAAGTCCCTGATAGGCTTTGGGGTCCAGGTCGGTGGGCGCTCCCTTGGGAGGTCCGGCCTGGATTGAGCCTTTGGCAATCACGATCAACCCGATCCCGAAAATAAAATTCCTGATCAGATGATCCATTTTGTGCTCCGGATTATTGGCCGTATTTATTGCCGCGGCCGTGAGGTTTCAGCGAGGGCCGCCCCGGTCCGGTCCGCCTCCGCGATTAGGCCCGCCGCCCCGGTCTCCCCGGTTGCGATCCTGGTAGGGAGGCCGGTCCGACTGCTCTTCGCCTTCCGGAGCGGGCAGGAGCGCTTTGCGGCTCAGGGAAATCTTGCCATTGTCTTCCAGGGCTAGGCACTTGACCTCCACCTCGTCCCCTTCATTCATAATATCCCTTACGGCGTTAACCCGGCGATGCGCCAACTGGGAAATGTGGAGCAGGCCGGTGGTTCCGGGGAAGATTTCCACGAACGCCCCGTAATCCGCGATCCGCCGGACAATGCCTTTATATACCTCCCCGACCTCTACTGAGCGGGTCAGGTTCTTGATCCACTCCACGGCTTTCAGGTTGGACTCGCCGTTGACCGAGGCGATATTGATGGTCCCGTCGTCTTCAACATCAATGGTGGCTCCGGTCTTTTCCACGATCTCCCGGATCATCTTGCCGCCCGGGCCGATCACATCCTTGATCTTCTCCACCGGAATCTTGATGGTAACGATCCGGGGCGCGTAGGGAGAAAGCTCCGCACGGGGCTGGGCGATCGCGGCTTTCATTATGTCAATGATGCTTTTCCGTCCCTGTTTCGCCTGCTCCAGGGCTTTGCTTAAAATATCCTTGCTGATCCCGGTAGTCTTGATGTCCATCTGGACCGCGGTCACCGCGTCATAAGTTCCGGCAACCTTGAAGTCCATATCCCCGCAATGATCCTCGTCTCCCATAATATCGGAAAGGATGTAGAACTTTTCCTCCGATTCCTTGACCAGGCCCATCGCGATCCCGGCGATATGCTCCTTGATCGGAACCCCGGCGTCCATCAAGGCCAGCGACCCCCCGCAGACCGTGGCCATGGAACTGCTCCCGTTGGATTCCAGGATGTCGGACACGATCCGGATGGTATAAGGGAAATCCTGATGACCGGGAATCACCCGGACCAGGGAACGCTCAGCCAAAACGCCGTGGCCGATCTCGCGCCGGCCCGGCCCGAGCCGGCCGGAAGTTTCTCCCACCGAGAAGGGCGGGAAGTTGTAATGGAGGTAAAAGCTTTTGTAGAATTCCTCGTCCACATGCTCTATTTTCCGCTCATCATCCCGGGTGCCCAGGGTGGTCACCACGATCGCCTGGGTTTCTCCCCTGGTGAACAGGGCCGAGCCGTGGGTCCGGGGCAGAAACCCGATCTCGCACTTGATCGGACGGACCTGATCCAGCCTCCGGCCGTCTATCCGGACCTGGGTTTCAAACAAGTGCTTCCGCATCGTCTCCCGTTCCAGGGCGTCCACGGCCGGCCTCACCAAATGTTGCTTTTCCGCAAGCTCCGGATGATCTTTAACCGTGTCCTCCAAAATCTGCGCGCGCAAAACCCGGAGCGCGTTCCGGCGATCGCACTTGACCGGAATGTTCAGGGCCTTGAGCATTTGAGCCGGGTATTTCTCCAGGATGCTTTTCCGGATCCCGCCCTCCAAAGTCACCGGCTCAAAATTCAACTTGGGCTTGCCCGCCTCTTTCCGTAACCGTTCCTGGATTTCCAGCAAGGGCTTGAGTTGCTCGTAGCCGAAAAAAACCGCTTCCAGGATCTGGTCCTCGGAAACCATCTTGGCGCCACCTTCCACCATCAGGATTCCGTTCCAGTTCCCGGCCACCACCAAGTCCAACTCGCTTTTGTCCAGGTCGCTCTTTTTCGGGTTGATCACCAACTGGCCGTCAATTTTTCCAACCTGCACCGCGGCCACCGGGCCCGAGAAGGGGATTTCCGAGATTTCCAGCGCCGCGCTCGCCCCGTTGAGGGCCAGCATCCCCGAGTGGGTTTCACCATCAATACTTAAAACCGTGGCAATCACCTGGGTTTCAAAACACCAGCCCTTTTGGAACATCGGCCGGATCGAACGGTCAATCACCCGGCAGTTCAAAGTCTCCGTTTCGGTCGGACGACCCTCCCGCTTGAAAAAACCGCCCGGGATTTTTCCCGAAGCGTAAAATTTTTCCTGGTAGTTCACCGTGAGCGGAACCATATCCAGTTCCTCCCGCCGCTTATCCTGTTCCGCCACGATCGTGACCAGGATGATATTGTCTCCGTATCTCACGATCACCGAACCGTCCGCCTGCCTGGCCGCGGCTCCGGTTTCAATGCTAAACTCGCGCGTTCCAAAATTGATGCTGGTTTTTGCGTACATCTTCCAATACTCCTTTCAGAAGTCTGATTTGGTTGGTAAGGGGTGGGTAAAAAGATCCGGTCCGGTCGGGTTATTTTCTGAGCTCAAGCCGCTTCACCATTTCTTGATACCGCGCGAAATCTTCCCGCTTCAGATAGTCCAGCAGCCGCTTCCGTTTCCCGACCATGATCAAAAATCCCCTCCGGGAATTATGATCCTTGGGATTCCGAAGAGAATGCTCGGACATATAGATGATCCGCTCGGTCAATAACGAAATCTGAACCTCCGGACTGCCCGTGTCCTGATTATGCTTCTGGTAAGCCTTAATCAATTCCTGCTTCTTTGTCTTCTCAATGCTCAAAATTCCGTTCCTCCTTATTTATTCCTTCTTCTCTTTATTTCCCAGATATTCTAACAAAAATTTCCCGAATGTAAAGTCAGCCCTGGATCAGAGGATCCGGGGTCCCTTCACCGGGCGACTTGCGCCGTTTGCCGCAAAATGGTCGGGGCAGCGGGACTTGAACCCGCGGCCTCTGACACCCCATGCCAGTGCGCTACCAATCTGCGCTATGCCCCGATTTGAAATATATATTAGGCTGGAAGGCCGGTTTGTCAAACCTTTAACAACGATGATATTCCGGCGGGGTAAAAGCGGTCAAGCATCAATCTTTCTCAACCGGAAATGGCGGGATTCCTGGCGGACGATTTTTCGGATATGGCTGATCCTTAAGGAGTCACCGGGGCGCAAGGCTAAATAGAGGTTCTTGATTTTTTCGTAATCGGGACGGCTCTGGTCCAGTTCGTGCTGGAGGGCGCGGATGATCCGGAGGGATTTGATCACATACTGGTTGACCGAGACCCGTTCCTTGCCTTCCATGCTTTCAAATTCCACGGCAAAGCCAGGGGGATAGCTGAAATGGTTGTTGGGCGGGGCTCCATTCTTTTTCCAGACAACGCGGCTGATCGCGGAAATCGGTTGATCGTCCAGATCGAATTCCAAATAAATCACCTGGTTGTTTTTCACCCGGCGCTTGCAGGCCAGGAACGCGCCGCCTCCGCTCAGGGTGATGATCTTGGCCGGGCGCCACTGATCCTGATACAGGAATCGGGCGTTCAGGTCGCAGCCGATCCGCTGGAATCTCCGCTCGGCCGGCCAGTTCCTCCCCTGGCCGCTGGTATCCGAAATTCCGGATTTCTTCATTTGTTGTTTAATATTATAGCAAGGTATTTCCGCGGGCGCAATTCAGCCGGCCAGGAACCCGCGGTTTGACAGGGAGTTGATCTGGCGGTATTAAGAGGCTGAAAGGCTGTCGCAAATCCAGTACCAACGGGAGGAAATGATGTCAGAGCGGGTTTCCGTGGCGATTATCGGGGGCGGTCCGGCCGGGCTGAC
>CAIYYW010000151.1 GCA_903930515.1 uncultured delta proteobacterium | reverse complement strand
CGGTGAAGACCGCGAGTTCGGCGTCGTTTCCATATGAGATGGGCGCTCCGAAGATGGCCATAATGGCGTCTCCGATGAACTTGTCCACGGTTCCCTTGTTCTTGAAAACCAGCGCGCTCATCTGGCTGAAATACTCGTTGAGCAGTTTGGCCAATTCGTCCGGCCGCATCTTTTCGCTCAAGGTCGTGAACCCGCAGATGTCGGCGAAAAGGATGGTGACCTCGCACTCCGCCACCTGGTGCTGGAGTTCCTGGTTGTGCTTGAGCTGTTCCGCGATCTGGTTGACCACATCCGGGGAATGGAACCGGGAAAGGTTGGCGCGGAAGATGGCGTCCTGCTTCATCTGGTCGTGCATCTCCTCCTGGCGGATGGCGATCGCGACCTGGTTGGCGATGGCGGTGAGCAGTCTCAAGTCGTCCTCGCTAAAGGCGTAGGTCTGCATCAGGTTGTCCAGGTAGATCACCCCCCGGATTTGGTCCCGCTCCCAGATCGGAACGCAGAGCGCGGACCGGATATTGTAGGCGATGATGCTGGCGCCGCTCTGGAAACGCGGGTCGTACTTGGCGTCGGAGGTGATGATCCCGGCTTTTTCCGCGATCGCCCTCCGGGCAATGGTCTTGCTCACCTGCGCTTCCAGGCTGCCGTCCGCGGGCTTTCCCTTGACCACCGCCTGTTTGATCTGGAGCTCTCCTTTTTCGTCCAGCAACATAATCACTCCGCGCTCGGCGTTGATCACCTGGAAGACCAGCTCCATGCTTAGCCGGATCAGTTCTTGCAGGCTGTTGGCCGAGTTGAGCGCCCGGGCGATCTGGTACAGGGTATAAAAATATTTACTCTCCTTGGCCTGGCCCAGCTTCTGGTAGCCGCTGATCGGGTCCGCAATCCCGATTTCATTCCCCAGCTCGGACACCGGCCGGACCAGCTCCTTCCCGAGGTCTTGCATGGAAACCGGCTGACCCTGAGTGGAGATGTCTTCAAACACCAGTTGAAAATTGCCGACCACGATCACATCTCCGGGCGCCAGGAATTCGTCGCTCACCCGCAAATTATTGACATAGATCCCGTTCAAACTTCCCAGGTCAAAAATTTTCCAGCGCTCCCCTTCGCGCTTGATTTCGCAATGGCGGCGCGAGATCAGGATGTCATTGAGCACGATGTCATTGTCCGGGAGTCTCCCGATCTTGATCGGGTCCCGATTACATTCCAGGTTGATTTGATCCGCGGGGTTTACTGAATAGATCCTGGGCATTTCCTTCTCACGGGCTTTTAGCCGCCTCTGCCATCAAACGCTCCAGGGCCGAAAGCGCCTCGTCCAATTTTTCCGGCCTTCCTCCGCCGCGGCCCAGTTCCGGCTTCCCGCCGCCTTGTCCTCCCGCGGTTTCGCTGATCCCCGCCACTAATTTGCCGGCATGGTATTTATCGGTTAAATCTTTCGTAACCCTAACCAGGAAATAGGCCTTTTCATTGTCTGCGGTCCCAAGCGCAACTATCCCGCTTCCGATTTTTGGGAGAAGCAGGTCCGACGCGGCAAGAAGCGTGGGCATATCGGCATTATCTATTTTCTCGCTGACAATTTTTATTCCCCCCAAAACTTTAGCCCTGGCGACCATTTCATCCGGATCAAGGGCTTTGGAGCCGAGTTTTGCCTGCTTCAACTCCTGCCGGAGTTTCTTCTCCTCGTCCATCAGCTTCTTAATTCGGTCAAGCAGATCTCCCGGGCTTGCCTTGAAAATCATTGCCGCCTGCTGAATCAGCGTTTCCTGGTTCCGGACATATTCCATCGCGCCTCTGCCGGTGACCG
>CAIYYW010000150.1 GCA_903930515.1 uncultured delta proteobacterium | reverse complement strand
TCCTGCCGTGATCTTGGTGTTGAGTCCTTTGGCATAACTTCCCACGCTGTCAAATCCCGAGATTCCAGAAGCGGGATTGGTCTCTGCGGACCCCTCCCCCTGGCATCCGGTTTGAATGAGGAAAATGGCGCACAAAAGACCAATGATTGCCATAAAACCAAGTCCCTGGTTAGACCCTTTCATCTTAAAGTCCTCCCTTTTTAGTTAGTCATTAAAACCTGCTTTGCCTGGTTTTAAGAGTATAAGGAATTTTGAAAGCAATGTAAATGTGAGTGGGTCGTGGGCCCTGACTAAGCCCCAAACCGGCCCGGTTATTTTGCGGAATGAAAACTCCGGGGTATGATCAAGACCGGAGCGAGATTAGTTTAGGAGAGGTTGAATGGCAAAATCCATTATTATTATCGGCGCGGGGATGGCGGGATTATCAGCGGGATGTTACGGCCGGATGAACGGGTTTGAGACCACCATCTTTGAGCTGCACGATAAGCCGGGCGGGCTTTGCACCTCCTGGCAACGGAAGGGATACACGGTTGACGGATGCATCCACTGGCTGGTCGGGTCCAGGCCCGGGATCAGCTTCCATCAGATCTGGCAGGAACTGGGCGCGATCCAGGGCCGGAAATATATAGACCACCCGGAATATCTTCGCGTCCAGGATGAGAGCGGCAAGACCCTGATCATTTATACCGAGGTAAACCGGCTGGAAAAGCATCTGCTGGAGCTTTCTCCCGCGGATGAAAATCCGATCAAAGAATTAACCGGCGCGATCCGGAAGTTCATGGATTTTGATCTGCCCCTGGGCAAGCCCAGTGAGATGAAATCTTTGCTGGACAAGGCGAAAAGTTACTATCAGATGGCGCCCTATCTGCTTCCGTTCGTGAAATGGAGCAAGCTGAGCCTGGGGAAGTTCGCGGAAAGATTCCAGGACCCGTTCTTGCGCAAGGCTTTTGCGGGGATTTTCGGCCTTCCCGATTTCCCGATGGCCGCCCTGATCCTTACCCTGGCCTGGATGAGCAAGAAGACCGCGGGATATCCGATCGGGGGATCGCTGGAATTCGCCCGATCCATTGAGAAGCGATACCTGGGCCTGGGCGGGAAGGTCTGCTACAAGTCGCGGGTGGAAAAAATTCTGACCGAGAATAACCGCGCGGTCGGGATCAGACTCGCGGACGGGACCGAGCATCGGGCGGATTTTGTGATCTCCGCGGCTGACGGTTATGCCACCATCTTCAAGATGCTGGATGGAAAATACCTGGATCAGGAGATCAAGGAACGCTACGAGAAGCTGCCGATTTTTAAATCGCTGGTCCAGGTTTCCCTGGGAGTGAACCGGGATTTGTCCAAAGAGCCGAGCCTGTCCGCATATCTTCTGGACCAACCGATCACGGTTGCCGGCGAAAATCAAGATGGATTTTCCATCCACAACTACTCCTTTGACCCGACCCTGGCCCCGGCCGGGAAGAGCGTGCTGGTCTGCCGCTTTTTATCCGACATCAATTATTGGAAGGAGCTGGCAAAGGACAGCGAGCGCTACGAGACCGAGAAGCAAAAGATCGCGGACCTGGTGATCGGGATGGTGGAGCAGAGGCATCCGGGAATTTCGGAAGAGGTGGAGATGGTGGATGTGGCATCCCCGCTTACCTTTGAGCGCTACACCGGGAACTGGCAGGGATCTATGGAAGGATGGCTGATGACCACCAAAACCATTATGATGAGGATGAAGCGGACCCTGCCCGGCCTGGATAATTTCTTTATGATCGGACAATGGGTCCAGCCCGGAGGAGGACTGCCCCCAGCCGCGCTCCACGGCCGAGAAATCATCCAATTGATCTGCGCCAAGGATCACCGCCGGTTCGCCGCCTCTAAACCTTGAGCCGGATTATTCAATCAGGATCATCATCGCCATCAGTCCAATCCCGAGCAGGATAAAGGCCAACTGGATCAAGGATTCAGAGACCTTGACCTCGCAACCCTGCTGCAACTCCGGCACCAAATCAGCGGTGGCCATATAAATAAAACCTCCCGCGGTGATCGGCAACATCGCCTCGGAGTATCCCTTGAGATGGGGGCCGATCAGGAGGGAAACGATGGCGCCGGCAAAGGCGGTGAGGGCGATCAGGAAATTGAGGATCAGGGCCTTGCGCACGGTCAGGCCGCCATAAACCAGGATTCCGAAGTCGCCGATCTCCTGGGGGATTTCGTGAAGGATCACCGCCAGGGTGGTGGTGATCCCGAGCGGGACGCTCACCACAAAGCTGGCCCCGATCACGACGCCGTCAAAGAAGTTATGGATCCCGTCCCCCACCAGGTTCATAAAAACCACCGGATGCGGATGATGCTCCGAAGTGGGCGTATGACAATGCCGCCAGCGCACGATTTTTTCCATCACGAAAAAAATCATCATCCCGGAAACGATCAGGAGCGAGGGGATCAAGGAATGTTGGAATTTTTCAAACGCGTCCGGGATCAGGTGAATAAAAGCGTCTCCGAGCAGGCCGCCCACGGCGAAGCTGACCATATAGAGCAAAATCCTTTGCAGAAAGCCTTCTTTTAAGCTGAGCGTAAAAATGCCGATCAGCGATATGGCGCTGACAATAAATACGCTCACCAATGTGTAAGTCCAGACCAGCATTCTCTTATCTCCTGAGCTTGACTATTGTTAGCAGATTCTATGGCATCGGTCAAAATGACTAAAATATTCTTCCGGGCGCCGATTATTTTTGGATGCTTGAAGAATGGTCCTGCCTGTGTTAATTTTTATGCAGAGGCAATGACTAATATTCTGGGCATAAGCTCGTTTTATCACGATAGCGCCGCCTGTCTGGTGAAAGACGGTGAAATTATTTCCGCCGCCCAGGAGGAGCGGTTCACGCGGAAAAAGCATGACCCGGAATTTCCGGCCCATGCGATCCGGTCTTGTTTGGAGTTGGCCGGGCTGGAGCCGAAAGATTTGGAGGTGGTGGCCTTTTATGACAAGCCCTTCATCAAGTTTGAGCGGCTGCTCTTCACCTACCTGACTTACGCCCCCATGGGGATTCAATCGTTCCTTCAGGCAATGCCCCTCTGGCTTAAGCGCAAGCTCTGGATCAAAAGCCTGCTTGAGGAAGAGATGAAGGATTGCCGGGGAAAGATTATTTTCCCGGAGCATCATTACTCGCACGCGGCCAGTTGTTTCTATCCCTCTCCGTTCGAGCAAGCCGCTTTCCTCACGATGGACGGCGTGGGCGAGTGGACCACCACCAGCTACGGGATCGGACGCGGACGCGACCTGCAAATCCTGGCCGAGATCAAGTTCCCTCATTCCCTCGGCCTGCTCTATTCCGCCTTCACCTATTTCTGCGGGTTCCGCGTAAACTCAGGCGAATACAAACTGATGGGACTCGCGCCCTACGGAGAGCCTAAATATGTTGACCGGATCAAGCGGGAACTGATTGACATCAAGGATGACGGGTCCTTCCGGCTCAACCTCAAATACTTCAACTATATGGTCGGGCTGACCATGACCAATAAAAAATTCGCCGCTCTCTTCAACGGCCCTCCGCGAAAACCCGAACAGCAAATCACCGATCGCGAAATGGATTTGGCCCGTTCGGTCCAGGCGGTCACCGAAGAGATTATGCTCAAGCTCGCCAACACCGCGCATAAAAAGACCGGAATGAAAAACCTCTGCCTGGCCGGAGGGGTCGCGCTCAACTGCGTGGGCAACGGGAGGCTTTTGCGGGAAGGACCGTTCCAGCAACTCTGGACCCAGCCGGCCGCGGGCGACGCCGGGGGCGCGCTCGGGGCCGCGCTTTATGCCTGGCATCGTTATCTGGGCCGGCCGCGCGAGCCGATGGAAGAGAGAGACCGGCAAAAAGCCAGTTTGATCGGGCCGGCTTTTTCCGACCCGGAGATTGAAGCCGCCTTGAAAAAATTCTCCGCCCCCTCAACCCGCCTTTCCGAAGACGATCTGATCAAAAGATCCGCGCAACTGATCGCGGAGGGAAAAGTGCTGGGATGGTTCCAGGGAAAAATGGAATTCGGCCCGCGCGCCCTCGGGTCCCGATCCATCCTCGCCGACGCCCGGAATCGCGAGATGCAAAAAATTATGAACCTCAAGATCAAATACCGCGAATCCTTCCGGCCCTTTGCCCCGAGCGTGATCCTGGAGGACACCCCGGAATATTTTGAGATTGGCGCCGAAAGTCCATATATGCTTCTGACCGCCTATGTCCAGCCGGAAAAAAGAAACCCGGTCCGGGCGCAGGATAAATATTTGAAAGGCCTGGACCAGCTCAAGGTTGAGCGGTCGGCGGTTCCGGCCATCACTCATATTGATTATTCCGCGCGCTTGCAGACCGTGAAGGAGCAGGACAACCCGAAGTATTACCGCCTGATCCGGGAATTCAAGAGGCTCACCGGATGCCCGATGATCATCAACACCTCCTTCAATATCCGGGGAGAGCCGATTGTGTGCGCCCCTGAAGACGCCTACCAATGCTTTATGCGAACCGAAATGGATTTCCTCGCCATCGGGAATTACCTGCTTGACAAAAAAAACCAGCCCCCCTGGCCCGAACCCAAAGACTCCTGGCAATCCAACTTCCCGCTTGATTGATTTCCATCTCCCGGGCCCGGCCACATTGCTCCAGACCTGGCGCGATTATTTTTCCCAGGAGATTTGATAGGTGGCGGAATATATTTTTTGGGAGAAGAACGAGGCTTCTTCGGGGCAAGTGACCCGGATATTTTTGGCCTGGTTTTCGGATACGATTTTTTTGAGCAGGCTCTTGAGCATGGGGATGAAGGATTCCGGGGTTGGGATGCCGAAGGGGTCGGTGATCCGGAAATTTCCAGCCGTGGTTTCGGGCTTAAATTCCGCGGCTCCGGTATTGAAAAAGATCCCTTGATACAAAAAGGCGAAGCGGTTCAAAGCGTCAGTCGGATCGTTCCGGACCAGGCTGTTGCGGTAAATTTTAACCAGGTTCTGCCACATAATGTTTTCGCCGAACTCGTAAGCGGCTTCCGGCCGATCCTTTCCCACCATCTTGAAAGTCGCGTATCCCATCCGCTCGAACAATTCGATCTCATACCAGGAGGAGGCCAAAATCCGGTCCCGGATCAGCTCCAAATCCTTGGGGGTCAAAGTGGTGCTCTTGACCCAGTCCAGATCCTTCCGGTGATTAATGATCATCGCCAGCGCGGTCAAAAAGGTTCCCTTGACATAACGGTCCTGGGTTTTTTCCGGCATTTTCAGTTTACCCCCTTTTTATGCTTGTTTTTAATTTATAACTTTT
>CAIYYW010000149.1 GCA_903930515.1 uncultured delta proteobacterium | reverse complement strand
TGGATGCCCAGGTGCCAGGGGCTGTCCAGAAAGTAGGGGTCGTCGAACTGGAGGAAGTAGTCCTGGGTAAGGAAAGAGCTTCTCATATTGGCGTTGAAGTTCCAACCCCGTCCCAGGAAATTTTGCTGTTGGTATTGGACGCTGAAGAAGAACTGCTCAAGCGAGCTGTATCCGGCTCCGGCCATCAAGGTTCCGTTCTTAGCCTCTTTTATCCCGAGCTCCATCCCCATCCGGTCCGGGGTTTCTCCGGGCCGGTCAAAGGTATCCACCTGCTCGAAGTATCCCAGCCGCATCAGCCGCGCCTTGCTGGTCCGGACCTGCTGGTCCGAATATAAATATCCCTCCTTCACCGCCAGTTCCCGCCGGATAACATTATCCAGGGTGTGCTCATTGCCCTTGATTTCAATCCGGTCCAGATAAATCTTGGTCCCCTTGCTGATCCGGTAGGTGAGATAAACCAGCCGGAGCTTCCGGTCCACCTGCATCTCGCGGTCAACCTCGGCCAAATGATATCCCAGGTTGCTGTAATAATCGGTCAGGTACTGGATGTCCCTCCGGAGCTTGCTTTCACTGTAAATCTCTCCTTCCTTTAAAACCAGTCCCTTCCTTAACTCTTCCTCCGGAGCCACCAGGTCTCCCTGGATTCTCACCTGGGCCACCTGGTATTGAACGCCCTCGGTTAAAAACACCGAGACCGACACCCGCTCCGGGTTTTGGGCGAGGTACGCGGCCGGGGGCTGGATTCTGGCGTCCAGGTATCCCTGGTCCAGGTAAAAGCCGTAGAGCCGGTAGAGGTCCTGGTCAAGCAGGTCTTCATCATACTTGCTGGAGATGAACAGATACCATTCCTGCTTGGTTTGCATCACCTTGCGCAACTGCGGGCTTTTCATCTTATCGTTCCCGGAAAAATCCACCCGGGACACCGCGGGCTTGGGGTACTCCTCAAACTCAAAAATGATGTCCACCACCCCTTCCTTCACCTCGTCCACCCGGGCTGAAACCCGGGTCAGGAACATCCCCTTGCCCTCGTATTCCTTGCGGATCTTGTCCTCGGCGTCGGTCAGGAGGGAAGGGTTGAAAATGCTGTGTTCCGGAATGTTCACTAAAGGCTTCATATCCTCTTCGCTGATTTTCTTGTTGCCCTCAAACTTTACCGAGCGGACCATCCAGCGCTCGGTGATGATATAAGTCACGATCACCGATCCGGGTTCTCCCGGCGCCGCTTCCTTCTCCACCCGGGCATCGTCAATCAGGCTGGACTGATACAGCCGCTTGATATCCTCGCTCACGGTTGCCGGGGAAAATTCGTCGCCCGGCTTCAGGGAGATATACTCCCGGATGGTGGCTTCTTCCAACGAGCGAAGTCCCTGGACCCGGACCTCTTTCACCGACTGCGCGGAAGCCGCAAGCGGCGAAATCCCCATAATAAAAAGGCCGATGACCAGACCGGCCCCCCTGATCGCACATTTCCCCATCTTAATAATTGACCTGCATAGGTTACCAGAAGTTCCCCCGGTTTCCAAGTCCCGGGGGAGGACGATTTTATTCAGGATATTTTATACCACTGGGTGCGGAACCAGTTGGCGCTTTTGATCAGGTAAGAAACGGCGAAATGGTAGGGGTAGGGCAGGATGGCGCTGGGATCGTTGTAAGGGCTTTTCAGGCCGAACAGGAAAGCCGCGGGGGTGATAAAAAGCGGGACCAACACCGGGCATCCGCCCACCCGGTAGGTCTTGCCGGTGATTTTCCCTTTGACCTTGGCGCAGTCTCCGACCAGGATGATCCGATGTCCCAAGCCGTCCACATCCCCCTGATATTCCCCGATCACCACGGCGACCGGCTTGGCCTTTTTCAGGCAGCCCGGGTCATATGCGTTCAGGATTGAGAGCGAGGTCTTGATCATATTGTTGCAGCCGGTCTCGCAGAGTCGCGTTCCCTCCGGGTAGTTGCCGAGATAGAACCGGATCGGCGTGTCCACCTGGGTCGGGTCGTGATAGGTCCGGTCCAGGACCCCGACCCGCTCTTTCAATTTTTCCAGGGTAATGTCCCCGATGATGCTGATCTGATCGTCGCTTGCCGGCTGCCAGCCGCGCTCCCTTGCGAGACGGAGATGCTCTATCTCGGAGGGGTCAAACCCCAGGATCCGCGCCCCCACCGAGTCCACCGCGACCCCGCTCACCCCGAACATCATACAGTCAATCTTTTTCAGGGGAGGCACCAGCTCGGCCTGCTGCCCGATCTCAATCGCGTCCACAACTATGAAATCCGGATAGCCGGCCTCGTAGATGTCCGCTATTTTTTCCTCCAACCGGAAATCGTGCGCCACCAGGCGGGTGCTGGAATCCAGAATGCCCAGGTTGAGCTTTAAGCAACAGGTGATCTTGGTGGACGCATGATGTTTGAGCTTGGGGACCCAGATTTTATAGTCCGCTTCAAACATGGACTTGGCCACCGGGAGACGCTTGTGGATGGTGGCTTTTTTCAAATCTATAAATATCTTCGGATCCTCTTCCACGAACCGGAACCGCACCTTGGGAATCTTCTTGAACTCGTTATAACCGGCCTCGCTGAAGGCGTAGCGGGTGGGAACCGTCACCGCGCAGTGCTCTCCCAGGGTGATCCGCTCCACTTCTTTCCGCTCCGAAAGCTCTTCCAGGACCGCGCGGAGAACCACCCGATTGGTGTATCCGGTGGTGCCGTATCTTTTATGCGCAAAAATCACATTGGGCTTGACAAATACCCGGCCCTGCGGCTTCGATTTAAAATGGGACATCCCCTGTTGGATCGCTTCCCGGATTTTCGGATAGTCGTATCCCGCGACTTCCTTCAGCATCACTTCATACTTTTCCATCCCGGCCCTCCGTCCCTGATGCTGATGATAATGTATAAAAAGACTTTAGGCAAATTTTATCGTTCCTCGTTTCCGGTTCCCCGTTGCTTTTTCCCGTCGGCTTTGCTAAGCTTTTGCGTTATGTTAGGCAGGGTATATACCGCGGCTTTGCAGGGCGTAAAGGCAAAACTGGTGGAAACGGAAGCGGATGTTGCTCACGGTCTTCCCTTTTTCAACATCGTGGGTCTGCCCGACCCCGCGGTAAAGGAGAGCAAAATCCGGGTCAAGAGCGCGCTGAGCAATTCCGGGTATTCTTTCCCGGCCAGCCAGCGGGCCGTGATCAACCTGGCCCCCGCGGACCTGCGCAAGGAGGGAAGCGGGTTTGATCTCCCGATCGCGCTGGCGTTGCTTAACGCGAGCAAGATCATCCGGAAAGATCAACTCAATAGTTCCTTGTTTATGGGAGAGTTGGGCCTGGACGGGTCGCTCAAGCCTTCGCCCGGCGCCCTGATTTTCGCCCTGCTGGCCCAGGAAAAAGGGATGGAGCGGATCATCCTCCCGACCCCCAACGCCCGGGAGGCCTCGGTGGTTCCGGGGATCAAGGTTTTGCCGGTCAGCCATCTTTCCCAAGTGGTGGAGTTTTTAAACGGGGAGCTGGACCTGAAGCCGGTCTCGTCCTGCCTGGAGGATTTGTTCCGGCAGGCCGGGGAATATGAGCATTGCCTTTCCGAGGTGCGCGGCCAGGAATCCGCCAAGCGCGCCCTGGAGATCGCGGCCGCGGGAGCGCACAACCTCCTGATGATCGGGCCGCCCGGCGCGGGAAAGACCATGCTGGCGCAAAGGCTGCCGGGAATCCTCCCGGAGCTTTCCCCGGAGGAAGCGATTGAAACCACCCGGGTCTATTCCATCCTCGGCCTGCTCAGCAACGACCTCCCCCTGATCACCCACCGGCCCTTCCGCTCCCCGCATCATACCGTGAGCGACGCCGGGATGGTGGGCGGAGGGGTGTATCCAAGGCCGGGCGAGATCAGCCTGTCGCATAACGGCATCCTGTTCCTGGATGAATTGCCGGAGTTCAAGAAGAATGTCCTGGAAGCGCTCCGGCAGCCGATGGAATCGGGCTCGGTGACCATCGCCCGGGCGCAAGGATCGCTCTCCTACCCGTCCCGTTTTATGCTGGTGACGGCGCTGAACCCCTGCCGGTGCGGATATTTGGGGGACAGCCATCATATCTGCAAATGCACCCCCCGCCAGGTCCATCAATACCGGTCTAAAATCTCCGGCCCGCTGATGGACCGGATTGATCTCCAGATTGAAGTCCCCTCCGTGCGCTACCGGGAATTGAGCGGAGAGGCTTGCGGAGAACCCAGCGCAATCATCCGCGAGCGGGTGAAAAAGGCGCGATCCCTTCAGCGGGAACGCTTCTCTAAATCCCGGATTTATTGCAACGCCCAGATGAGCAACCGGCAGATCCAAAAATTCTGCCGGATTGACGATGCCAGCCATCGGTTGCTCGAAAACGCCGTTGACCGGATGGGGATCAGCGCAAGAGGCTGGAGCAAAATCTTGAAAGTCGCCCGAACCATCGCCGATCTGGAAAGCCGCGACAATATCCTCTCCCGAAACATCTCCGAAGCCCTGAGCTACCGAATCCTCGACCGCGCCTGAATTGCGGGCAGGCCTTTGCTTAACAGCTTGATCGCGCCAATTTTGTGGCGGGGATTTTGATTTCAGGCCTTGAATTTCAGATTTAAAAAAACCGCGCCG
The DNA here is from genome assembly GCA_903930515.1 of uncultured delta proteobacterium. GTDB lineage: Bacteria > RBG-13-61-14 > RBG-13-61-14 > RBG-13-61-14 > DRUE01 > CAIYYW01. The sequence goes on along the minus strand of CAIYYW010000149.1, from coordinate 2,795 downwards.
TCTTATTTCCCGAGCAAACCGGGGATCAGTTCGGACACTTTGACGATCCGATATCCGTTAACATTGAAGGCTTGGAGCGCCGGCAGAAGGACCTGGGCGGGAAATTTTTGACCGCGGTCGGTGGAGAGGTGCATCAGGACGATGGCTCCATTGGAATTGGAGGGTTTTTTTTGGGCGAGCCCGGTTAGGAGGGACCGGATTTGGTCCGAGCTTTTGTAAAGCTTGGAATTTTGGTCGCAGAGCCAGTCAAGGGTGTCGTAGTTCAGCTTGGCGGTTCTGGACCAACCGATATGATAGAATCCGGCCTGCTCGGCCCACTTGCGGAGCTCAAGGTTTTCCTCTCCATAAGGCGCTCTCCAGATTCCGGCCATCTCGCTGGATGTGGTTTCCTTGAACAGGCGGGCGGTGTTGGCAAGTTCGGTCTGGAGGAATTCCTTGGTCACGCCCGGGGCGGTCCACTGTCGGGAATTGGTTTCCCAGGTTGTGAGATGGGGATGGGAGTAAGTGTGGTTTCCGATCTCGTGCCCGTCTTCCACCATCCGCCGGACCAGGTCGGGATGATCCTTGATGAACTGGCCGGTGACAAAAATGGTGGCGCGCACCCCCTGGCCTCGCAAAATCTCCAGCACCTCTGCGGCGTATCCTTCCTGCCCGCCCGCGTCAAAGGTGAGGGCGACCCCTTGGAAATCGCGGGAGCCGCGGGTGTAATCCAGCCCGGGGGTGTAGGCCGCTTTGGCCGGGCCTTGACCAGGGTATTCCAGCATTTGGGCGACGGACAGGGATTGATTTCCCTGCTGGTCCTCGGACAGTACCTGGATCAAATTGGTCCCCACGCCTAGTGCAACCGATTGGAACACGAATTCCGGATGGGAAAGATCCTGGCTGGCCCTTTCCCGTCCATCCACCAGCAAGGCCGCCCTTTTTGCCCCGGGCGCCCTTCCATAAATATTTATCCTGCCCTGTTCCGCGGCGATTTCTCCGGGAGGCAATTCCAGGCTGGGGGGGGCCAGGAAAACCGTTTCGGAAAGCTCGCCGGGATAGCCGGGATCATATTTCGGCTCCGCCGATACGGCCGCGGCAAGTCCGGCCGATGCATCCCTCTCCGCGAGATTATGCCATAAATATCCGATCAGGCCGATCAAAAGGGCAAGGATAAAAAATCCCGCGGTCCCGGCGACGATCCAATTCCTTCTGCCCCGGGACCTGGATTTGTTTTCATATTCCCGGATCCGAACCTCCAGCATCCTCTGCTCCCCGGTGATCTCGTCCAGCTTGGTTTCCAGCAAGCCGATCTTGGCCGCGGGTTTCAGACTGGGCTTTTTATCCTTGCCGGAGGCCTTCCGCTCCACCCGCTTCGCCGCCCATTTCTGATGACATTCCTCCCCGCAAAAAATGTGGCCCTCGGAGCGGAGTTGGCACTGCGGACAAACCGGCTTGCGACATTCAAAGCAGTTCCGCTTCGCCCTTTGATCCGGATGCCGGTGGCAGTTCATAATTTTGAATATATCCCGCCCGGCGGGCTTGTCAATTTTTTTTGAACGGGTAAAATTGGCCCGGGCTTTAAGGAGGATTTAAAATGACAAAATATCTGGTGCTTTCGGGCAGCGGCCAGGACCGGGTGGGGTTGGTGGACGAGATTTCCGGGATCCTTTCCGGCCGGAGCATCAACCTGGAAGATTCGCGGATGGCGGTTTTGGGGGGAGAATTCGCTCTGATCCTTCTGGTGAGCGGGGAGGATAAAAATATTGACTGGCTCCTCGGCAATCTTCCGGACTTGATCAATCGGACCGGATTAAACCTCCAGGGCCGGCCCACCCGCGCCCCCACGGAGCGGCGCCTGGAAAAAACCCTGCCCTATAAAATGGTGGTTTCCGGAATGGATCATCCGGGCATTGTCCGCCAATTCACCGGCATCCTGCACAAGTTCCAGGCCAATATTGAGACGATGGAAACCCGGGTAAGCCCGGCGCCCCTGAGCGGCACCCCGGTGTTCACGATGGAATGCAAGCTGTCGGTCCCGGCCCAGCTGAAAATTTCCCAATTAAAGTCCGAACTCAACTCGGCGTCCGAGCAGGAAAATTTGGACCTGAATTTTGAACCGGCGGAAAAATAGGGACGGAGGCGCAGGCGCTCTTGCCTGAGAACCGGTCGCGGTCAGGGGGTATTGGGCCCGGCTGATTTTTAACCGAAGATTCTTTTATCTGCCCTTGCCGCCCGGGCGCAGTTCAGTGTCAATGGTATCTTGGGTGATGCCCTGTTTTTCCAGGATCCCCTTGATCACCCTCTGGGTTTCGGTCTTGGGCAATTCGGACATCACTCTCCAGAATCTGGGGATGGCGAATTTGGCGAGTTTGTCCTTGAGGAATTCCACAATTTCAAACGGGTCTGTTTTCCTCCCTTCCAACGGCACCATCACCGCCATCACTTCATCCTCGGCCAGCTCCGAGGGCACGGCAAAAACCGCGCACTCAACCAGGTCCGGGTGCTGCAAGATGGCCTGCTCTACATCGTAGGCGGAAATGTTTTCGCCTTTGCGCCTCATAAATTCGGTCTTTCTGCCTGCGAAATAGAGGTTGCCTTTTTTGTCCTTGGACACGAGGTCGCCGGTATGGAGCCAGCCATTCCTCAATTTTTGCTCGCTGGCTTTCTCGTCCTTGTGATATTCCACCGCCCGGCCCTGCTGGTTCCCCACCCAGAAGATCAACTCGCCCGGGGTTCCGACCGGGACCTCCCGGTCCTGATCATCCACCAGCCGATATTTTCCGAACAGGGGCTTGCCCATGCTGCCGGGAGGC
>CAIYYW010000148.1 GCA_903930515.1 uncultured delta proteobacterium | reverse complement strand
GACACTCTTGTAGGGGGCGGGACACTCTTGTAGGGGGCGGGACACTCTTGTCCCGCATTGGAAAATAGGGACTGAGGTTATTTTCCCGGGGTTGGGGCATTGGAGGGAGGTTGGCGTGGACGGGAACCCAGACTTGAAAAGGGCCATCGTGGTTGGCGCGTCTTCCGGCATCGGCCGGGAGTTGGCCATTATCCTTGGGCGCCAAGGCTATCGGGTCGGCCTGGCCGCGCGAAGGCTTGACCTGTTAAACGAGGTCGCCAAGAAAGTGCCCGGCTCGCTGGTCAGAATCATTGATGTCGCAAAGGTGGACGCGGCCCGGGAAGAACTTGCCCGGCTGATTCGGGACTTGGGCGGCGTTGATCTGGTGGTGATCAGCGCCGGCGCCGGCCATTTGAACCCGGAGTTGGAATGGGACCCCGAGTGGGAAACCATCAAGGTCAATGTGGAGGGGTTTGCCGCGATCGCCACTCTGGCGATGAACCACTTCATCTCAGAGCGGGCCGGGCATCTGGTGGCCATCTCATCCATTGCCGCCATCCGCGGAAGCGCGGACGCGCCTGCCTACAACGCTTCCAAAGCGTTCCAATCCAATTACCTGCAGGGGCTAAGGCAGAAGGCCGCCCGCCTCGGTCTGCCCATCATCGTGACCGATATCCAACCGGGTCTGGTTGATACGGCCATGGCCAAGGGGGAAGGCCTGTTCTGGGTCCAGCCCGCGCCCAAGGCCGCCGCGCAAATTATGAGCGCGATCAAAGCTAAAAAGAAGCACGCCTATATCACCAGACGCTGGAGACTTTTCGCCTGGCTGCTCAAGTTCCTGCCCGATGCCCTTTACAACCGAACCAAATGATGCTCAACCCGAAGTTCGTGCTGCGGACACTCTTGTCCGCAGATCTCTTGAATTTGTGGGTGAATTCCGGGGCCGCGAGCTTTCCCATAATGATTTTGCCCACTATCAGAAAATCGTCCTAGCCCTTTCTTAAACCATTAACCTTATGGCCCAAATTGACCAGGCCATTGAAGAGCACGGCGGCTGGCCGGTCAAATAAATCATTTTTCTTCCAAGCCAGAGGGGTCAGGATTTAAGGGGCTTGTTGCCCAAATCGGGTTTTGCTGTTTTGGGAAATTTTGGAGTGCGGACTTTGTCGAGGCCAAGGGCAGGGAGGATCCTTTCACTTGTTAGTCCGGCCTGATTTGCGGTTTTGCTGAAATCTGTTTCCCGGAATTGACCCGGACTTGACATTCTTTAAAAGGTGTTTATACTCCTGTTTGTCCGATTGAAACGGTTTACATATAGTTATTGTGCTCGACAAACCCGCCCTTTGATCGAGGAAGGGGTCTTTTGACCTGAACCAATCCGAACATTACTCGGAAGAAGAATTCTAGGCGAAATTCCGATGATTCCGATCTGATTGTTCGCGAAAACAAGGAGAGAAAATGAATATTTATGTGGGAAATCTGTCTTACGATGTGACCGAAGACTCTTTACGCGAGGCCTTTTCGGCCTACGGCGAAGTGGATTCCGTCAATGTGATCAAGGACAAGTACAGCGGAAAGTCCAAGGGCTTCGGCTTTATCGAAATGAAAGACGACGCCAAGGCCCAGGCCGCGATTGACGGCCTGAACCAGAAGGACCTGCTCGGTCGCGCCCTCAATGTCAGCAAGGCCAAGCCCCGCACGGAAAACCGTGACCGCGGTGGTGGTGGCGGCGGTGGCGGCGGCCGCGGCGGATTTGGCGGCGGCGGCGGCGGTGGTGGCGGCGGCGGCGGCCGGCGCTGGTAAGAACTAGTTCAGCCGAACTTTAACAGCCCCTTCCGATCATCTCGGAAGGGGCTGTTTTTTTATGCGCCGCCTGTGCCAAACCGCTGACCGTTGAGCCATTTTTCCCGATCAAATATTCTTGCTCAGCACGGAAAGGCCCTCGCGCAGGAGGGCGTAGAGTTCAAAGGCGCTTTGGGCTTTGGCAAGTCGGGAGAATAAATATCCGGGCCTGAGATAGAAATCGCGCACGGCTTTTTGCTTGAGCGAGACCAGTTGGGATTCAGTCAAATGGCGGGTCTTGAGCGAGCCGAAACTTCCGGCCTGGTCCATCTCCAAGTTCACGGCCAACCCTTCCGCGATCACGGTCTTGCGCAAGTCGGTGAGACTGCGCGGGACCGCCAAATTGTAAGAGACAAAATCCGGGTCCAGCTCGCGGAGGAATTTCATTGTGGACTGGATGCTCGCTTCAGTGTCCTCGGGCAGGCCAACGATCACGGTGGCCACCACCCTAAGCCCGGCCCTTTTCGCGTTTTGGATTCCCTCGCTGATTTCCTCGCGGAGATATCCCTTGGAATATGCCTGGAGGATTTCTTCGGAGCCGCTTTCCAATCCCACGATCGCGGTATGACAGCCGGACTCTTTCAAGGCCTTCCAAAAATCATCCTTGCCCTGGTCCGGACGGACGAACGCGGTAAAGGAATTGCGGTATTTTTTGAACAGGCTCATCATCTTGCGGCTGTGCTCAGGCGCCGCTCCAAAACTCTGGTCTGCGAGAAAAAGCTCCTTGATCCCGAGCCAGGAAAGATAGTCCAGTTCTTCTTCAACCTCGTCGGCGTTCCGCCTGCGGTATCCGAGCGATGCCATCACGCAGAACCGGCACTGATAAGGGCACCCGAAGTCAGTGAGGAAAGTCGCGAAGCGGCGATGCTTTGCGAAGGAAAAAAAATAAGCCGGATCCTGGAACAGTTCCTGCCGGGCCCGTCCGACTGAATATTCCGGCTCGCGGCTGATCGGGAAGGATTTTATTTCCCCGCCGTCCCGGAAAGCAAGCCCCTCCGGTTTTTTTTCTCCGCGCACATATTGTTCCATTCCCCGGCTGACAAACCGGAGCAGGATTCCGTCAATGAAGGGGTTTTGGCTCAGCCATTGCTCCGGGTTTTCCAGGACCGGCTCTCCGCTCAAAAAAATTTTGCGGGACCCGGGCGCGTCCTTGAGCCGGCGATAAAATTCCAAGTCGGCGTTGTATTCCACCGCGGAGATCAATCCCAGCACCAGGCCGGGCTGGAAGGAATGGAGCCGATCCAGGCATTGCTTCGGGGAAAGCTTTTCCGCGACCGCGTCCATCACGATCAGCTCGTTGGTTTTGGAAAGCAATCCGCTCTGCATCAGCAGGTCAGCGGGCGCGAACAGATAGGTGCTCTTGCTGGTCTTACTGCAATAGTAGTCGCGGATCAGCCGGACGCGGGATGGCGGGTTGAGCAGGACGATTTTCATTTTTGCTTTCCGAGCGCTTCCCTGACCGCGGCAAACGCCTCTTCCGGGCTGATCCCGGCCACGCATTCCGGGACCTTGCGGATGCAGCGTACGGTCTTGGCGTTGTAAACGGTGATGCAGGGGGAGCAGTCAATGGCGTGATATAAAACCTTGTGCCCTTCTCCGAGCGGTCCGAACAGGACCGGGGTTTCAGGCCCGAAAAAGCTTACGGTCTTGGCGTGAAGCACTTCCGCGATATGGAGCGGCCCGGAATCGTTGGTGATCATCAGCTCGCATTTGCGGATCAATTCAATCAATTCCTCCAGGCTGATCTTTCCGGCCAGGTTCAAAACCAGGTCCGGAGTTTTCAGGCTCCTTCTCAATCCCTCCCCGAACCCTTGCTCGTCCGGCGCCCCGATCAGGATCAGCTTGCCAAGATTTTGTTGCAAAAGCATTTCCATCAACCGGGAAAAATGCTCCGGGGGCCAGCGCCGCTCCAATGCGATGGTGGACGCGTTGGGATTGATCAGGATCAATCGGTCAACGGGAGAAATTTTTTCCGATCCCAGCTTTTCTTCCAGCCTCTTTTTCGCGGCCGGGTTTTCCGGAAGGGTGAACTCAAACTTGAGCGGGAAATCCCGGCCGGTCAGCTTGCGGGCTAGGTTGAGAAAATTTTCGCTCGCGTGCCAGTAGGGGTTGAAGGGCACGGGCACATTATGGAGTTCTCCGCGCCAGACATCCCAGGAATGGAACCCGACCCGCTTTTCGGCCTGGGAGAGGAAGGTGGCGATGGCGGAGAAGCGGGTGAGGTATTCCAGGTCAATCACGGCCTGGGGCCGGAATTTTCTCAGCCTTTGGAAAAAGGAGAGGATGGAAATAAAAATCTTCAGGGGATGGGCCGGAAGCTCCAGATATATTTGACGGTCGGAAATTTTCAGCACCTCCAGGAACTCGCGGTTGCGGGCCAGGGTGGCGAACCCGAGTTCGGCCTTGGGATACGCCTTTCTCAGGGCTTGAAAAACCGGCAGGGCCAGGATCATACTCCCCATTCCCCAGAACTTGATCACCAGGATGCGATCAATCCGCTCCGGCTCCTGATCGGATCTGAGCCTTCCCCATTGCCTTAAGATCCAGCAGGCCGGGATGCCCAGCCAGCGGTCAATCCCTTTCATTGATGATATTTTCATTCCGCGATCCATCCCTGAAATTCGCGCGATAAAGCCCCCAGGTTCCTGAGACTGCCGATCCTCCAGGCCAGTCTCCAGAAATTCAGCATCTTCTTAAATGAGTAATAAAATTTCCGATATGCTTCCATCCTGATTTTGCCCAGCTCCGCCGCGGTCAGTTCGGGGGTGGTGATGACGCAGAAGTTTTGCTCAAACTTGCTCCAGTCCGCGTTGATGATCCAGTTGTTGGCTTTGGCAAGCTCGTATAGTTTGGACCCCGGAAAGGGCACCGCGCAATAGAACTGGGCGAAGTCAATCGGCTGATCCAGGGAGAACCTGATGGTCTCCGTCGCGCTCTCTTTGGTCTCGCCGGGAAAGCCGAGCACGAAATGGCCGGTGACCGCCAGGCCCGCTTCTTTGGCCCACTTGACCGCGTTGCGGTTGTCGTCCAGCCGAATATTTTTCCCCATCAGCTTGAGCATCCGGTCGGAACCGCTCTCCAGCCCGTACCCGATCATCCAGCAGCCGGCCTGCTTAAGCTTCTTCAATAATTCCAGGTTGACCTGGTCCGGACGGCTGTTGACCACGAACCGGACCTTGAGACCGGAAGAGATGATCGCGTCGCAAACCGACATTGTCCATTGCGGGTTCAGGGTGGACGACTCGGCCCAGAACAGGAAATCTTCAATCCCGAACTTGGTCCCGACCCAGTCCAGCTCGCGCACAATCTTGGCCGGACTTTTGGTCCGGAGTTTTTTGCCGTAATAGGTTGCGTCCGCGCAGAATTGACAGCTGAACGGACATCCCCGGCTGACGCCGACCATCAGGAACGCTTTTCCGACGATGGGCATCCGGTAAAGATTGGGCTTGATCAAATGCCAGGCGGGGAAGGGCACCTGGTCCAAATCCAGTTCCGCGGGGCAGGGGTTGTGGTAGCAAAACAGTCCTTCCTTGTAACTCACGCCCGGAGCGGTTCTCCAATCCTTATGGTACCGGATCAGATTGGCCAGGCCCAGCGCCACCCCCTCCGGCTCCCCACGGATCACCCCGTCCAATCCCCGACAATTTTCCAGGGTGTCCTCCGGAAGCGCGGTCGGATGAATCCCGATCACGAAAATCGCCGCGGCCGAAACCGTCTTATGGAGTTGGTTCGCCGCGTCCAGATCAGCCTTGATCGACCCGGTCGCGGTGTTGAGGATAATCAACTCGGGATGAAATTCGCGCGCCTCTTTCAAAAGATCGGTCAGGCAAATTTTTTCCACAATGCAGTCCCGGATCCGGCATTCATACCCGTTAATCTCCAAAAGGGAGGCGATGGTGGCCAAACTGATCGGGGGCCAGACCGCTCCCCAGGCCGAGCGCCTCTGCATACATCTCCCCTCCCGGACCATCTCTACCCCGTCCGCGGCCGGTGGATTGATCAGGAACACCCGCACGGTTTCCTCCGAACCAACTCCCGGAACAGGCGCCACCAGAAAAGGTGCGCTTTCCCGTAGGTGGGCAGCTTGCTTTTCCCAGCCTGGCGCGCGTATTCGTGCACCGGCGCTTCCCCGACCCTATATCCGCTCTTCAAGGTTTTGATCACCATTTCGTGCTCAACATCAAAATCATTCGCGCAAAGTCCGAGTCCAAGCCCGACCTGCCGCCGGATCGCCCGGAACCCGTGCAGGCAGTCGGTGACTTCGGTCTGGAACCATCTGCTGATGATGATGGAAAGGAGGTTCCCGCCCAGGTCCCGGATCAGGTGATTGAAATTGGGATGAATGTCGTCCGAACCGCCTCTCCATCGCGACCCGATCACCAAATCAAAATCCCCCTTGAGAATCGGACCGCTCAGCTTGGGAATCTCGGCCGGATCGTGAGAGCCGTCCGCGTCCAGGAACACCGCAACTTCTCCTTTGGCCTCGGCCAGGCCGACCCGGTACCCGTCTCCCTTTCCCAGTCCGTGGTCCGGGATCACCCTCGCGCCGGCTTTCTCCGCCAACTCGCGGGTGCGGTCCGTAGAGCGGCCGTCCACTACCAGCACCTCGTCCGCGTATCCCTTTGCCTTTTCCACGATCCCGGAAATGGTTCCTTGCTCGTCCTTGGCCAGGATCACGGCCGAGACGATTATCTTCAACGACTTACCGTCCATATTTCAACACCAATTCCGACCGGGGATTCTTCAAGCCGATGAACCCGATCGGGTCGCCCGGAACCGGAAATCGGAAAAGTTCGCAAGCCGGCTCGGATTGGAACCCGTCCAGCCAGTGCATTTTTATCACCACCATCTTATTCACCGGTTTCAGACGCCTCAACTCAATTCTATCATAATCCGCTTGAAGATCCCCGCTCCCGACCAGGAACCAGTCGGGCCGGTTCCGGATTTCAAATACCTCCACCCCGCCGAAGGTTGCGGCCTTTCGGCCGGCGTAAAATTTCTCCAACCGAATTTTGGACCGGGCATCCCAGGCCACGGCCCAGTGAATATTATAGAGGCTCATTTTTTCCTGAAGCTCCTGGTCGGTGTATTCCTGGATCGGCTTGTTCAGGAACAGCCCGTCGTGGAAACTGGCGTAATGATGTTTGATAAAGGCGTTGGGGAGAGGGCCGCCGATTAATTGCCGATGGATCAGAGCCGGGGCCAGGCCCGGAAGCCGGCCCGGTCCATAAGGCGCGAGTTTGCCTTCCCATTTGTTGATGTCTTCCATCATTATTCTGCCGCTCAGGTCGGTATTTTTTACCAGCCAGTCCTGGAGTTCTAAAACATTTGCCGGCCATTTGCTGGTCAGGGGAGCCACTACATAAAAAAGCCGGTAGCTCGGGACAAATTGCAGCCCGAAAAGCAAAATCACCAACATCACCGGCAGCGCCCGGGAAAAAGCCCGGCCGGAAAATTTTTGGGCAACTTTCCCAAGCCCGTACCCGGCCGCGGGAGTGAGCAAAAAGAAAAGAGCGGTCAGGTATCGGTAGGGCTGGAGATTGCGCAGGAGCGCGGAGAACGACCCGAAGTAAACCAGGACGAAAAACACCGCGTAGCAAATGAGCGTGAACCGGAAAAGGTCTTGATGCTCCCGGTCTTTGCGCATCCGGATCACGCCATAGAGCGCGGGAAATAAAATCGCGATCCGGCCCAGGGCCGCGCCCGGAAGAGGAAAGGGGATCAGGTCGGCCAGGAATCGCCAGGCGACGGTGTTCTGGAAAAAAGTGGTGTTGGGGTCTTCAATCTTATTGGGCAAAAAATGCAGGAACGGGATCAGCCAGAAGCTGTTGGCCGCGTAGGCGAAAATAACCGCGCCGACCAGGCCGAGCCAGACTTTTCTGCTGATCCGGCGGAAAAATATCAGCGTCAGGATCAGGCAGGGAATCCCGGCCAGGACCAGGAAGGTCTTGTGGATCAAGACCGCGGATGTGAGATAGATTATAAATAGTAAATAATTCCCGCGATCCCCGGAGCCAAGGTAGCGGTATAAGGAGGAGGCGGCAAGCAGGAAAAAATTCAGCAGGAGCGCTCCGGAGATCATACCCCAGTTCCCGAACAGGGCGTCCTCCCCGAGCCAGAAATAGGAAACCCCGAGCGCGGCCCCGGCGAGAGAAACCCCTTTGTCCAGGCCGAAGTTCCTGAGCGAGAAATAGAAGATGAACGGCACGGCCAGGAAGGATAGGAGGAAAAACCATTTGATCACCAGCCCGAGCGGGAGTGGGCGGAAGAGGATGTTTGCGACCTGGACCGGGAGCGAGGAGTTGAAGATGAAGTCCAGCGGGTATCCGGCCATATAATACGGGTCAAATCCCCAGAGCCTATGCGACTGCGCGAAAAATTTACGGGCCGCGAAGCTCCAGTAGTATTGCGAGCTCCAGTCAATGTTGATGATCGGATCGGTCCGGAACAATTCAGCCGGGGTCTTGAAGCAGAGGACCGCGCTTAAAACCTGGAACAGGATGAGCAAGGCGAGGCATCCGCCGAATAATTTGGACCGGGAGGGACCTGGGTTGATTGCCAAAACCTAACACCTCATCCGAAATAATGTTGCATCTTCCGGTAAAAGCTGAGCCGGAAGATAAATTTCCCCGGAGACGGGTCATGGATAAAATCTTTGCCCAGGTTCGCCAGGTTGTCCTGGAACATGAACCATTTTCTCTTTTTTAAAATCCGCTCACGCGCGGATAAAACTTCCTGATAGCTTAAGCCCGGGAGCGCGAGCGGCAGTCTGCCGGTGCTGGTGGTCTTGAGGTAATAATCCATATCCGAATAATCCTGCACTCCGATCAGGCCTTGCTCTTGGGCGTCTTTGGCCAAATTGGTTCCGGGAAGAGGGGTGCAGATGGAGATGTGGACGGTGTCCGGCTTCAGTTCCGAAATCATCTTCTCGGTCATCCCCAGGGTGGATTCGGTCTCGCCCGGGCCGGCCAGGATTATGTAAGCGTGGGTGCGGAACCCGAATTTACGGCAGAGCGCAAAGGCCTGATATGACTGCTCCACCGTGGCCCCTTTTTTCATCCGATCCAAAACTTCCTGCGAGCCGCTCTCCAGGCCGAACAAAACATAATACACGCCCATCTCCCGGAGCAGACGCGCGACCTTTTCGTCAAAGGTATCCACCCGGCTGTTCACCACATATCGGAACCCCTTGCGCAAGCCGGCCTGGTTGATCTTTTCCACCAACTCGGCCAGCCACTGATGGTTCACGGTGAAAATGTCATCGTGGAAGAAAAATTCCCGGATCTGGTATTTTTGATTGAGCAATTTCAACTCCTCCGCCACCAGTTGCGGGGACCGGTACCGGGGTTTTTTCCCGAACATCAATTTAAGGGTTGGCTGGCAGAAGGAGCAATTAAACGGACAGCCCCGGCTGATGTGGAGATTGATCGCGCGGTTGCGCAAATATTTCGGAAAATGCTCAAACAAATCCCGGTCCGGGATCGGGAGCTGATCCAAATCCAGCGGCTCCTCCGGAAGCGGGTTTAAAATAATTTCTCCGCCCCGCCGGTACCCCAGCCCGGGCACCTGCGAAAAATCCCGCTCGCCCCGGATGGCGGCCAAAAGAAGAAGGATCGCTTGCTCGCCCTCTCCGCGCAGGATGAAATCCAACCCTTGAATTTCTTTCAGGGTCTGCTCCGGAAGCAGGGTCGGATGGGCCGCGCCGGAAACCACCTTGGCGCCCAGGCTCCGGCCGAATTCCGAAAGCTCTTGGGCGGCGCGGAAGAAATCGGTGAGGGTATAAATCCCGATCAGGTCGGGCTGGAATTTTTTCAACTCCGCCTTCACCCGGTCCAGGCTTTGGTCAAAGCTGGAGTCAAATATTTTCACCGATTCCCCGGCGTCCCGCAACACGGTGGCCAGGCTGCACAGCCCGAGCGGGGGCCACATCCCATGCACCTGGCTCCAAAGCCTGGGAAAAACCAGCGCGGTTTTCATCATTTAATAATATATCACGCCGGCGGGACGCTTCAATTACGCGGGACCGGGGTGTCCGGTTTCAGCATCAGGGATCGGGTATCCGCTTGACTATTGAAAATAAAGCGCGAGGTTGCGGAGGCCGTATTCCATCGTTTCCGAAACCGAGAGGTTGGCGGCTTTCCGGTATTGCGCGGCGATGCTTGCGAGGAAGACCAAATCAAAAGCCGGGTTCCGGGGGAGAGACACCAATTTTTTCAGGAGCGGCTCCAGGATCGGGAATTTGATTGCGGGCCGGAAAAGTTTTTGCAGGTTGGATAGACGGCTGATCTCGGCAGATGAAAGCGGGCTGGACCGGAAGTAGCTGGGGGAAAATTTTTCCCATAGTTCCTCCCGCCGCGCCAGTCCTTTCCTGATGATCTCTTCCCCCAGCTCGGTGCCGGGATACGGCTGGAAAATGCTGAAGCGCGGGAAATCAATCTTGAGTTCGCGGTTGAGGCGGATGGTTTGGAATCCCTGCTCCAGATTTTCTCCCGGGATTCCGAGCATATTGTAGCTCAAGACCTTAATCCCCTGTTGCTTGAGATATTTGACCGCGGCCCGGATTTGTTCCGCGCTGATTTTCCTTCCCAGGATTTGCCCGCGGATTTGGTCGTTCCCGGATTCAATCCCGACTTGGGCGCAATGGCATCCGGCCTTGGCCAGGGCCCGGGCCAATTTTTCGTTCACCTGCTCCGGCCGCAGGTTGATGATGAAGGGCAGTCGGATTTCGGTTTCATATTGCGCGAACAATTCCATCGCGAGTCCCTGGTCCAGGCCGAAGCTGTCGTCCACGAAATTAATGGTCCGGCTGACGGCTTTAAGTTCCCGAAGCTCGGCGATGATGTTTTCCGGGCTTCGATGCCGAACATATTTGCCGCAACCCTTATAATATTCCCGGAGCGGAGCGTTGAAGCAATACCGGCACTGGAACGGGCAGCCCCGGCAGGCGATCACCCTTCTCATTGAGAGCCGCCGGAAAAAACCGTAGCGGAAATAAAGCGAGCGGTCCGGGAAGGGGAGCCGGTCCAGGTTTTCCAGGAGTTTCGCCGGAGGATTATATTTTAGTTCGCCCTCCTTCTTCCAGCCCAGGCCCGGCACATTTTCCAGCCCGGAATTATTCTTCAGCGCCGAGATCAATTGAAATAAACCTTCCTCGGCCTCCCCCCGGATAATGAAATCAACCGCGGGGTGAGCGAGCGTTTCCGGTAAAAAAGTCGGGTGGGGTCCGCCCAGCACGACCGGGGTTTGGCTCAGGGCCTTGATCCGTTCCAGCAGTTCCAGCGCGGACCTTTTGCCGGCGCTGGCGAGAGAGATTCCGAGCAGGTCGGGTTGGACGCGGTTGATTTCCGCCATGATTTTTTTGGGAGAGCGGGAGATGACCAGGCCGGCGTCAAGGCCTTGAGATTTTAAGAATGCCGAAAGATAGAGCGGGCCGAGATGTTCCAGCCAGTCGCTTTGGAGGAATAGGATTCCGGGCATTATTTATTGAGGGGTGAGCGTGACGGTCGCCACCGAGCTTTCCAGCAAAGGCCGGAAATAAATGAACACCCGCTCCGGGCAGACCCAGGTCACGATCACCACCCGTTGCAGGTCCGTGATCAGACGGGTGTTGATGATAATGAGGTTCGGGCCGGCCTGGTAATGCACCTCCACCCGGAGAACGGTCTCGTCCACCAGTCTTTCAAAATTCAAATATTTCAGGCTCGCGTTGGGGATCTGGGCCGCGAGATTCTTTACCAGGTTTTCCACCCGGGTCTGCAGTTCGTAGCCGATTGAAACCGGCTTGGGGGTCGGGATCACCTTGACGAAAACGAACGCCTCGTAATGGGGGTCAATGAATTTGACCTGGAAACGAGGATCGCTGTTGTCAATCAGCCAGCCGGCCGGGGGACGGAGCGCGATCTTGTTCAGGGGGTCCTTGTAATAGGGGCCGAGCTCGCGGCTGACCTTGCTGTAATCGCGCGCGGGCAGCGCGCCGGGCGCGGCATTTTCCCCCGAACTCAGCCTGACATTCACCTGGATGATCTGGAAGGACGCATATTGATTCTTCGGATCAATCGCCAGCGCCTGCTCATAGGCGGAAAGCGATTCCTTCAGCTTCCCCTGTTCATACAACCTGTCCCCGGCTTCCAGATAAGGCTGGGCCGGACTTTTCAAGGCCTGGCCGGAACTGTTCCCGAAGGCGATCCCCAAGGCGATCACCGCCAGCAGCGCCAGCCTCAGCTTGCCCTTATTTCTTCGCACCCAACTCCTCTACCAACTCTTTAATAGACGACAGCTTTTCCAGCTTTAAAATCTTTTCCGCGATTTCCTGCGCTTTTCTTTCTCCCAGGGCCGGCCCGGCCTCAATGATAAATTTATTTAAAACCAGTTTCCTCCGCTCCTCAATCGGCTCCCCCGGGCCTCCGCGGGGAATATCCTGCCGGTGCTGGAAGGTCTTTCCGTCCTTGAGCCTGACCGTAACCCGCGCGCTGAAGGGCATGGTGAAATTTTCCAAATCCGCGTCCGCCAGGCTCCATCTTTTCCCGCCCGGCTGCTCCCCGGCGATAACCCTGCCGATCCGGCCCCGCAAGCCCTGCGCCGCGACGCCCGCGACCTTGCCGAGATTTTGGGTCAGGTAATTCCAGGTCGGCTCCAACTCCAGGCCCATGCTCCGGCCGTATTGCTTGGTGATCCGGCGCCGGGCCTGGGCCAGCTTGCGCAGGCTCAAAGTCCGGAACAGCTCCGCCACCTTCAAGGCCGGATTCATCTTCTGCAACATCTCCACGGTCAATTCCAGGCTATGCGCGAGTTTCACCCGGCCCCCGATCTGCTTGATCCGGTCCGCGTCCGCGGCCAAATTATCCTCCCGCAACTCCGAGCCGGTCAGCTTGCGCTTGAGCAAAACCAGCGCCACATTTCCCGGGATGGAAAAATTGATGCTCACCGGATTGAGCGGGTCAAAGCTGATCCCAACCTTGCTCAGGTGGTCCATCTCAACCGTCAGCGCCGTGCCTTCCACCAAAATCTCCGTAACCTCGTCCACGCTCAGCTCCCGGCCGGTCTCGGCCTTGAACTTGCGGATGATTTCAAACAGCGCGTCCACCGTGGTGTCAATGTAGGCGCAGCCGGGATATATCTTGTACGCGAGCGTGTCCGTGACCCAGGCCCGGCCGAAGCCCGTAAGCATCATCGGCAGCGGGTAGTAGCTGAAATGGTTCAGGAAGCCCTGATGGTTTTCCAAAAGATCCAGCGCGCCGGTGAAGCCTTTCTCGGCCAGGAACGCCGCCTGCAGGCCGAGCACGGTCGGGACCGCGCCGGTGAGCAATTTGGAATCCGGTCCCATAAAACCGGGGGGCAGAACATAAGTGGGCTGATAGAAACTGATCGCCATCGCCATCGCGGTTTTTTCCGCGCTCAAGCCCATCAGCCGGGAGGCGGAGGCGGCCGATCCGATCAGGTGAATATGCGACCAGGTCTGGCCGTTGTGCGGCCCCAGCAGCACGCTCCCGCCGATCCGTCCGGAAATTTCGTTGCTGATGATTTGCGCGGTCAGGATTTCCTTCGGGTCGGAGGCGAGCGAATTCCCCAGCAGGAGCGGGACCGAAACCGCGCTATGACCGGTATGTCCGAAGGCCAGGTAATCGTCATAATCCTGCGCCACGCTCAAGCCGGCCGCGGCGAAGATAGACGCGGAAAGAGAAGCTCTTCCCCCGGTCGGGATCAGGGGGCTTTTGCCCGGCCCGTAAAAATCCTGCGCGGTTTCAATCAAAATTTTTCCCGCCCGGGTGTGGGCCGAGGAATGGATCGCGGCCAGCACGCTTAAAATCTGGAGCTTGGCCTTCTCAATCACCCTCGCGGGTATCTGCTGATACTTGAGACCCGCGGCCCATTCCGCGATTTCCTGGATCATCGTTTTCTGTTCGGCTGCCATCATTTAGCTCCGGTTGGTTCCGATCGGTTAGAAAGATTTCAAGCGGTCGTCTCCCTTGCTGATGATCTGGTCATTGATCAGGACATATTCGGAATCGCGGAAAAAGCTTTTGAGGTCCAAAGTCTTTTGATATTGGTCCACCTCCGACGGGCGCGCCCCCCAGACCAACACCTCCGGGCCTTGCTCGGGCTGGATCTGGATGATCCAGAAATCCACCCGGTTCCGGAATTCCGGGTTTCCCGAAAGCGCCAGGAATGCCCGCGCCGATTCCTCCATCGCCTTTTTCAAATTATAACCCTTGGCGTAAACCACCAGGTTGATGCTGGGAGAAATCTCCTTCCAGATCCGGATCTTGTCATTGACCAGGCCGGGAAGGGCTTCCGCCAGCTTCGCCGGGATCGGAAATTCATCCGGCTTCACCGTCTTATATTCCGCCTTGGGAACGGTTTTGGCTTCCGCTTTTTCCTCCCGCGGCCGGGCGCAGGCAAAAGCCAAGGCCGTTCCGCCGATCACTATGATCCAGGCAAAAGTTTTTCTCATCTGATCCTCCTCGTTCCCGGTTCCGGCATTTTATTTTAACTCCAAAAGATTCTCAACCATCTTGACCAGCTTCTTGCCGGAAAAGGGCAATTCATAATAAATATCCCCGCAGGCCGCTTTTTCCAGCTCGGGCCGATGCAGTTCCGGCACCAGGCAAATCACCGGGATCATCTGGCTCTCTTCTTTCCGCTTGAGCCGGGCGTAAACCTCGGCGCTGGAAATCCGGTCAAGGTCATAAGATAATACGATCAGGTCCGGCCGGTAGTCTTCCGCGCGCACCAGCCCCTCAAAACCATCCCGGCAAATCCAGGATTTGAAACCGGCCGAACTCAGGGCCGAGCGCGCCTGCTCCCCCAGCAGCCGGTCCGGGATCACCGCCAGCACCCCGGCGCGAACCGAAAGCCGGTCCGATCTCCGCAAGGCCACGCTCACCGACTCGCGCGCCCGGGGAATAAATTGCTGAAGCATCCACCCATCAATCTGCTCCTGCTCCTGCTTCTCGCCCGACACCCCGATGAAATACCTCAACTCCGGGATATAGTAAACCGCGGAGAAAAACCCTTCCCGAAACTCAATTACCTTATCCTCCAAACCCCGGACCAGGCTCTTGAAACCATGCTCGGCCCCGGCCTGGAAAAGCTGGATCAGGATTTCCCTTTGCAGACGAGACCCTGACTCAAAGTGATAAAACAGGTCCCGCAATTTAAAATCCACGATCTTGATGATAAATTTGCCCTCCAGGTCCGGGAGGAAATTCAAAACCAGCTTCTGAAGCTCCGCCAAAAAATTCTTCTTGAAAGTCTGCCAGTCAATATCCACATTCTCGGTCTCCGGCTCCCTCCCGCGCACGATCCGGAAAATCCCGGTGCGGAACGCGAGCGGATGATAGGCGGCCTCCTTCCCGCGCAGGCTGCGCGAACCCGCGTAAACCAGCTTGCCCTCCCGGAAATAGAAGTTCCCCTCCTCGCCCCCGAACCGGATCCACAAATACATCGGCGACTTGCGTTTGACGATATGGTCAATCACCTCCAGCAGGCTCTCGCTCTCAATCCGGCCCACCAAATCTTCCCGGTCTTTAAATTGAGCGATCTTGACCATCAGCCGCCAACCCCGCAGTTCAAGATTTCCTTGACCCTGGCTGAAAACAACTCCGGCAAAAAAGGTTTTTCAAAGTAGCCCTCAATCCAGACATTGTAAAGGAAAAAAGTTTCCGGATCCTTCTTCTTGAAGGTCAAGATCAGGACCCGCACCGCGTCCAGGCCCGGATGGTTCTTGAACCATTGGACCAGGCGGTAGGCGTCCAGCCGCGGATGCAAAATCTCCAAAATCACCAGGGCAATCTCCTGCTCCAGCAGAACCCGCTTCGCCTCCTTCTCGTCCTCGGCGAAAACCACCTCCCCGCAGCCGGCCTCCAGCTTGATCCGGAGCAGCTCCCGCATAAACGGTTCCGAATCCAGAACCAATATCTTTTTCCGGGTCTCCCTGATCATTTCTTCATTTTATCAGCCCTTGCGGCAAAGCTCAATCCCGGACCGGAGGCAAGGGGCCGCGGGGCGAGAATACGACCGAGCCGATGCCGCTATTTTAAGAAGATAATGCTAAAATAATCATCAAGGGAGATTGATGGCGGATCAATTCCAAGAATGGGAGGCTGCGGAATTATTCTGCCCGAAATGCGGGCAGGCCCGGCCGGTAAAGAAGAAAATCCTGCTCGCGCTTCCAGGCGGGGACAAATACGATTATGTCTGCGCCGTGTGCGGGGAGTTGCTCGGGGGAAAGTTGGATCATCAACCGAATAATTTCTCGCGGCTGATCCGGAAGAAATGATCATTTCCACGGCAAAGGCCCCTGCCCTGCCGCGCTATCCGCGGCAGCCGCGATCCCACCTGTCCGCCGCGGCCGGTCCGAGCGAAGGCGGATTCCGAGTTGCCGGTTCACCCGCTTATTTGAAATACACCCGCGCTTGCCATATATTCTAAAAGATGAGCGGGGCGCCTAGTTTGGTTTTGGCCTTTGCGATGGGGATGGTTACTTTCCTGACCCCCTGCCTGTTGCCGTTGGTTCCGGCGTATATCTCGTTCATCTCCGGCCATTCCCTGGCCGAGCTTCAGTCCTCGGAACGGACCGGGAAGGTCTCGCGGTCGGTGCTGGTCACCGCGATTTTTTTTGTGCTCGGTTTTTCCGTCATTTTCCTGATCCTGGGCGCGATGGCCGGGGCGCTGGGTCAGGTCCTGATCAGCCTTAAGCCGATCCTGATCCGGGTGGGAGGGGCGCTGGTGATTTTGTTCGGGCTGCAATTGCTTGGCTTGTTCCAGTTTTTGCCCTTGCTCAGGGAGAAGCGCTACCAGGGGGAGATCAAGGGGACGGGTCCGTTAAAGGCTTTTTTATTCGGGCTGGCGTTCGCGTTCGGGTGGTCGCCCTGCATCGGGCCGATCCTGGCGAGCATTTTGGTAGTGGCCGCGAACCAGGACACGATGCTGAAGGGGATTTTGCTTTTGCTCGCGTACTCTTTGGGGATGGCGGTTCCATTCCTTTTGACCGCGGCCCTGGTGGAGCGTTTTTTCAGCTTCTTCAACCGGATCAAGCCGCATTTCCGCAAGATTGAAATCGGCGCCGGAACCATCCTGATTTTGGTCGGGGTTCTGATGATGTTTGACCGGTATCGCTGGCTGAAATATTATTTGGAAATGATCTTGCCGGAGAGCCTCCGGAGATTGGGGTAGGGAAAATGCCGCTGTTATTCGGCCCGGCCGGGATTCCGTCCAGTTCCCGGGTACAGAAGCCCGAGGAAGGGATCCGGGAATGCGCGAGGCTGGGCCTGGATTGTATGGAGCTGGAATTTGTTTACGGGGTGAGGATGACCGAGTCCGGGGCGAAGCTGGCAAGGGCCGCGTCCGAGGAGACCGGAATCCGGCTCACGGCTCACGGGCCTTATTACATCAACCTAGCCAGCCAGGAGCAAGGCAAGATTGAGGCGAGCGAGGAGCGGATCCTGATCACGGCGCGGAGAGGGTATCAATGCGGGGCCGAGAGCATCACTTTTCATTCGGCCTTTTTCCAGAACCGGCCGGCCGGGCAGGTGCTTAGGATAGTGGAGCGGGAGCTGAAGCTGATCCTGACTCAATTGCAAAAGGAAAATGTGGAGATAGATATCCGCCCGGAGTTGACCGGGAAGCCGAGCCAATTGGGTTCCCTGGAGGATTTGATTGAACTGGGAAAACGGGCGAGAGGGATTTTGCCCTGCGTGGACTTCTCTCATTTTTACGCGCGCGACGCCGGGAGATATAACAGGTATGAAGATTTTTGCGGGGCGCTGGACCGGCTGGCGCACGGGTTCGGCAAGAAGATTCTAAAGCGGATGCACATCCACCTCAGCGGGATCGATTTCACCGCCAAGGGAGAGCGCAGGCATCTCCCGCTGGAAAAGTCCGATTTCAACTGGCGGGATTGTTTGAGGGCGTTCGCGGATTATGAGGTTGAGGGGTTCTGTATTTGCGAAAGCCCGATCCTGGAACAGGACGCGCGTCTGTTAAAGGATACCTATCAGAAGTTGAGGAAAGACAAATGATTGACGGGAAACGGCTCAAGGCGCTCTGGGTGTTGGGATACAATTTCTGGTTCCATCTGGCCCGGTCCATTATTCCGCGGCGGAAGGAAAACCAGGCGGAGAAGTTCAAGGGCTATTTCCGGAAAGACTGGATCAGCTCGTTCCGTCCGGAAGAAATCGGGCTGGTCTATAATTTTGAAAAATGCACCGTGTGCGGGCTGTGCCCGGAAGCCTGCCTGCCCGCGGCGGTTAGCGCAGGGAAATTCCTCGGGCCCGAGCATCTGGCCGCCTGCGCCGGCCGTTCCCAGCCGCAATATATATCGGACCTGGACGATTTCTTCCGCTGCACCCTTTGCGCGCGTTGCGAGCCGGCCTGTCCGGAGGAAGTAAAAATTTCGGAGATTGGGTGGCTGATGCGGAAATGGATTTTCCGGGTGGACCCGTCCAAGACTTGGGAGATTTTCCCCGCGGTAAAGAAAAACCTGGACCAGTTCGGAAACCCCTTCGGGAAAGAGCAAGTGGTTTTGGGGAAGGGGTCCGGCAAAAGCGATCGGCTGTTATTTTTGGGATGCCGGGAGATGGTCAAGGGAGAGCCGGGGAAATGGATCGGCCTGGCGGAAAAAATCGGCCTGTCCGCGGAATTGGTCAGCGGGGTTTGCTGCGGCGGGTTGCTGGACGAGATCGGCGCGGAAGGCGTCCATCCGGGATTGGAGAAATTGCTTGAGGCGAATCCGAAGGAAGTGGTCACGGTCTGCCCGCATTGTTTTTACAGCTTGCGCAGGAAACTTCCGGAGAGCGTCAAGGTCAAATTTATTTTGGAGGCGGTCCCGGAAAATTTGGCCGCCCGTCCCGGGGCGAATTCGGTGAAGGTGATATATCATGATCCGTGTTTCCTGGGCCGGAGGATGGGGTTGATGGACCAGCCCCGGGCCATCATCTCCAAGCTCGGATATCAACTTGTGGAATTCAGCCAGAATAAAAACCTCGCGGAATGCTGCGGAGGCGGAGGGGGTCTGTTCTGGTATGACCCGGAGATGGCGGAGCGGGTTTCCCGGAAGAGGGTGGAGGAGGCGAAGAAGATGGGCGCGGAAATGATCGTGACCGAGTGCGGGCTATGCCTGGAGTTGATGCAAAAAGCCGCGGCGAAGGATAAAATAGAGGTGAAGCGGTTGACGGAACTTTTGGTCTGAACCACAAACGCGGAGGAGACAATGAAAAAAATAGGTTTCTTGGTTTTGGTCCTGACCGCCCTCTCAATCCCGTTCCTGATCCAGTCCCGGGACAGCGAAAGGCCGATCCTGCTGGCGCAGTCCCAGGGGCAGGCTCAGAACCGGGGCGGGGACGAGGATGAGTCTCAATTCTGGAGCGCCTTCCGGAGGGTTTTCTCCAGGCCGGACCCGAGCTGGAGCAAGAGCAGCGGGCAGGTATCCACCACCGCGGGCGTGCGGGGAGTGGACGAGGAGGGCAAGCTCAAGGAAAGCTACGATTTCGGCGCGGTCAAGTGGATGGAGGGTTTCAAGGTGAATGAAAACGAGATGATGGAATTCCTCAAGAGCCGCGGCCTGGGGCCGTACCGGGGCAGAGCGGTCAAAGGAGAAGAATAATGAAGACCGCCAAAACTTTTATCGCGGTAATGCTCGCGGCGATCTTGGCTCCGGCTTTGGGTTCGGCGCAGAATTTTGACCTGAAAAATATTGACGCCGGCGGCCTGCTCAACGCGGGCAAGGATTTGGTGAAAGCGGCCAAGCCGATGAGCGACGACGATGAGATCCAGGTGGGGAGAAGAGTGGCGGCGCGCCTGGCCGGCACCTTCGGGATCTGGAAGGACGAGACCTGGACCGAGCGGATCAATGTGATGGGCCGGGGCCTGGCGATTTATTCGGAACGGCCGGAGCTGAAATACCGGTTCGCGATCCTGGACACCGCCGAGGTGAACGCCTATTCCGCTCCGGGCGGGTATGTGTTCATCAGCCGGGGCTTGCTCAAGCAGGCGAAGAGCGAAGGGGAACTGGCCGGGGTCCTGGCGCACGAGATCGGACATATCGCCCGGAAACATGTGGTGAAGGAGATTCAAAAATCCGGGGTCTGGCAGGCGGGCACCAAACTGGCGCTCTCGGCCACGGACCTGTCCTCGGATCAGGAGAAAGTCCTGCAAGGCCTGACCGATGAGGCCTGGAAATCCCTGGTGGTCAAGGGGCTGAGCAAGGAAGACGAATATGAAGCGGACCGGCTCGCCGCTCTCAACTGCTCCAAGATCGGATACGACCCCTACGGGATTTATGATTTCATCAAGCGTTTGGAGCCTTCGGAAAATCAACCCGGGCCCAACCTGAAAACGCTGTTGAGCACGCATCCCAAGCCGAGCAGCCGGCTCGCGGAGCTGAACAAATTATATCTCAAGCAGGGCTGGGAAAAAGGCGCTCAGCCGGATTTCCCGGAGCGCTACACTAAATTCGTTTCCGAGAACCCGGTCAAGTAGAAACGCCGACTCCTGAGATGAGCGAAGCCAGGTCCGAGCCGAAGAAAACTTTTCGGCGGAACATCGTTTCGCTCGGGTTTGTGAGCCTGTTCACGGACATCTCCAGCGAGATGCTCTATCCGCTGATGCCGCAACTGGTCAAGAGTTTGGGCGGCTCTCCGGCCGTGCTCGGTCTGATCGAAGGGGTGGCGGAATCCACCGCCAGCGTGCTCAAGGGATTTTTCGGATATGTTTCGGACCGGCTCCGGAAGCGGAAGGTCCTGGTGGGGGCTCGGCTATTCCCTGAGCGCGATTGCCAAGCCCCTGATCGGGATGAGCGCGGGATGGCCGATGGTGCTGGGATTAAGGTTTTTCGACCGGACCGGAAAGGGGATCCGGACCGCTCCCAGGGACGCGATCGTGGCGGACAGCTCCGCGCCCGCGGAATTGGGGAAATGGTTCGGGTTCCACCGGGCGATGGACACCTTTGGCGCCGCCATCGGACCCCTGATCGCTTTCGGACTGCTTTTCCTCGGGCTCAATTTCAAAAGCATTTTCCTCTGGTCCATCGTCCCGGCCGCGATCGGGGTGATCCTGCTCGCCGTCCTGGTGCGCGAAGTCGCGCCGCGGGAAAAGACTCCCGGGCAAAAATTCCAACTCAATTTCCGGGGATTCAACCGGAACTATCATTACTACCTGATCGTATCCTCGGTGTTCGTGCTGGGCAATTTTTCCAATATCTTCCTGATCCAGCGGGCCCAGGAACTGGGGATGAGCCTGTCGCACACCACCTTGGTTTACCTGGTTTATAATTTGAGCTGCGCGCTCGTTTCCATTCCGGCCGGGGTCATCTCGGACAAAATCGGCCGGAAAAAGGTCTTATTGTTTTCGTTTGTTTCGTGCGGCCTGGTCTATCTCGGATTCGCCCGGAACCTGGAACTGGTCTGGCTCTGGCCCCTGTTCGCCGGCTTCGGCATTGTGGACGCGACCCGGGAGGGTATTCAGCGAGCCTTGATCGGGGAGCTGATCCCGAGCGAAAAGCGCGCCAGCGCCTACGGCATCTACTATGCGATCACCGGAGCTCTGATGCTCCCCAGCAGCGTGATCGCCGGCCTGGTCTGGAAAAAATACGGGGCCGGGCCGGTCTTTTCCTATGGCGCGGCCCTGGTGTTGCTGTCCGCAATCCTGCTGATATTCCTCCTGCCCCATCAAATAAACCCTTCCCCCGAGCGTATTAACTAGCAGGGAATTGGAAGAACAAGATTCAAGGACCGACGAAGAGCTTTTCCAGGCCTGGGTGCTGTGTGAATCAAGCGGCTTCCGGACCGCGCAAATAAGAATAATCCGGCATCTTTTCAGGACCGGGGAGGCGGGGAGCCGAACCCCCGCCTCTTTCATTTCAGGATCAGGAGCAATCGGGGGAAGGTCAAAATAAAAAGCAAAAGCCATAAGCCCAACCCGAGGGCCCATTGCCGTTTGGCAAGGTCCCGTAAATCTTCTTTGCTCATTGCCAGGAACGCCCCGGCGTAAATAATCAGGAAGGGGATAAAGGGCATCCGGTATCTGCTGACCGAGAAGAACAGGGAGCAGATCGCGGTGTGATACAGGATCAGCAGGACGGTGAAGGATTTCAGCTCCCGATCCTTGCTCGCGGAGATCCCGAGCAGGGCCAGAAGCATCAGGGCCAGATATGCTCCCGAGCCGAGAATCCGGAACCAGAGCCCGCGGTAGCGGCTCAATTTTTCAGTTTCGCCCGGAGGCTCCGGCGTGATCAGGAGGTAGGAGCTTTCGCGGAAGATATTCTTGTAGATGAACAGGTTGGGGGTGTAAAGGTCAATCACCTTGACCCCCATCCGGCGCAGGGTCAGACCGGGATGCGCGAAAATGAACGCCCGGGCGTTCCCGAACTCGCATCGGATCCTCCCGCAGACCTCGTTCCCCGCGCACCTTTCCCGGCTGAATTTTTCCGGCCGGTGATACTCGTTGAAGTCGTAATGCGGGGGCGCCTCTTGATTGTGCGACTTGTAAAAATTCAACCCGGCGCAGGTGTCAATCAGAAGCGGGCAGGCCGCCAGCCGGTAGTTCTTGGCGGTCTGGATGGAAATGGGCGCGAAGATCGCGAGCAAAAAGATCAGCGCCAGCGCCATCCGGTCTTTCAAACCGTCTTTCCGGAACCAGAGCAGGTGAAGGAGAAGGAGGGGTAAAAACAATAAGTTCACCGAGCGGGTCAGGCAGGCCAGCCCGCTCAGGATCCCGGCCGGGATCAGCCATCTCAGCGATTGATACCCCGGCTTTTTCAGGGAGCGGAAATAAAAAAGCGCGGACCCGAGGAAAAAAGCCAGGAACAATATTTCGGAAAAGATTAAATATCCGTATGAAACCAGTTCCGGATAAAAGGCGGCGATGACCCCGGCGGCGAGCGCCTGCCGTCGGGAAAAGAAGCGAAGCGCGATCAGATAGATCAGATACACTTCCAGGCTCTGCAAAAGAATCTGCTCCCCCCGGACCAGCAGCATCGCCGAACCTTTAAAGAGAATGCGGTTGAGGGCCAGGAAAACCGGATAGAGCGGCCCTGGAAGTTCAGGCGGGAAAAATATCCGTAAAAAGTGTCCATCGATTTTTCCCAGTATTTATATTCGTCCCCGATCAAAGGGAGGGAATTGAAATCGTGAAGCAGGAGCAACTTCAGGATCAGGCCGGCCAAAATGATAATAAACAAGAGCGCCGGCTGAGATAATTTCCCTTCCACCCCGGGCGGACTTGGCTCATTCATGAAAAATTTTCCCAACCAGGCTCATTTTATTTCAGATAGCCAAGACTCTCAAGGTTTTTTTTCATTTTTTGGGAGTAGTCCTGAACTTTGAACGAATAGAACTTTATTTTTTGGAGATGATCCTTGAGGTCCGTTTCCAGCTCCTGGGATTTTTTCCCCTCGGCTTCTTTAAGGTTGGCAAGTTCGAACGGATCATTAGTCAAATTAAAAAGCTCAATCGGCTCCTGATCCGCCCAGATCAGTTTCCATGCCGCGCAAACAATGCCGGCTTTCCGGCCCGGAGCCCATTTCTCAAGATGTGCCGGGTTGTCCGGGGGATACCATTTCCGCTCCAGATACTCGCATGGCCGTATGGCTTTTTCCTCGCCGGAAATGACCGGTAACAAGGACCGGCCCCGGCTTTCCATGGTATTTTTGAGATGGAGATACTCCAGGATGGTCGGGGCAATGTCAATCAGGCTGGCGCTGGGGTCAAGCCTCCGGCCGGCCTGAGCCTTGTCCGGGAACCTGATGATCATCGGGATCCGGACCTGTTCCTGATAAATCTTTACGCAGTGCCAATACACTTTATGCTGGCCCAGGCCTTCGCCGTGATCGGCCACAATGATAACCAAAGCGCGGGAAAGGATTCCCTTCTGGTCCAAAAACTTGAAAAAAGACTCCAGGTTCTGGTCTATATAGGCGAGGGCATTATCATACTCGTTGACATTCTCATATTGCTCCGGGAGTTGGTAATGGTTCGCTTCCAGCCAGGCGCGGAATTCCGGGTCCAACTGGAAAGGCCTGACAAAATCATCCGGCAAATAATAGGCCCGATGCGCGTCCCAGAAGTGGAGAAAAATAAAGAAGGGCTGGTGGGAGTCAAGCTGGTTCAGCCAATCCTCGGCCAGGTTCACAACATCCCGCGCCCTCCGCTTATTCAATGGCTTGGACTTATCCGCGGCTTTTTTCTCAGCGGGCTCGGGTCCTTTGGCGTCCTCGTCAGCCCCGGAACCAGGGACCACAAAACCCTGGTCCAGATAATAATCAAAGCCCCGGTTCAGATTGATCGAGCGATGCAGGATTTTGCTCCCCAAGATGGCGCCGGTCTGATAGCCGTTTTCTTTGAGGACCTCGGCCAGGAGCGGCTGTTTCCAATTCTGGAGCTTCCACCCATTTTCCAGGACCTGATGCTCGGACGGATAACTGGAGGTGAAAAGAGAGGTATGGGCCGGAGCGGTCAGGGAAATCGGAGTATAGGCATTATCAAAAACCACGCTCTCCTTTGCCAGCTTTTCCAAAAAGGGCGTGGTCTTGCGGGGATAGCCGTAAAGAGAAAGGTGATCCTTCCGCACCGTATCCAGCACGATCAAAATCACCGAAGGCTTGGGTGTGGACGGCTTGCATGCCGGCAAAAGCAGGCTGAATACGGATAAAACAAGGATTATTTTGGCTGTTTTCATTATAAAACAGTATAATCTAATTATGGCGGCCTCGCAAAATTTTCCCGGTTTTCGCTTGATCAGGATCGTTCGCGATTGATAAGTTCCCATCTCCTATTACAGAAATAGATCTCAACGCATGGCGATGGTTATCGGAGATCGCAGGCCTAATTTTGCAGCTCATAGATTTTCACCTGTCCGATGGTCGTGGTCAACCGGTAATTACTATCCATAAAAAGTTTCAATTGCGGGAACAGCCGGGCCAACGCCAGCTCGGGATTTTTCTCCATAAAATTATAATAAACATTGCCCTCGTTCGGGAACTTCCGGGAGATGATAATAAAATGAGGGCGCGACCGGATCGTCTGATCGGAATAATCACTGATCCATTTTTTTTGCAAAGGGAAAATTTGTCCGTCCCTTCGCTTGAGCAGCATGTGATGAACGCAAACAAAAACCGTCGGCTCTTTTTTCTTGAGCAGGAACGGAACCAGCGGGTAAGGTCCAAAGCAGGCGATCTGATCGCCGGGCTTGAGCAAGGGCCTCAGGTATTCCGCCACGACATAGTAATTGGCCGCGGACATTTTGTCATTCTTGGCGCCGAAGCCGAATTTATAGGCCTTTTCAAAATTGCGGAAACTGTATTTGACCGCCAATTCCCGCCCGGGCGCCGGGACATTTTGCGCATTCCATCCAATCAGGCCCAGGCAAAAGACCGCGGTGACGATTTTACCCGGTCGGGAATTCTCCCAGCCTTGAAAGCAGCGCAGCAACTGCGCAAATCCCCAGCCGGAAAAGATGATGCAGAATCCGGTGAAAGTGAAAAGATGGTTTAAGTTATTCTTGCCCTGAATGCCGTAGCTGATCATGCTGACCAAGGCCAGCGCCAAAAGCATCCAAAACAGGGGCAGGTCTTTTGTCCTTGCTTTTTTCCCAAATTGCGTTCCCCACGCAAAAAAGGCGGGCAAAAAGTAGAGCGGATATTTCTGGAAAAAAGCCCTGGAAAGGTTCTTCACCCAGAAAAGCCAATTGAATTGCCCGAACTCGCTCATGCTGCTATAAATTTTGGCGTTAAACCAGATCAGCGCGAAATATATTTCTCGCAAAGAATCAGGCCCCCAATAATACCAGTAATAAAAAATGATCAGCAGGGCGGGCATAAAACAGAAGAGGGAAAAGAGCGAGAGCTCGGATAGCCAGGGCAGCAATTTCTGATTCCGCCCTTTAACCAGAAGAAAAATCCCGAACACCGGCCAGGCCAAACCGTAAGTGGGTTTGAGCAGGAACGCCAATCCCAGGAGCGAGCCGATCAGGGCCGCGCGGAGATATTTATGGTTTAGTCGCAGAGATACGACCGTGGCGAGCAAAAAAGTCCAAAAAATGAAAGTTTCTTTCTTGGCGGTTCCGTCGGTGCTTCCAATCCAATAATAAAAAATGCTGTAGAAGACCACCGCCAGAAAGCCGGCAATACTGCGACCGGCAAGCCTTCGGGACAGGTAAAAAATCATGACCAAATTGGTCAGTTGAATGATCAGATCAAGCAAGCGGACGCTCAGGGTGTTCTCGCCGAAAAGGCTGAAAGCCAGATAATAAAACAAATAAGTTCCCGGGAAATTGTGGCCCCAACTTCCAAGATACGGCGGCAGGTGATAATCCTTCCAGAGCCAGGCGCCATACGAATAAACCGATTGGTCAATGCCCAGCCTGAACCAGAGCGTCAGCAACAGGACAAATCCCCCGATTGCCATGGAGGTCCAAAAAAGCGGGTCTCTGCTTATGCCGGAATTCTCCTGCAAGGTATGATCCAAACGGTTATTATTCATCTTATCCTCTAAATGACGAACCCGGTTTCAGCCCTGTTGGTATCGCCCCTGGTTTCCTGCAGATAATCTCGGTCCGATTTTTATTCTAGCGGGACGGACTGCCTTGTCAATCCTAGACCCGACCCGGGGGCGGGGCTTTCCCGCGGACGAGCGGGCCGAAGTAAAAATTTATCCTTAATGGTTTACTGTGCGTATCCCAGGCTCTTGAGGGTCTTCCGGACTTTTTCCGGAACGGCCTGCTCTTTGGCGGAATTGAAATTTATTTTCTCGAGATGGTCCTGAAGGATGGGAAGGAGCTCGTGGTATTTTTTCGGCTCGGACTCTCTCAGGTTCTGGAGTTCGAGAGGGTCGGACTTGAGGTTATAAAGCTCAACCGGTTCCCGGTCCGCCCAGATCAGTTTCCACTCGCCGCAGACCACCCCGGCTTTTTTCCCGGCTGCCCAATGCTTTTCCTCGGGGGGGGGTTCCTCTGGGAACCAGCGCCGCTCCTGAAAATTGCAGGGCCGGATTTGGCTCTTTGCCGAGGTGATGAGCGGGAGCAGGGAACTGCCCCTGCTTTCCATCGAGTCCCTGACCTGGAGAAAATCCAGGATGGTGGGGGCGACATCAATCAAGCTGACCTGCGCCTCGACCTTTCGGCCGGCATGTTCAGACCGCGGGAACCGGATCAGGAGCGGCACCCGCACCTGCTCCTCGTAGATATTCAGCCAATGGTTGTAGAAATTATGCTGGCCCAGGCCTTCGCCATGATCCGAGATAATGATAATGATGGTGTTCTCGAGCAGGTTCTTTTCCTTCAGATACCTGAAAAACCGCTCCAGGTTCTGATCCAGGTAAGAAAGGGAATTGTCGTAATCATTGACCTGGTCGTAGTCATCTTTGATCAGGAATGAATTGGCTTCCAGATATTTTTTCAGATCGGCGTCATTTTGGAAAGGCTTATTCCAGTCTTGCGGGAAAGTATAGGGCATATGCGCGTCGTAGAAATGCAGGAACAGGAAAAATGGCCGGCCGGGTTTGATCTTTCCGAGCCAATCCATCCCGTAATCAACCACATTCTGGGCGAGCCGCTTGATGCTTTTGCGTTTCTGGAATTTTTTACTCCGGACAATGCTGATATTGTACCCGAAATTCCGATCCTGATAGTATTCAAAGCCCCGATTGAGTTCAGAGTATCTAATTAAAATCTTGCTTCCGATCACCGCGGCGGTCTGGTAACCTTGCTTGTTCAAAACCTCGGCCAGAAGCGGGAGCTTCCAGTTCTCAAGTCTCCAGCCGTTGTTCACCAGCTTGTGCTCGGACGGATAATGCGAGGTGAATAGAGAGGCGTGGGAGGGGACCGTGAGCGAGATCGGGCTGTAAGCATTTGTGAAAACCACGCTCTCCTTGGCCAACTGCTCCAGAAAGGGAGTGGTCTTGCGGAAATATCCGTATAAAGAAAGATGGTCCGGACGGACGGTGTCCAGCGAGATCAAAATCACCGAGGGTTTTTTCCGCGATTCCCGGCAGGAGCCGCCCCCCAGGATCGCCAACAGCAGAGCGATGATAAAAAATCTTTTCATCTGAATCCGCCTCAGTTCGTTGAGTTTAGCTTAACCAATTGATAAATCAATAGGGCCGGTTTCCTCATTTGATCAAACAGGATCAGCAAAAGGTTGGGCCGGGAAGCCACCAAGCTCCCGGACCCGCTGATCAGCACGCTCCTCGCAATCGCCATGTCCCTTATGAAATTTCGCCTATCCGTCCCGCCCTATTGCCTGACCGGTTAGCGCTAGAATTTTAGTATGATCCAAAAACCCGATCAAGCAAGGGACCAGGCCTCTTCCGAGGCCCGGATTTTGTCGAAGGAATAGCGGATCGCCAACGGCCAGAAGAGCCGCGGCAAGGAATCTTGCAAATTTGACTGTGGAGTAAGGGCCGATATAATCGGCTGAGGAATATTTGAGAGATGTCGTTATCCAAGAGCATCAAGGTTTCGGAAATGGCCGCCCTGTCCTTCACCCTATCGTTCGTCAGCCTGTTTGCCGTCGTGCTGGCCGGGATCAACTCCAAGGTTTTTTTCCCCGTTGACCTGATCAAGGTGGAAATTATGCTGCTGGTTTTGCTGGTCCTCCCGGGGCTGATTTTGGGATTGATTTTGGGCCTGGTCACTTATCTGGGCGCTTTTATCCCCGGCCTGCGGCGAATCCCATCCCACCTGCCCTGGATCATCGCCACTATCTGCTATCTGACCCAAGTGTGGTATGCTTTGGCATATAATAATTACCTGCTTAAGGCCTTGACCAAGCCGGTCTCTTTCCTCCTACCGGCCGTATTTCTTTCCGTGGTCTTGATCGCGGTCATGGCCTTGGCCATGCCCATTATGGGGGAACTCAAAAAGGTCAGCTTCATTCTGGACTTGTTGCTATTGTTAATCATGCTGACGGCATTACCGTTGGGTCTTGCTCAGCGCCGTGAAATGGGCAATTCCCCCGCCCTGATCGCGACCGAGAAATTTCAAGCCACCGGTTTTAAAGTCATTTTTTTGGGGATTGACGGCATGGAGAACAAGATCGTTGACCAGCTGGTGGCGGAAGGCAAAATGCCCAATCTTCAAAAATTGATCGAGCAAGGCGTGCGTTCTCCCTTGACAACCCTCAATCCGACCCATAGCCCTCAAATCTGGACCACCATCGTCACGGGCAAAAGCCCCCAGGAACACGGTATTGTTCATTATGTTACCAGGAGATTGCCTTTCACCAGGGTGGAAACCGGTTCTTTGATATTCCCGGAAAAAATGTGGGTAATCGGTTTGAAAAAGTATTTTACCAAGGAACCCGAGATTTTGCCGATAAACAGCTCCAACCGTTTGGAAAAGGCGCTCTGGAATATCTTCAGCGAACACGGCGTTCCTTCGGGGGTGATTCATTGGTGGGCGACCTGGCCGGCGGAAAAAATTTTGGGCGTCATGGTTAGCGACCGGTTTGTCTATTTCCGGCCCAAGGCGAAAAGGGGTTTCGAGCCGCCTCCGGGAGGCCTGACCTATCCCCCGGAGCTGGCCCAGGATCTGGAAACCCTGGTGCTGCCGCCCGAAGAGGTCAGCAATGAATTTTATCATCGTTATCTGGATGTTACGGATGAAGAAATAGCCAAAATGCGGAATGCCTCCTATAAGAAATATTCCGTCAAATCGGAATTCCCCTTCAGCATCAGTTGGGATGTAAGCATCGAAAACATTTCGCTCGATTTAATCCGGCGGCATCCGGAAATATCGTTCTGGGCGATATATACTCGCGGCATTGATATTCTAAGCCACACGGCTTTCAAATATTCGAATCGGATCAATGATCCCAATATTTCAGAAAAACAAAGAAATAAATATGGCAGGATCATAGATGAAATTTACTCCGACAATGATAAATTTATCGGAGAATTGTTGAAGTTTGCGGACGATCGAACAATTTTCATCGTCGCCAGCGACCATGGCTGGCAAAAAGACCCGGACGGGAAATACAGTCATCATCATGCGCCCCCCGGAATCCTGGTCATGGCCGGAGGGCCGATCCAAAAGGGCGCCGCGATCAAGCAGCCCACGGTCTACGATTTGACTCCGAATATTCTTTATTTAATGGGTTTCCCGACCGCCCAGGACATGCGCGGGAGGGTATGGCTTGAGGGGTATGACCATGAGTTTGTGAAATCCCACCCGGTTAAAACCGTATCCACTTACGGAACTTATCAACCGATGAAAGAACAGAAGACCGACTCCCGGACGGATATGGAAATCAAGAAGCATCTCCGGGCCTTGGGCTACATTAAATAAAAGAAGCAGGAAATCCGGCCCCCCCTTTATGACTGCCAGGGTCAAGCCCGGATAGATGAAAAGATTTGAAGCTTGCTGCCTTGAGCGCATCCAGGCCGGGTCAATTCTTGGCCTTATTTACAGCTTCGCCCCCGGCCTCCAGACCCGGCCGGCGGGCAGAATTATTTGGTATAGCCCAAGGCTTTGAGCTGATCCTGAACCTCTTTGGGCACGGTTTGCTTTTTCACCGCGAAGAACTTGACCCGGTCCAGATAGCCTTTCATCTCGGTTTCCATTTCCAGGTATTTTTTGTTTTCCGAATCCCGGATATTGGTCAATTCAAACGGATCATTGGTCAGGTTATAAAGCTCCTTTTCCTCCTGGTCGGCCCAGATGATTTTCCATTCCCCGCAGAGCGCTCCGGCTTTCCGGCCCTGGACCTTTTTGTTCGGCTCATACCATCTCCGCTCAAAATATTCGCAGGCTCTGAGTTCCTGTTTCCCGCCCGCGATCAGGCTGAGCAAGGATTTTCCGCGCGGTTCCATCGGGTCCTTGAGCTTGAGAAAATCCAGCACGGTGGGCGCGAGATCAATCAGGTTCACCCTTGTGTCTATTTTGGTCCCGGCCCGGGATCGGTCCGGGAACCGGATCAGGAGCGGGATCCGGACCTGCTCCTGGCTTAGGTAAAGGCCGTGGTTCATCAGGTTATGCTGCCCCAGCCCTTCGCCGTGGTCCGCGGTGATGATGATCAGGGATTTATCCAGCAGCCCCTGCGCCTTCAGGTACTGGAAAAAATTCTCCAGGTTTTGGTCCAGGTACGCGAGCTGGTTGTCGTAAGTGTTTACTTGATCATACTTGTCCGGCATCTGGTAATGGTTCTGCTCCAGGTATTTGGTGAATTCGGGGTCCAACTGGAAGCGCGGGGTAAAATCAGGGTCCGGGTCGTAGGGTCGGTGCGCGTCGTAGAAGTGGAGCCAGAGGAAAAACGGTTGCTGCCGTTCAATTTCGTTGAGCCATTTCTCGGCCCATTTCACCACTTCCGAGGCGCGGCGCTGATTATAATCTATGGAGGTCGTCTTTTCCTTTTTCTTCTCGCCCGTCACCTTGTGTTCAAAATTCTGGTCCTGGTAAAAATCAAAGCCGCGGTCCAGCCCATGCCATCCGGCCAGCACCGCGCTCGAGACCACCGCGCCGGTCTGATACCCCTCCCGCTTCAAAACTTCCGCCAGGAGTGGCGGCTGGTAATCCTCAAGCTTCCAGCCGTTATACAGGGCCTTGTGCTCGGAAGGATAGTGGGAGGTGAACAGGGAGGCGTGCGCCGAGACCGTGTGCGGGATCGGCGTGTAGCCGTTGTTAAAAACCACGCTCTCCGCCGCGAGCTGGTTCAGGAACGGAGTAGTGGGCCGGAAATATCCGTATACGGAAAGATGATCCATCCGGACCGTGTCCAGGGTGATGATGATCACCGAAGGCCCTTTGGCGGTCTTGTGGCAGGAATCAAACCACGACCCGGCCAGGATCAACGCCGCGATCAGGGCGTATCGCAATCTGGAATAATTCAATACCCTGATAGTATCCCAAGCAAATGGATATTCAAGTTTTTTACCCCGGCTAACCCTGCTCCTGCGCCTGGACCTTCTTCAAAATCTTCCGCCGGGTCTGGTCCGGGAGGTTTGGGAACAACTCGCTTTCCAAATGGAAATTCCTGGCGGCCTTGAACAATACCAGGTAATGGCCGGGGAAATTTTCACCTTGGGCATAGCCGGCTTGAATTGTCGGCCTGGTTTTGTGAGAATTGGGCAGGCAGGTTTTGAGAATGGCAATACGCATAAGAGAAAGGATGGAGCGGTTCCGGAAACCGGTTGAGCGGCAGGGATTGTTCGGGTTGAGACGGGTTTCGCAAACCGATTTTGGAGTGGAACTGCAATATCTGTCGGGCCTGGCAAGGGTGGAGGCGTTCCGGACGGGCGCGCTCCGGGTCCGGATCACCCGCGACCTGTCCTGGCCGGACAAGATTTCCAACGCCATCACCGCCCGGCCGGAAGCGGAGTGCCGGCTTGAACTCAAGCCGGACCGGGTTCTCCTTAAAACCGAGCGGCTAAAACTGCTGATCCCGGAGGGGCCGTTCCGGTTTGAAATTTATGATTGCTCGGACAAATTGCTCAGCCGCGATTTTCCCGGCCTGGGACCGGGGTTCGGGATGGACGATTTCAGCGTCAGCCGTTTTATTTTTCCGGACGAGGAATTCTTCGGCCTGGGCGACAAATACGGAGGACTTTCGCGCAAGGGCAAGGTCTGGGAATTCTGGAACCGGGATGTGGGCGGGAAACATTTTGAACGGGACCCTAGATATACCAGTGTTCCGTTTTTGATTTCGCTCCGGCCGGGATCGGTCTGCGGCTGGTTTTTTGATCAGCCGGGCTATCTGGAGCTGAACCTGGGCAAGAAATTCCCGGGCCTGATGTCCGCGAACGGGGCAGGCGGGGAAATGGATTTGTATTTCCTTTCCGCCGGCTCGGTCAAGGAATTAATCTCGCTTTATACCGATCTGACCGGAAAGGCTTTCCTGCCCCCGCTCTGGTCGCTTGGGTACCACCAGTCCCGCTGGTCTTATTTTTCGCAGGAAGAAGTTGAGGGGGTTGCGGAGGAATTTGAACAGCGGCAAATCCCGCTCAGCGCGGTTCACCTGGATATACATTATATGGATCGGTATCAGCCCTTCACGGTGGACGCGAAAAGGTTTCCCGACCTGGCCGGGCTGTCTCGTAAGTTGATGGAGAAAGGGGTCCGGCTGGTGAGCATCATCGATCCGGGTCTGAAGGTTGATCCGGAATATCAGCCGTATCTGCTGGCGAAAGAACAGGGATACTTATGCGAGGATGAGCAGGGGGAGGAGTATCAAAGGAAACTCTGGCCGGGACTATCCGCGTTCCCGGATTTTTTCCGGCCGGAGGCAAGGGAGTTCTGGGCGGTGCAGCATCGGGGTTTGTTTGAGCAGGGGATCAGCGGGATCTGGAACGATATGAACGAGCCGAGTTTCTGGAAATATGATTTGAGGATCGGGAAGACGGTGGTGTCTTTCCGGCCGGAGCGAGAGCCGGAGATGCTTCACCGCTTTTCCGGCCGCGAGCTTCCGCACCGGGAATGCCGGAACCTTTACGGCCAGATGGAATGCGAGGCCACGGTGAGCGCGTTCAAGAAATTCCGGCCGGGTAAAAGGCCGTTCCTGTTGAGCCGGAGCGGCTTTGCCGGGATTCAGCGGATGAGTTCGGTCTGGACCGGGGATAGTAAAAGCCGGTTCCGCCATTTGGCCGGAAGCATCACCCAAATCCTGAGCCTGGGCTTGAGCGGGGTGAGTTTTGCCGGTGCGGACATCGGAGGGTTCGCCCGGGATTGCCCGCCCGAGCTTTACGCCCGTTGGATCCAGCTCGGGTCTTTTTATCCCTTTTGTCGGACCCACAGCTCGATCCGGACCCGGCGGCAGGAGCCGTATCAATTCGGGCCGGAGGTTGAGGAGATAGCGAAAAAATATATCCGGCTCCGCTATCGGCTGATGCCGACTATTTACTCGCTGTTTTGGGAAGCAAGTCACACCGGGGTTCCGGTCTGGAGGCCCCTGTTCCTGGAATTCCCCCGCGATTTCGCGGCAAGAAAAATTGAGGACCAGTTTATGGTCGGACCGTCCTTGATCTTGGCGCCGATCGTGAACCGGGGACAAAAAGAGCGGCGGGTGTATTTGCCCGAGGGGAGATGGACGGATTTTTGGGAGAAAAAGGAATTCTCCGGCCCGGGATGGATCAAGGCTGATGCGGGTTTGGAAACGATGCCGATTTTTATCCGGGAGGGAGGGATCCTGGTTTTTCAGCAAAAGCCGGAGCTGAAAATCCCCTGGCCGGGGTTGGAGCTGGAAGTATATCCGGGGAATCAAACGGGAACTTTTCAGCTCTATCAAGACGACGGGGAGAGCGAGGAATATTTAAGCGGTAATTTTTCCACTCGGGAGTTTCAGGTTTCAAAAACCAACCAGGGATTTAATTTTTACATCGGCAAAAAAAATGGCCCGTTCCCGATCCCGGAGCGCATGGCGAAAGTCAGGTTTTACGGCTTGAGCGAAAAGCCGACCATCCGGACGGACGGACGGGAAACGGAAAATTTCTTCTGGAATCCGGATCAAAATTTCCTGGAACTGGAATTCCTCCTAGATGACCGGGAACATCTGATGGAATTCACCAAATAATTCGGGCAACCGGTCCTTAAGGCCTGGCCTCAGATAGGTTTGACAGCATCTAAAAGAGTGAGATATTTAGACGATGGAGATTATGAGTCCAAAGGCGCTGGCGCTGAGACCGGGGACGGACCGGGAGATTTTGGCGGTTTTGGAGCAGAGCAAATCGGTCTGGGGCCACGGGATCAGTTTGGAGGAATATGTGGAGTATCACAACCTGATCCGGAACCATCCCTGGTCTCGGAAGAATTTTCAGCACCTGGTTCTGATTGACGATCAGGGGGAGATTTTTTCCTCCTGCAAAGTCTATCATCACCGGGTCCGGATCGGCTCGGAATTTTTCCCTCTCGCCGGGATCGGCGCGGTGTTCACCCCGCCTCCCTACCGGGGCCTGAATTACGCGAGCCAGATGCTGGAGTATTTGATGGACGAAATCCAGGATCAGGGTTTTGAGCTGGCCCTGCTCTTCACCGACATCGGCCCGGAGTTTTATTCCCGGTTCGGTTTCCGGCTCTTTTTCAAGAGCGATCCGGTTTATCTTTTTGAGGAGCAAGGCCGGGCAAGCCCTGAAATCCAGATCCTGAACCATCTCCCGGCCGAGCTTATGGAATGGGACCAGGCTTATGACCAGGGCCGGAATTTCGTGATCGTAAAAAACCCGGAATATTTCCAGTTATTAAGCGACCGGATGGGCTGGCATCAAAAATTCCTCGGATATCACGACCAGAAGGCCGCGGTGTCTTTCTCCGACCAGACCTATCTCTGGGCGGACTTGAGCCGGTGGCGATTAACCGTTCGGAGGTTCGGCACCCGGGCGAGCGATCCGGCTTTGGCCCTGGGCCGGCTCCTGGCCGGGCTGAAAGCGCAACTCGGGTTCAACAGCATCTCAGGCTGGCTCCCGGCCGAGTTTGAGCAATACCCATTCCTGCGACTCAAGGAGAGCGAGCCCCGGACGCGCTCTCTGATGATGCTCACGGCCTTGACCGAGCGGGCGGATAAAATTTACCGCCTGACCCCGGAGGAAATCCAGTTCTGGCTGGCGGATTATTTTTAGGCCGCGTTCCGGGGTCCCTTCTATAGGGCCGGTTGCCCAAATCAAAAGATCAGAAAATTTTGAGTCTGGAAATTGTGGCGACGGTTTCCGGCCTGCGCCCCGGCCCCCAAGCTCTGCTGGAAAAACCGGGATGATTATGAGATAATGAGATAATAAATCACGGAAGGAGAAAAATATGACGAGAAAAATTTTGATCGGGATCGCGTTGCTGTATTCTATTTTTCTGGCTGTCTCAGCCCAAGCCGCTTCCAACGATCAGCCCACCGGGGAGGGGCAGGCCGGGGAAACCGTGAATTCGCCGCAACCATCGGAGCCGCCGCCGGTCTGGAACTATCCGCCGGAGACGGAGACCAATAAGCCGGAAGCGCAAGGGGAAAAACCCGGCAAAGATCCGAAAGATTGGGGAACCGAATACTGGCACGGGACGGTTCGGGCGAATTGGTGGAACGCTGATTATGGAGCGAAGATCAAGGCGATTGAAGAAGAGCACGGCCAGTTGATTGGAACGACGGTTGATGTCCGGGACGACCTGGATTTAAAAACCCCGACTTCCGCGTTTGAAATGGAGTTCTGGTCAAGGCCGAGCAATAGAAACCGGTTTATCCTTTCTTACTTTTGGAGCTCATATTCCGGTGATGTGGACGATCTTGGGCAGAAAATAGATATCGCCGGCAAAACCTTCCAAGCCACTTATGATGTTGAGACCGAGATTACGATCCAGCGGTTCCAGAGTCTTTATCAATTTCTACCCCTGGCCAATGAGCGCGGCGGGATCGGGCCTTTGATCGGCCTGGAATGTTATGTCTATCAGCTCCGGATTGAATCCAAAGACCTGGACGAGAAGATGGATCAAACCCTGCCGCTTCCGATTCCGGTGATCGGCCTGGCCGGGGATTATACCATCGGCTATGGGCTCGGGGTCTGGGGAAAGTTCGCCTGGATCGGCGCGGATATTGCTAAATATGATGTTAAGGCCAACTATACCGATTGGGAGTTGGGCGCGAGCTTCAAGTATAAAAGGCTCTATGCCGGGGTGAGTTATCGGAGCCTGGTTTATGACCTGGAGGTTGGGAATGAGGATAAGGACGGCTATATCAAACTGGACGCGGATCAGAGCGGGATTCTGGCCAGTCTGGGGGTCAACTTTTAAATTCCCGAACCTTGATTAAACTAATAGCAAATTTATTTTCTAGGAGGTCTTGATGATTGCTCCCCACGGCGGCAGATTGGTGAATCGGATCGCGGAAGCGGAAGAGGCGGTGGCGCTCTTGGACCAGGCCAAGGGCCTGCCCAAGCTTTTATTGAACCGGCGCGAGCTGTCCGACCTGGATATGATCGCCACCGGGGCGATGAGTCCGCTGGAAGGGTTTATGAACCGCGAGGACTACCAGAGCGTGGTTGACTTCATGCGCCTGAAGAACGGAATGGTCTGGTCCCTCCCGGTAACCCTCTCGCTCAAGGGCGGCCATAACCTGAACCAGATCGGGCAGGAAGTCGCGCTGTGCGAGCCGGGGGGAGAGCCGGTCGCGGTGATGGAGGTGGATGACCAGTTCAAGGTGGACAAGGAGCAGGAAGCGGACAAGGTGCTCCAGACCACTGAGCGGGCGCACCCGGGCGTGCAATACCTGGACACTATTTCCGACACCTATGTCGGGGGCAAGGTCAAGCTGTTCAAGCGGACCAAGGACCCGGCGTTTGAAAAATGGGCGCTGGACCCGAAAGAGACCCGGGTGCTGTTCAAGACCAAGGGCTGGAAATCCATCGTCGCCTTCCAGACCCGAAACCCGATCCACCGCGCCCATGAATATTTGCAGAAATGCGCGATTGAAATGGTGGACGCGCTCCTGATCCACCCGCTGGTGGGCGAGACCAAAAAGGACGACATCCCCGCGGAGGTCCGGATGAAATGCTACGAGGTCCTGATTGAAAATTATTACGCCAAGAACCGCGCCGCGATCAGCGTCTTCCCCGCGGCCATGCGTTACGCCGGGCCGCGCGAGGCCGTCTGGCACGCGCTCTGCCGAAAGAACTACGGCTGCACCCATTTTATCGTGGGCCGCGACCACGCCGGGGTGGGCAACTATTACGGGCCCTTTGACGCGCATTACATCTTCTCGGAATTTGACCCGGAGGAAATCGCGATCACCCCGCTCTTCTTTGACAATTCCTTCTGGTGCAAAAAATGCGGCGGAATGGCCTCGTCCAAGACCTGCCCTCATTCCGGCGACGATCATATCTCGCTCTCCGGGACCAAGGTCAGGGAGATGTTCGCCAAGGGTGAAATCCCGCCCGAGGAATTCACCAGACCGGAAGTGGCAAAGGTGCTGATTGAATATTACCAGAGCCTGGGAAAGAGGGGAGACCAGGATTGATTTGCCTTCTCCGCGTCTCTGCGGTGAAAACATATTAAGGAGTTGGAAATGGAAAAGTTGCTAATCATCGGTCTTGATTGCGCGACTCCGCAGTTGGTGTTTGACCAATTCGCAAGCGACCTTCCCAATCTCCGATCGCTCGGGCAAAAGGGGCATCAAGCCAAATTGGTGTCCACCATCCCGCCGATCACGGTCCCGGCCTGGACCGCGATGATGACCAGCAAGGACCCGGGACAGCTCGGCTTTTACGGGTTTAGAAACCGCGCCGGCTACGATTACGAGAACCTCTTTTTCGCCAATTCCAAATATGTGAAAGAGAAGACGGTCTGGAATTATTTGAACCGGAACCGCCTGGCGACCTTGTGTTTCGGCATCCCCCAGACCTATCCGCCCAAGCCCTTGAACGGTATTATGGTCGGCTGCTTTTTGACCCCGGACAAGAACGCCGAGTTCACCTATCCGCCCGAGATCAAAGCCGAGTTGGACCAGGCCGCGGACGGGGACTACATAATTGATGTCAAGGATTTCCGCACCGATAACCGCAAGTGGCTGGTGGAACAGATATATCTGATGACCGATCACCGCTTCAAGGCCTTCCGCCATTTCTATAGGAAAGAGGACTGGCCGTTCGCGATGATGGTGGAGATGGGAATTGACCGACTTCACCACGGCTTCTGGAGATTCTTTGACAAAAAGCATCGGCTTTACCAGCCGGGTAATGCTTTTGAAAATGTGATCCACGATTACTATGTGTATGTGGACCAGGAAATCGGCAAGCTCCTCAACGACCTGGACGGGAAAACCACGGTGATGGTGGTTTCCGACCACGGCGCCAAGGGTATGACCGGGGCGATCTGCGTGAACGAGTGGCTCCAGAAAAAGGGCTGGCTCAAGCTGAAGAATCCGCCCAAGGAGCAGACCAAGATGAAGATGGACAATATTGATTGGGAACACACCAGGGCCTGGAGCGAAGGCGGATATTACGCAAGGATGTTCTTCAATGTGCAGGGACGCGAGCCGCAAGGGATCGTGCCCAAGGCCGATTATGAAAAATTCCGGGACGAGGTGAAGGCCGCGCTGGAGGCGATTGAGGACGAGCAGGGAAAGAATATCGGCACCCGCGCATTCAAGCCCGAGGAGATCTATAAAACGGTCAACGGGATCGCTCCGGACCTGATCGTGCATTTCGGAAACCTGGACTGGAGAAGCGCCGGGACCGTCGGCGGCGGAAAAATTCACATCTATGAAAACGACACCGGCCCCGATGACGCCAACCACGCCCAGGAAGGGATCTTCATCTGGAACCTGGACCCGAATCGGTTCCTGCAAAAAGCCGACTCCTTCCGCATCTACGACATCGCGCCCACCGTGCTCAAATATTTCGGGATTGAAATTCCGCAGGATATGATTGGAAAATCGCTGATCCGCTAGTAAAATATATCTTTCAGGAGGATATCAAATGAAGGGTTTCACTTTATGGTTCACGGGACTTTCCGGCGCGGGCAAGAGCACTATCGCCAACAAGATTGAGGAAATTTTGCTGGAGCGCGGGATGAAGGTGGAAATATTGGACGGGGATGTGGTCCGGACCAACCTGAGCAAGGGGCTGGGGTTCTCCAAGGAGGACCGGGACATCAACATCCGCCGGATCGGATGGGTCTGCCATATCCTGACCCGCAACGATGTGGTCGCGATTGCCGCGGCGATTTCTCCGTATCGGGCGATCCGGAACGAGAACCGGGAGCTGATCGGCCGTTTTGTGGAGGTCTTTTGCAAGGCCACCATTGACGCGCTCAAGAAGCGCGACCCCAAGGGCCTTTATGAAAAGGCGCTCCGGGGAGAGATCAAGGGCTTCACCGGGGTTGACGATCCCTACGAGGCCCCGGACCATCCCGAGATCGTGTGCGAGACCGACAAGGAAACGGTGGACGAGAGTGTGAACAAAATCATCCGGACCCTGGAGCTGATGGGCTATATCCCGGCCGGGGAAATGAACGACGGCTACTCCTCGGAGGAAGAGGCTAAGATCAAGAAGCGGCTGAAGGATTTGGGATACATTTGAGATCGAACAGAGGAATCGGGACTAACTTGCCCTTCGTAGCTTTAGCGAAGGAGGAAGTCCCCCGCACAGCGAGGATTTCAAATTTAATGTCTCTAATGATTGTTTTTTTAATTTTTTTAAATTT
>CAIYYW010000147.1 GCA_903930515.1 uncultured delta proteobacterium | reverse complement strand
TTCTCCCCGCGTTCATCAGGGTCGGCGAATTGGGCATAAACTCAAACCGGCTCATCATCCGATAAAAATCGTCCTCAACCTTGCCGGTATCCGCCTTCGGATCATAAACCCGGTCAACCTCCGCAATGGTCTTGGCCACCCGGCGGAACATCTGCTCCGGCGTCTCAATCACCTTGCCTTCCTCGTCCTTGGCCAGGTAGCGCTTCCGGAGAACCCGCAGGGCGTTCTCGGAAATGTCCAGATGATCGCTCTCGGCCGCGACCGCCGGCCGATCTATGACGCGGAGCTTGCCGGAAAGCTCGTATTCCTTGAGCTTGCTCTCAATCAACTCCAACAGGGTCTGCTCCGGAAGCTCCTTGAAGTTCAGCTTCTTCAGCTCATCCTCCACGCCCCCGATCACCAGAGAGGCCTCTTCGCGGGTTAAGGATTTATCGCTGACCAGGAAGCAGATCAGTCTTTCCGTGTCCAATCTGCCCGCCGGTTTGTCCTTTTCTTCTCTCGCCTCCATCTCTGCCTCCCTTACCTTATATTGACATTATACCTTATTAGCACACAAGATATTGTGTGTCAAATGCCGATACCGAGTCCACCGCCCCATTTCCGAAAAACTGAAACCAGCCCCTCCAACCACCCTTATTCAGGCGCCGGTTTCGGGTTTCGGTTTTAAATCCGGGATTTGAGTTGATCAATCTATTCCTCAATTTTGTCTGGTAATTTTCGGGGCAGAATATCAACGCTTTGGAGTGTGGGCAATTCCTCTCCGCATTCCAATTGCTTGAATTTCCGGGCGGAAACCAACAGCCTGGATTCAATGGAAGTGACGGCCTTATTGTAACTTCCCACGGCTTTCTCCAGGGAGGCTCCGAGCTCGTTCAGGTATTCAATCAGGGTATTGATCCGCTCTGAGAGCTGCCGTCCCAGGTCCAGGATGTCTTTAGCGTTCTTGGTCATCTTGGCCTGTTGCCAGCCATAGGCGATGGCCTTGAGCAGGGCCACGAAGGTGGCTGGGGTCGCGATGATTACTTTCTG
This sequence comes from uncultured delta proteobacterium, assembly GCA_903930515.1. GTDB lineage: Bacteria > RBG-13-61-14 > RBG-13-61-14 > RBG-13-61-14 > DRUE01 > CAIYYW01. The sequence continues at coordinate 890 of CAIYYW010000147.1, read as the reverse complement.
GCTCAAGGCCTCTTCAATGATGGTGGGGCGGTATTCCGCGGCCGCGGAAAGGAAGGTATCGTTGGGGATGAACAAGACCACGAAATCCGGGGCTCGTTCAAATTGCTTCCAATATTCCTTGGAAGCCAGTTGGGTAATATGCTTGAGCAGGTTGTTGCTATGTTTTTCCAAAGCTGATCCTCTCTCCTCCTCGCTCTTTGCCTCCAAAGCCGTCAAATACCCCTCCAGCGGCACTTTGGAATCCACCACGATCTCCCGCTCATTGGGCAAATAGATGATCATATCCGGTCGTAATTTTCCCGCCTCGGAATCCACGCTGACCTGCTCCTTAAAATCACAATAAGCGGTCATTCCGGAAAGCTCCGCGGTGCGCCGGAGGGTGATCTCCCCCCACCTGCCTCTCACCTGGGGAGACTTGAGCGCATTTACCAGTTTGGCGGTTTCGCTCTGGAGGGTGGCATTGGCAATGGACACATTTTTCAATTGTTCGCCGACCTGGCCGAAAACGCCGGAATATTTCTCGGCCATCTCGTTGGTTTCCTTCCGATACTTCTCCAGCAGTTCGCTAAGCGGCTGGACCAGTTGCGCGATTGCCAGGTTTCTCCCGTCCAAATCGGTCCGGGCCTCGTTCTTGAGCGACTTGAATTTCTCTTCGGCCAGGATCAGGAATCCCTGATTACTTTTGGACAGGGCTTCCGCGGAAAGGGCCTTGAAGACATCGGTCAATTTGGCTTTCGCCTCATCCAAAAACTTAAGCTGTTCCTGCGCAACCATCCGCTCGGAAGTGGCGGCCATCAATCCCTCCCGCAGCTTCGCGCATTCCGCCTGCGCAGATTGCATTTGCTTTTCCAGTTCCCGGGCCCGGGCTTCCCCGGAGGCCGCCCCGGCCC
>CAIYYW010000146.1 GCA_903930515.1 uncultured delta proteobacterium | reverse complement strand
GACACCGCGCTGGTCATGGACGCGAACATGCTCATCCCGACCAGGATCCAGGGCATGTTCCGGCCGGCCAAAAAATAGTCCTGGGAGGTTTTCTGGCGGCGCGTCACCGAAACCCCGATCGCCACCATCGAGACCATGTAGACCACCAGGATGCCGTAATTCAGCGCCCCAAACGACAACTGCTGCATCAAAACCTCGCTTCTCCCGCCTATGACTCGCGGAGTTCGCCGACCGCATCACGGATCCGCTCGGCCATGTCTTCCAGCAACTCGTTCCCCATGTCCGACCACCACGGAAAGCTGATCATGTTGTCAAAAAACTGATCGGTGTTGGGGACCTCCGCCTTGCCAAAGCCGAATTTGCTGAACAGCTCGGACCGGTAGAGCGGCCAGTACTGCACGATGCATTTCAAACTGTACTTTTCATGGAGGAGCTTGATCAGGTCGTCGCGCCGCTTGCCGTCTTTGGTGCCGTCAAACCGCGCGGACATCAGGTGAAAGACATGCTCGCAGCCGTCGTTGATTTTCTGGAAGCTGAGCTCGGGGATGTCCGCGAGCAGGCCCTTGATTTTTTTCGCCTGCGCCTGGCGCGAGGCGTTGATCGCGTCCAGCCGCTTGATCAGGAGCCTGCCGACCGCGCAGTTCGGCTCGGCCATGCAGTAGTTGGAAGGCCACAGCCCGGGCGCGGGCTCGACAATGTTGCCCATTGCCGGTTTCCAATAGTTTTCGCGTTTTTCCTCAAAAGGCCAGTTGCCCATCCAGCGCAGCCGCCGCGCCAAGGTCCCGTTTTGCTTGTCTTTCAAGGTCATCATCCCGCCTTCGCCCAGGGTGGTGATGTTCTTCTGGGTGTGGAAACTGAAACAGGCGAAATCGCCGAGCGACCCGACCCTCCGGCCGCGGTAGTGCGCGCCCGGGGCCTGTGCACAGTCTTCAACCACCACCAGGCGGTGCTTTCGGGCGAGTTCCATAATCGGGTCCATATCCGCGCACAGGCCGTACAAATGGACAACCACAACCATTCTTGTGCGCGATGTGATTAAAGGCTCTATGGTTTTTGCCGAGATCAGCCGGGTGTCCGGATCAATGTCCGCCCACTTCAGCGTGGCCCCGGTACGGCCGAACGGGACCGCCGACGATACAAAGGTGTGCGCCGGCAAAATCACCTCGTCGCCTTTCTTCAGGCCCGAAATCACCGCGCACAATTCCAGGCCAGCGGTCGCGTTGCACACCGCCACCGCGTCTCCGCAGCCGATGAATTCCCCGAACTCCTTTTCGAACGCCGCGCCTTCCGGGCCGGTGGAAAGGGTCTTGCCTTCCCGGAGCACCCGGAGCACGGCCTGCTCCTCCTCCGGCAGCAGACGGGTTTGGATCGCAGCCATCTCAATCATTCCTCGCATGATATACCTCCTTCTTGTTACTACCCTTGTAATTCGGCCAGCGTGTTCTCCAAGTGATGCCGAAGAATGCTGCGCGCTTGTTCCAAGTCGCCCCGCGCAATGGCCGCCGCAATCGCCTTATGCTCCCAAATCGCATCGGCCGAGACCTTGCGCCATTTGGGGTTTTTCGACTTCGCCTCCTCAAAGTAATCGACCAGCACCCGGTGCATGCCGGCGATGAGCGGGTTTCCTGTCATTAACAGGATAAGTCCATGGAATTCGAGCTCGATCCGGTCGGCCTCCTCCGTCTGCCCCGACTGGCCCGTGATCTCCTCAAATCGTTCGGCCAGCCCGGTTAGCGCCTTCACCTGCTCGGGGGAGGCGTTGGCCACCGCAAAACCGATCGCCCCCACCTCCAGCACATAACGAAGCTGAGCAAGGTCCTGAATGTTCTGGCGGCCCAGGCTCCGCGAATAGATCGGCAGCCACTGTTTCATCAGATCGTTGACATCAGGACGCTCCACCACCAGACCCAGCCGCTGCTTTCCCTTCAGAAAGCCAAGCGCTTGGAGCTGACTGGCCGCCTCGCGGGCAATGGTCCGGGAGACGCCATAGTGCTCGGTAATCTGATCGACTGTCATGAACAGTTCGCCCTTAGCCTTGTCGGATTTGATGATCTGCTCCCGGATTTCTTCCACCAATTGATCGGTTAGGTTTTTGGCGCTGCCTGGTTCTCGCATCACGATTCTCCCGTTCGCATTTTCCGCAAATAATACTACTTTTTCAAGTCTTGTCAAGCTAAATCTGTAGATATGGCTGATATAGTAGTATTTTTAATTGTGGTATGATGTTCCTGGCATAGCCCAGCCAATTTCTAATCGTTTTGGCCGGATCTGGATCTCGGGGCTGATTCTGAAAGAGGAAGAATTTGCCGACTAATATCGAGCGCGAAGAAGTGACTGGTCGCACACCGGAGAGGGGTTAACGTAGTCCGGAGGTATGGCAGGCAACTCTTAGGTGGCTTGGCGAATGCCTTTAGAAGAAAGCCTTTGCCTGTAATTTTGTTGGAATTGTCTCAAGGCGAGATTTGACTGCCGGCGCCCGGTTTTTCTACCAGAAGGACTGTGAAGGTTATCTTTTGGTAAGGCCAAGCCTTGCCGTTCTCATAAAGCGCCCCAACAGCGCCATCCGAAATCGCAGCCAGGTCCGAGTAAGCTGACGGACCGGAATATATAGTTGTTGGATTCCCCCAGCTCTTTGCATCATCGCTACTCACGCGAACCGATATGCTCTCGCGACGGGCGCTCGCCGGGTTTGCGAACAAGACCATGCCTTGAGACAGCTGCTTTCCGGCAATGCGAAGTATGCTTGCCTGGCAGTTGGGGTCAACAAGCACTTCATCAAGTTTTACCGGAGCCCACTTAATGCCGCCGTCTTCGCTCCAGGAATAGGCCCTGCGGTTTTTGCCGTAACTGTTCCTCATGCTTAGATAGACCCGGCCGTCCCCCGCCTCAAACGCCATTGACTCGTCCGTGCCCGGCTCAAGCACCCCGCCAAGCCGCCAGGTCTTGCCGTGGTCGTCGGAATAGACAACATGCGATGCCATGCCTTTCTCTTTATGGTCGCACGGAACCAGCAGCCTGCCGCTCACAAGCTGAATGCCATGGCCCGGGCCGGTGGCGTACCAACCCCATCCCGCGGGCTTAACCGATTGGGTTATCTCGCGCGGGCTTGCCCAGGTTGCGCCGTCGTCATTGCTGGAGGTCACGAATACGCGGTCGTTATCCAGACAAAAAAGGAGCCAAACCGCGCCGGTTGCGCGGTCCACAACTGGCGCAGGATTGCCCCAGGTCGTGAACCCCTTGCCTTGGATTACCTGGAGCCGCCCCCAGGTTTTGCCGCCATCGAAGCTTCGCTTCAGCACCAGGTCTATGTCGCCGTGGTCCAAAATGCCGGTCTTGCGTCCTTCACAAAAGGCCAGAACCACATTGTTCCTGGTCACGACCATTGCCGGGATGCGAAAAGTAATGTAACCATCGCGGCCCCCGACAAAAACATCGCGCGAGACAACTTCCGAAGCCCTCGAGGCCATCGCAATTGCAATTCCCAAAAGCACCCACCCACAAACATACAAAATCTTTCTCATACCCTGGCCTCCCGTCATGATCTTGATACCTCAAATCTAACACCTAAAAATTCTGACGGCAAATATTGAATATCCGGACCAGAAACCAGTTCGCTGTTCTGCTCAAAATAGTGCGCCATCGCACAGGTGAATTGGTCAGTGTGCCTGTTTATGGTTTCAAAGCTCAAGTCCATAAAGCTGTGGCCCTTGCTTTTCCGGTGCGTCTCCGTGGCAAGGGTGTCTAGGTCCGGAACCAACTGCTTCAACCGCTGGCAGTTTTGCTTGTAAATTATCCCCCCTCCTCTTTGGTAAAATTTTTGAGTTCAGAAAGGACACTTTCCTTCCTCATAATTTTCATGCCGGAAAAAGGAGGGGGATTTTCAGATACGATTATGTCCATGATTTTTTCCCTGGCCTCATCAGAGAGGTCGGGCCAAGCCTTTATGATAAGCTCCAACTCGGGTGAGAGCCGGAGAGAATCCTGGCGCACGCTGGCAGCACACTTTGAGTGCAAAAAGGTGTGTTTTTCTTGTCCGGAAGTTGGTATGGTTTAGTCATCGGTTGGCGAGTCCTTGTCCTTGCTACTGTTTGTTTGTGCGGAGTTTTGTGCTACACTTGTATCCGAGTTAAACGACTTTTGCTTTGAGGCGCGAGCGGGTTCAAGGCCTGTTCCGCCCACCATTGAAAATAGATTGTCCCTAAACGGGGTGGTAGTTAAGCCTGGTAATAACGCTGGCCTGTCAAGCCAGAGGGCGCGGGTTCAAATCCCGTCCACCCCGCCATAATTCGCGTTCCCAGTTCCGGGTTCCGGGATCAAACCCCGGGAAACTTCAGAAACCCGGAAACCCGGAAACCGGATATGCTCACTTGAACTTTAGCCGATCCGCCCTGATAATGGTAAAAATCTAACAAGGGGGATGGGATTTGAAAGTAGGCCTTTTGCTCAAGCAGGGATCTAAAGAAGCGAAGGGACTGGCAAAGAAGGTTCAGGTTTTTCTCAAGCGCCATTCCTGCCCGCACTATCAGATCACGGATAAATTGACCGGAGCTAATCCGGATTTGATCCTGGTGCTGGGCGGGGACGGGACCTTGCTTTATGCCGCGGGACTGGTGGGAGAGAAGGGCATTCCGATCCTGGGGGTGAACCTGGGCGGGTTGGGGTTCCTGACCGAGGTCCAGGAAGAGGAGTTGTTTTTCCTGCTCGGGAAAGGTCTTCAGGGAGAGTTTCCCATTGAGGAGCGGATGCTGCTCAAGGCCGAGACCGGCGGGGACCAATACCTGGCTTTGAACGATCTGGTTTTGGAAAAATCCCCGGTCAGCCGGATGATCGAGGTGGAACTGAAGGTGGACGGGCATGAGTTGAGCCGGTTCCGCGGAAACGGCATCATCATCTCCACCCCCACCGGGTCCACCGCCTATGGGATGGCAGCCGGCGGGCCGATCGTTGATCCGCGCATCTCCTCCCTGAGCCTGATCCCGCTCTGCCCGCACAGCCTGGCGATCCGGCCCCTGGTGATCCCGGCTCATTCCAAAATTTCCCTCCGGTTCCAGGCCCGGGATCGCGGGGAAGTTTTTTTGGTCGTTGACGGACGGCCCGGGGGAAAAATTTCCAGCCAGGAACAGATCAAGGTCAGCGCCGCGGGAAAACCGCTCCGGCTGGTGTGTTCGCCCACAATGAATTATTACGAGATTTTGAGAACCAAGCTCGGCTGGGGTTGGAAGTAAATGCTCAGCCGGATCCGGGTGGAAAATTTCGCCATCATTGACCGAGTGGAAGTGGAATTCACGCCCGGGTTCACGGTCTTGAGCGGAGAGACCGGGGCGGGTAAATCCATCCTGATTGACGCCCTGATCCTGGCCATCGGCGGAAAAGCCGACTCCGACCAGGTGCGCACCGGAGCGGAGAACGCGGAAGTGGAGGCGGTTTTTGAAATTGATCCGGAAGCGGAGTTGAAAAATTTCCTGCTTGAGCAAGGCGTCTCGGACCCGGAAGTCATTTTGCGGCGCCAGGTTTCGGTCCCGGGAAAAAGCCGGGGCTGGATCAATTCCCGATCCAGCCCGATTTCGCTTCTATACCAGTTGGGCCGGAAGCTGGTGGACATTTACGGCCAGCACGAGTATCAGACTTTGCTCCGGGCGGAACAGCATTTGGAATTGCTGGATGGATACGCATCGCTGGAGCAGGAGCTTGGGAGCTACCGGCAGTTTTACCGGGACTATCAAATCCAGGCGCAGGAATATGAAAAGACCCGGATGAGCGAGCAGGAGCGGAAGGAGCGGGTGGATTTTTTACAATTCCGTATTTCCGAACTGGAACGGGCCAACCTTAAAGCAGGGGAAGAAGAGGAACTGGAGCTGGAGCGGGAGCGGCTCAAGCATAGCGAGACCCTGCGCCAGGCCGCGGAGCTGTCTTTTCAGGAGCTGTATAACCAGGACGGGTCCATTGCCGAAAAAATGGCGCGGATTCAGGCTGAGCTGGAAAAGGCCGGCAAGTTCGACCCGAAATTAAGCGGGCTGGCGAAAAACCTTTCCGAGGCCCGGGCAATAGTGGAAGAGACGGGCGCGGAAGTCGGGAACTACCTGCGCGGGTTGGACGCTGACCCGCGGAGGCTGGAGGAGCTTTCTGACCGGCTGGCCGACATCCGGAGGCTGAAGCGGAAATATCAATTGGAGATCAAGGCGCTGATGGAATTGGCGGAATCAAGCAGGAACGAGCTGGAAAGCCTGGCTAATTACGAATCCAGGAGCGCGGAGCTGGAGCAAAAGCTGGCGGGGAAAAAGCAGGATTTGCTCAAGCTGGCCGAGGGTTTAAGCAAGGAAAGAAAATCCCAGGCCAAAACTTTGTCCCGCCAGATGGAGCAGTTGCTCAAGGAACTGGGGATGGAGAAATGCCGGTTCGAGGTCAATTTTGAAAAAATGCCCGAACCCGGTCCCGAGGGATCGGACCAGGCGGAATTTTTCATCTCTCCCAACCCGGGAGAGGAGTTGAAACCGCTTTCCAAAATCGCCTCCGGGGGCGAGTTGAGCCGGATTATGCTGGCCTTGCGCGGGATCCTGGCCGGCAAGTCCGGGGCGGCCGTGATGATTTTTGACGAGGTGGACGCCGGGATCGGAGGGGCGGTGGCCGAAGTGGTGGGGAAGAAGCTGAAGGAGCTTTCGCGCAAGAACCAGGTTTTATGCGTTACCCATCTGGCCCAGATCGCAAGGTTCGCGGACCGTCATTTTTATGTCTGGAAACAAACGGAGAAGAGCCGCGCGGTGACCCGGATAAAAAACTTGGGATCGGAGGAGCGGGTGGAGGAACTGGCGCGGATGATGGGCGGGATCAAGATCACGGACAAGACCAGGGCGTACGCGCGGGAGATGCTGGAGGATAGCCAGAAATGAAAAAGTCCGGTTGGCAGCTTAAAATAACCGCATTTGACCTACAGCCGGAGACAGGACCCAACGGTGAGTGAAATCAGCGGCCTGTTTCATCAGGTCCGGGAGTTGATCGTTTCCGCGCGAAAAGCGGCCTACCGCAGTGTGGACACCGTTCAAGTCGTGACCAACTATGAGATCGGTCGCCGGATCGTGGAACACGAACAACGAGGCTCCAGCCGGGCGGGATACGGCAAACAGATTCTCAAGGCGCTTTCCGAAAAGCTTATGATCGAATTCGGCAAAGGTTTTTCTCTGACCAATCTCAAACTGATGCGCCAATTTTACTTCATAAACCAGGACCGAATCGGTCAGACACCGTCTGGCCAATTGCCGCCTTCCCGAATCGGTCAGACACCGTCTGACCAATTGGCGCCGTTGGCGAAAAATCAGATTTATGAAGCGCCGTTTCGGAAATTCACCCTCTCCTGGTCGCATTATGTGTTTTTGATGGGAATCGAGAATCCGGGAGAGCGCAGTTTCTACGAAATCGAGGCCGCCAGTCAGGCATGGTCCTTGCGGGAATTCAAACGCCAGTTTAACTCCGGTCTTTTTGAACGGCTGGCCTTGAGCCGAGACCGGAAAGGGATCCGGGAACTCGCCCGGAAGGGACAACTGGTTACCCAGCCTCGCGACCTGCTCAAAGAACCTTATGTATTGGAGTTCCTCGGACTGGATGAGCAAACCAATTATTCCGAAACCGATCTCGAGACCGCCATCATCAGCAAACTTGAACACTTCCTCCTTGAACTCGGCAAAGGCTTTCTCTTTGAAGCCCGCCAGAAAAGGTTCACCTTTGAAGAAGAGCACTACTTTGTCGATCTGGTCTTCTATAACCGTCTGCTCCGGTCCTACATCCTGATTGATCTCAAGATCGGCAAGCTCACCCACCAGGATTTGGGCCAAATGCAAATGTATGTTAATTACTTCGACCGTCATATCCGATCCGGCGGAGAGAATCCCACCATCGGCATCGTCCTCTGCAAAATGAAAAATAGGGCGCTGGTGGAACTAACCCTGCCCAAAAACGCCAATGTCTTTGCTTCCGAGTATAAATTGTATCTGCCCTCCAAAGCGGAGTTCAAACAAAAACTAATGGAATGGACCGATGTGGAAGAATGGGAGCCACCCCCCTTAAGGAAGGCTCAACCCGGAAACCGAAAAGGTAAAAGCAAGGAGTTGCGCAGCGGCCAACAAAACTCTAAAAGAAGATGAAAAATAGTTGTCAATATCCGGAAGGAGTAAAAGATGGGCGCAAATAGCAAAAGCTTAAAAGCATTGTTGGAACTGATCTTTATATCGGGGCCTTCCGATTGGATACATGCTGGCGGGGAAAAGGCAAAAATGCTGACGAAAAAGAAGCAGGAACTCAAAATCACGCCGGAAGAATTGATGGCGGAACTGGCGCGGATGCTGGGCGGGATCAAGATCACGGACAAGACTAGGGCGTACGCGCGGGAGATGCTGGAGGATAGCCAGAAATGAAAAAGTCCGGTTGGCGATTAAAGACGGCGGAGTTGGGATATGGCGGCTAAAGCAAAAGGACGCGCTGGCGGGGAAGAACGGCTGGCGCGGGGACGCCAACGCAAGGAAGCCATATTTCCCGCGGCTGGTCCCCGTCCGGGTTTGCCGGGCGGTTACGCTCAGGTTCTGGGCGAGATCAAGCGCCGGATTCAGACCGAGCGGCTGCGCACGGTTATGGCGGCGAACTCGGCCATGGTGCTGCTCTACTGGGATATTGGGCGGATGATCCTGGAGCGGCAGGACCGCGAGGGCTGGGGCGCCCGGATTATTGACCGGTTGTCATCGGACCTCTGGGTATCTTTTCCCGAAATGCAGGGATTATCACCCCGCAATCTTAAATATATGCGCGCCTTTGCCGCGGCCTGGCCCGATCGGGCAATTGTGCAAGGGACGCTTGCACAAATCACCTGGTATCACAACCTGACTCTGCTGGAGAAACTGAGCCCTGCGGAGGACCGCCTCTGGTATGCCCGCAAGACCGTTGAACAGGGCTGGAGCCGAAATATCCTGGCGCTCCAGATCCAAGGCCGCACGGCAACGGTCAAGGAATACTTGACAGTTCGTCAGGAGGGTTCGCGTACCGTCAAACGGCTGACAGAAACCCAAAAGCTCGAAAAGGGAGTAACATCATAGCAAATATGCAAGATTCGAGGGCGCAAGTTGCCAATTTCGCAGATGCCATCTGCGAAATAGCAAGGAGTTGCGGACCAGCGAAAAAACAAAATTCCAAAAAGAAGATGAAAAATAGTTGTCAATATCCGGAAGGAGTAAAAGATGGGCGCAAATAGTAAAAGCTTAAAAACAATGTTGGAACTGATGGACTCAGGTGAATTAGCTTTGCCCGAGATTCAGAGAGACTTCGTTTGGAATCGAAATAATGTCCTGCTGCTATTCGATTCTTTATATCGGGGCCTTCCGATTGGATACATGCTGGTTTGGAAGGCAAAAAGTGAGGTGGGCCGCAAAATGTTTAAAGGAAAGATAAAGAGAAAAGTCGGCCAGAATATTGATAGCTTTTATGGCTATCTTCTTGATGGCCAACAGCGCCTTACCGCCATCAAACTAGTTAAGGATGGCGATGAAAACTATCCTCTAATGTTTGCATTGTATCCTCAAGATGATGGCCCGGATGAAGGACGTTTTTCTTGGCGATCATCCTGGACCTCGGATAATCCTTGGTTTGTTCCGGTTGCCGATATCATAAATGGAGAGGCGCAGCCTTATGAATTACTTGAAAGGGTGCGTAAAGAAGGCACGGATTTCGATTCCGAAAAAGACTCTAATAACATCCTGGCCAGCGCCAGCAGATTACAAGCAATTATGGATTATGAAGTGGGTGTTATAGAGTACGAGGATAACCATTATCGAAAAGCGACCGAGCTTTTTATACGATTCAATTCAACCGGAAAGAAACTAAAAGGGATGGATCTGATTGCCGCAGAACTTGCTTTAAGTGTTCCAGAATTGGTTTCAAATAGCATAAACAGAGCTTGCCATAGATTTGCGCCCCGCTTCTGCTTCAGCACGCCCTTTTTAATCCAATGTTTGGCGGCTAACTACACAGGAAAAATGAAATTGAAGAAACCAAAAGATATCTGGACCGGCAAGGAAAAGGCCATAAGAAAATCATGGAAAAAAACGGAAATTGGCCTTGGCCGCACAATCGAATTTCTGACCGGCTCTGTTAAATGGGATTCAGATACTTTATTACCTTCCATCAATTCAATCATCCCTTTAGTCTATCTGTTTTCCCGCAGGAAATTGACCGCATCAGAACGCAGGAAGGCGCGTAATTGGTTGCTGGCGGCCAATATTCATGCTGTCTTTAGTGGCGCGGTTTACAGTGAACTTGATCGAATTCTTCGCGGATTAGGCAAAAAGCCCACGATCCAAAAATTGATTAACCTGACCAGAAGAGAGACGGGCAAAATCAAGCCTTATCATTTTGAGACCCGTAGAAAGACGGGCGCGGCAATGTCCCTGTATATTTCCATGCTTCGTAATTGCCATGCCCGAGATTGGCAGAATCGCAATCCCTTGGATGGGAGCGTAATTGGGCATAACGCTGAACTTCAAGTGCATCACTTTTTCCCTCAGGCTTTGCTTTTGAAAAAAGGATATTATTCTGAAAAAATAAATACTTTCGCCAATTACACTATAATTAGCAAGGATACCAATCTTGAAATTTTGAAGGAAGAGCCTGCTTCTTACATAAAAAAATTGAGAATCAATAAAAAGGATCTTGAAGATCAGTGTATACCGTTGGATAAAAGGCTATGGTTGGTTGATCGGTATGATGATTTCATTGCTGCGCGTCTAAAATTATTGGCAAATAGGCTGAATGAATTCCTAACGTGACCGCTCAGAAACTAAGGCAGAGAGCAGATCTATGCTCTGAGTTTAGGGGAAAAGGCAAAAATGCTGACGAAAAAGAAGCAGGAACTCAAAATCACGCCGGAGGAATTGATGGCGGAACTGGCGCGGAGCCTGAAGGGATACGCGCTTTCGGCCTGGGAGATTTATCTCTTGCGCGAGCAGGGGAGCGCGGTGGAGGCTCGGGATCAGAAGGTTGAATCGTTCGAGCAGGAGGACCACCTGAGCTTGGCCCTGCGCGTGCTCAGCCAGGATCGGCTGGGGTTTGGCTACGCCACTGATTTTCGGCCGGAGCAATTGAAGGAATTGGTGGAAGGAGTTTTTTCGCGGATGAAGGAATCCGATCCGGACCAGTTCCTGGGTTTCCCGGAGGGATCGGAGCCGGCCCCGGACTTGCCGGGGATTTATGATCCTGGTTTTGAGGGAAGGAGCGAGAAGGAAAAAATCCAGATGGCGATGCGTTTGGAGAGAAACGCCTACGCGGTTGATTCGCGGATCAAGCGGGTTCGGGAATGTCAGTATAACGAGGGTTTGAGCGAGGTCCGGATCCGCAATTCCTTCGGCTTGGACCGGAAGGGGATGTCCACCATTTACAACCTGTCCACCTCCGCCCTGGCCGAGCAGGGAAAAGAGGCTCAGATTTCCTGGGAGTTTGACTGGAGCTTCCGATATGATATGCTCGCTCCTGATCAAGTGGGGAAAAAAGCGGGGGAGAAAGCGATTCTCAAGCTGGGCGGAAAACAGATCAAGAGCGTCAAGGCGCCGGTGATTTTCAGCCCGGAGGTGGCGGGGGAATTTTTGGAGTTGATGAGCTATGCTTTCAGCGGGGAGAACCTGGTCAAGAACAAGACTTGGCTCCGGGGAGAGCAGGGGAAGAAGATCTTTTCCGAACCCGTAACCATTATTGACAACGGCCTGCTGCTGAAAGGCCCGGATTGCTTCCCCTTTGACAGCGAGGGTTTAACCGGCCGGAGAAAGGTCCTGGTTGAAAAAGGGGTGGTGGAAGGATTCTTGTTTGACAGCTACTATGGCCGCAAATTCAATACCCCCTCCACCGCCAACGCCCGGCGCGAGCAGGCCTCGGTTCCGCCCACGGTCGGCCCGGGCAATTTTTATCTGGAGCCGGGGAGCAGGAGCCAGGAGGAGTTGATCGCCGGGATCGGCTCCGGGATGTTGATCAAGGAGACCATGGGGATGCACACTGCGGATGAAATCTCCGGGGAGTTCTCAGTAGGAGCGTCCGGACTTTGGATCGAGCAAGGAAAAATCCGCGGGCCGGTGAGCGGCGTGGCGATTTCGGGCACGCTCCGGGATTTATTCAGCCGGGTGCGCGAGACGGGGAGCGATCTCAGGTTCATCGGCAACTGCGCTTCGCCCTCCCTGCTGGTGGAAGACCTGGAAATAAGCGGGAATTAGGAGATAGAAATGAAGTTTAAATCCGCGGGAGCTACCGACATCGGCAAGCTCCGAGAAGCAGACGAAGACGCTTTCCTGATTGATCAAGAGCGATCTCTTTATATGGTGGCGGACGGGATGGGCGGCCACCAGGGGGGAGGATACGCGAGCCAGAAGGCGTTGGAGTTGGTCCGGGAGGAACTGATCAAGCTGGAACAGGCACAGGAGATCACCCAGCCCTTGCAAAGCCTGGGCGAGCGCACCATTACCCAGGTCCGGCTTTTGCGCGGAATCCAGCGCACCAACCAGGAGCTATATGACACCTCGCTCAAGGAACCGCACCTGCGCGGAATGGGCACCACCCTGACCGCGCTCCAGTTTGACGGCAAGTTCGCCAATTTAGCCCATATCGGGGACAGCCGCGCCTACCTGATCCGGGAGAACCAAATCTCGCAACTGACCGAAGATCATTCCTGGGTGCAGGAGCAGGTGAAGATGGGGGTATTGAGTCCGGCGGAAGCGCGGAACCATCCGCTCAAGAACATCATCACCCGCTCAATCGGACACGAGCGGGAAATCCGGGCCGACTTGGTCAAGACCGAATACCGGGTGGGGGACAAATACCTGCTCTGCTCGGACGGCCTGACCAATATGGTCAAGGACGAGGAGATTTTAAAAATCGCTTTGGAGAAAGACCTGGCGGAGGCGATTGCCGGCCTGATCCTGCGCGCGAATGAAGAAGGCGGGTACGACAATATCACAGTGGTGATGGCGGAGGTTACGGATTGACCGAGGATAAGACCCAGCCCCCTAAACACGGCTCCAAGGGCCGGCTCAAGCTGGATCAGGAATACAAAATCATCGGCCTGCTCGGGGTGGGCGGAATGGCCGAGGTCTTCAAGGCGGAACAGACTTCGCTCAGCCGGATGGTGGCGGTCAAGAAGCTGAAAGCGGCCCTGAGCCAGAACCCGGAGATGATGGAGCGGTTCCTGCGTGAAGCCCAGAGCGGAGCCAATCTCCCCCACGAAAATATCGTCCAGGTTTATCAAATGGGGATGGCCGACAACGAGCATTACATCGTGATGGAATTCGTGGAAGGGATGGACCTGAAAAACATCCTCAAAAGCGCGGGCAAAATCCCCTGGCAGATCGCCGGGCTGATCCTGCGCGGAGTGGCCCAGGGGTTGCTATTCGCCCACCAGCGCGGCTTCATCCACCGCGACATCAAGCCGGGGAACATTATGCTCAGCTTCCGGGGCGAGGTGAAAATAATGGATTTCGGGATCGTGCGCCGGATGGATTCCGAGCTGACCCAGACCGGGGCGTTCCTGGGCACCCCGGCCTATATGTCCCCGGAACAACTCAAGGGCCAGGGCGTGACCGCGAAGAGCGACCTGTTTTCCCTTGGAATCGTGGCCTATGAAATCATGACCGGGGAAAAGCCCTTCAAGGCCGAGACCGAACAGGCGATGATTTTGAAGATCACCACCGAGAAGGAAAAAGCCGTCCGTTCCCATAACCCCGAGGTTCCGAGAAGGCTGGCGCGGATGGTCAAGAGGATCCTGAAGAAAAATCCCGCCAAGAGGTTCAATGACGCGGAAGAATTGATCCAGGCCCTGGACCGGGTGCTGGGACGGAAGACCGTCTCCCAGGGAGACGAGTTGATCGCGCAATACCTGCGGATGGTCCGGGGATTGACCGAACAGGACCGGACCAAAAAAGCGGATCAGTTGGATTCCGAGCCGGTCCGGGTGGCCACCCGGGAGCGTTCCAAGAAATCCCGCGCCAAAAGCAAGGCCTCTCCCAAGGACGATTCGCGCGGCATTATCGGAGAGGAATGGGCCCCGTCCGGCGAATCAGACTGGATGCTCAAGACCGTGATCCTGATGGTGGCGACCCTGGCCTTGATTTTGATCGGATACCTGCTTCAATCCCAAGGCTACCTGGCAAACATCCGGGATTGGATCAAGGTTTATTTCTGAAATATGCCCTGATATTTTTCTTCCAAAATGCCGGTCTCCTGATGATGAGCCTTCAGCCATTTTAGCTCCGCCTGGAATTCCCCGGAAACCCGCCGCCGCTCTTTGGGATCGCCGATCTCCCCTTGTTCCAACCTCTGGAGAAGCATCCCCGCCAGCATCTGATGAGCCGGGACCAGCTCCGGATCCAGCGAGAGTGATTGATGGATTGATTCCAGGGCCGGCCCGGCTTTGCCTTCCGCCCATTCCACCAGGGCCAGCCCATAATACCCCTGCGGGTATTTCGGATTCTTTTCCACCGACTTTTCCAGCGCGGCTTCGGCCAACCCCAGATCCCGGTCCTGATAGTAAGCCATTCCCAGGTTGAACCAGCCAGCCGCCTGTTCCGGGTTCTGATCAACATATTTCTCCAGATGAATAACCGCTTCCTCGCTCCGTCCCTGCCGGCTTAAAACCAGCCCCACCAGGGCGTGCGCCAGGCCGAAATCCGGGTCAACCCCCAGCGCCTTCCGGCCATATTCCTCCGCTTTGACCTGGTCCCCGCGGGAATTGCTCACCACCCCCAGCACATAATACGATTTGGCCTGATTCCCGTTTAGTTCCAGCGATTGCCTCGCCAACTCCTCCGCCCGAGCATTATTCTTGAGCAAAAGCTCGGATACCGCCTGGTAGGACAACGCTTCCGCCTTTTGATATGGCTGGAAAGACACCTCCTTGTATCTCAAGGATAATTCCTTGAGCAGCTCCGGTTTTTGGCCTTGCAGATAAATCCGGCACAAGCCCGAGAACGCCTGCGGATTATCGGGATCGCAGGCCAGGGCCATCTGGTAATATTTTATTGCCCGGTCGTATTGATGGGCCTTGCTGAAAACATTCGCGTAATTGACATAGCTTGCGCTCAGGCGCGGAGAGGTCCGGATCGCCTCCCGCCACAGACTTTTCTCATCCCTCCAGTCCGGGATCCTCTTCTCCAACAACGCCAGGTTGCACAATAAAATTAATCCCAAAATTAAATACCACCGACGGCCCGCGGCAATAACCGCGCCCTCCATCAGCCAGGCCAGAGCCAGGATCACCCCCAGCGCCGGCAGATATACCCGCTCCTCGTTCACTAAAACATTGAGCGGCATCAAACTGCCGGGCAAAAGCGCGAGCAGGAACCAGAACCATCCAAAGGCCAAAAGAGCGTATTTCTTCCGGTAGATCAAAGCCAGGCCGCTGAGCAGGGCGATAACCGCAGCCGAGAAAATCAGTTGGGCCGGAATCCAATTCATTTCCGGCAAAATGGACAGATGGATCGGCCAGAGGATCATTGCCAGGTATAAAAAAACCGCCTTGGCCTGGATCAGGGCGTTTTCCTGAAAGCCGCGCGGGTAGAAATTGGACCCGACCGTCCCGAACAACTTAAATCGCAGCAGGAATAAAATGCCCAGGCTGAGCCAGAACAGGATGTGGGAAAAAATTCTTTCCCGGTCAAGCTTGCGCCGTCTCAGGAACAGATCCGAAATCAAAACCAGCGCCGGGAACACCGCGGCCAGCTCCTTGGATAATAGCGCGAGCCAGAAGCAAACCAAGGTCAGGACCAGTCGGAGATGCCTTTTCCAGCCCGCCGGCTCCGGCCCCGGCCGGTCCAGCAGCAGGCCGAGGATGACAAATACCGCGGCCAGCAAAGTGGCTCGGTTGGAAAGGTAATTCACCGGCTGACTCAGGATCGGCATCACCGCGAAAAGGATTCCCCCGATTAATGCCGGCCGGAACTTATCCGTCCATTTTTTCAGGAGCAGGAAAACCAAACCGGCATTGAGAGAATGGAGCAGGAGGTTTACGATCAGCCATAAGCCCGGGTCTTTCCCGGCCAGCCGGTAATTCAGAGCGAAGCTCAGGAGCGTCAGCGGCCGGTACAAAGTGGATTTGCCGAAAACCGAAAAGCCCTCCGGGTGTCCGAAAAAATACCACCAGCCCGGGAAATTCTTTACCGCCGGGTTGTCAACGATATGGTGGAAATCGTCAAAATGGAAATTGCCCTTAAGCGCCGGAAGATATGCCAGGGCCGCGAGCGCGAACGCGGCGAAAAATCCCCATAATTTTTTGTAATCCTGTTTCAATTCCCATCTAAATTAAGGGTTTTAAACGGCAATGTCAATTTTCGGAATTGAAGCGGCGCGGCTTGATTCTTTTCGCGCATCCCGCTAAATTAGGTTCAGTCAAGCGGGAGGTATAAAACGATGAAAAAATGCGGCTCGGTTTTTTTCTTGGCGGCCATTCTGATCTTTGCTTGCGGCGCTTGTTCCAACGCCCCTCATCTCAAGCTCGGGTATCAGCCGCCCGAGGAAGCCGCGGACCGATACCAGGATGCCTTGCGCTGGAAGGATTTTGATTCCGCCCGGGCTTTGATGGCGCCCGAGGCGCTGGCGCAATTCGACTCCTTTGTCAAGGACAATTCCACTATTTTCAACATCCTGGAACATACCATCATTGGCGCGAACATTTCCCAGGGCGGATACCTGGCCCAGGTCAAGATCAGGCGGTCGTTCTACCTGTCTCCCTCGGTGAACCCACGCGAGGAAGAGTTGATCCAGACCTGGAAATTGATCAACGGCAGATGGCTCCTGGCCGGACCTCCCTTCTGAAAGCAATGCGGAAAAAAATTATGATCGTGGCCGGGGAGGCTTCCGCGGACCTTCACGCCGCGGCCCTGGTGGAAAAGCTGAAAGCGCTTGAGCCGGAAATCCAATTCTACGGAGTGGGCGGGGAGAATCTGGTCAAAGCCGGCGCCGAGCTTTGGTTTGATTTTTCCAGGATGGGCGTGGTGGGGATTCTGGAAGTGATTCCCAAGTTGAGGTTTTTCCTGGCCGCCTGTGACCGGCTCTGCCAAAGCATCTCCACGGAAAAACCCGACCTGGTGGTGTTGCTGGACCTGCCCGACTTCAACCTGCGCCTGGCGAAAAAGATCAAAACCAAACATCCGGATCAGAAAATCATTTACTACATCAGCCCCCAGGTCTGGGCCTGGAGGAGCGGCCGGGTCAATACCATCAGGAAATATATGGATCGGATGCTGGTGATTTTTCCCTTTGAAGAAAAGGTTTATCAGCAGGCGCAAGTGCCGGTGACCTTTGTGGGACATCCCCTGATCCGGAGGGTGCGCTCCGACCAAAGCCGCGACCAACTCCGGGCCGGGTTCGGGATCAAGCCGGAGGAATTGTTGCTGGTGTTTATGCCCGGCAGCCGGAAAGAAGAGTTGAAGCATTATCTCCCCCCCTCCCTTTGCGCCATCGCCAATCTGCAAAAGCTATTCCCGCTCCGGGTGATCATGCCGCTCGCGCCCACCCTCAAAGAGGAGTTGGCGCGGTCATATCTGGACCAAAGCGACGCCCAAATGGAATTGGTTTCCGGAAGGACCTATGACCTCCTTTTTGCCGGAGATTTGGGCCTGATCGGGTCTGGAACCGCCACCCTGGAGGCCGGCCTGGCCGGGCTCCCGATGGTAATCCTGGCCCGGAGCGCAACCTTCAATTACTGGATGGCCCGGTGGTTCGTGCATACCGATTTTGTCGGACTGCCCAACCTAATCGCGGAAAAGAAAATCGCGCCCGAATTGATTATGTCTCAAGTGAACCCGGAGCGGATTTATCTGGAGCTGGAAAAATTGATCGCGGCACCGCAACTGCGCGTCCAAATGAAATCCGAGTTGAGCCGGATCCGCGAAAAGCTCGGAGAAAAAGACGCCTCCGCCGAGGCCGCCGAAGCGATCCGGGCGATGCTCAAATCCTAGGGCGGAAGCAATTCCCTGATTTGAGCGACCTCCGAAGAAGACAGCGCGACCGGCTGAGTTGCGGTCAAAACCTTGGCCAGGAGAATAGTCGCCCGGTTGGTCCGGTTCCCCTCCCGGTTGAATTGATCCAGATTTTTCACCGCGAAAATTTTCCAGGCCGGATCCTTGAGCAGACCGTCTCCCCGGTCCAACTGAGCCTTCAGCCCGGAAAAATTTCCCGCCGCCGCCTGAGCCGTCAGCGAGACCTCCGCCCGGCTCCGGTCGGATATTTTCGCCCCCGGATCATCATCTCCCAGGACCGCGAACTCGGTCAGGAGGCCGTTATGGTCGCTCAACTTGATTCGGCCTCTCCGGGTGGAAACCGGCTGATCAAGGACCAGCTCGGTCTTCACCGGCTGAAGGTAAAACCCGCTTGGGCCCGGATAGTTCTGATAAAAAATATGGTCAATCCGCTGGTCCAGCCGGCAATCCTCATTTTGAGCGGAGCAATTCAGGATCGGCGTTTCATCCGCGACATTGTTCAGGCCGGAAAGATCCTTGAACAATTTATACTCCAGCAGAAGCGGCGGCGAGTTGAAATCGCCCACCGCGACCAGGCTCCGGGTCCCGGATTTGGAATTGGAATTCTGGATCAACCAGGCCGCCTGCTCGGCCTGCAGGAGCCGGTCGTTTTTGATCCAGTCGTTTTCCCGGAGCTTCCCCTCCCGGTCATACAAATCGGTGTAGCGGGCGATCAGGTGGGTGGTGAAAAAATCCAGCGGCCCGAACGGGGTCTGGACCCGCGCGTAGGCCATCCCCTTTTTCGCGTAGTAATCAGAATCCAGCGCGGTTCCGTTCACCGGATAGCAATGCATTTGCGCATCTTCCAGCGGATACTTGCTCACGATCCAAGCGCCCGGCCCATACCATTTCTTTTGATAAAACTGGTAAGGCTTGCCCCAGCCGGATTTTTCCAATCCCGCCAGGATCTCCTGCTTATGCCTTTCCGCGAACGCCTCCTGGAACCCGATTACATCCGGGTTTAGCTTCCCGATCTCCTCCCCGATCTTTTCCATCCGAGCCTTCCGAGCCGGCGCAACCATCACCCCGAACACATTGTAAGTGAGGACCTTAATCCGGCCCAACTCTTTCGCCGAGACCTGGCCCGCCAGCAAAAACGCTATCGCCGTCAAAAATATTCTTTTCATCAGCGCACTCCCCGCGGCGCAGACACCCTTGTCTGCGCATAATTTAAATTGCCCGCGCACAACTAACCCGCCCGCATCCTTTCCAAAAATGCGAGCGTGATTCCGTCCCCGCCCTCGTTGCGCTCCCCGGCCCGGAACGATTTCACATAAACCGATCCCGCCAGATATTCCCGCACCAATTTTTTCAACACGCCCGTGCCGTGTCCGTGAATAATATAAACCGCGGGCTTGCCCTCGCGAGCCGCCTGGTCAAGGTGGTTGATCAACTCAATCTCCGCTTCATCCGCGCGCTTCCCCCGCAAATCTAAAGTATTGGTCGGAGAGGGCGACAGATACGCCGCGTCTTCCGGCTCCGGTTCAACCCTGCGCTCCGGCCGAACCGCAAAATCCATCCTCTCCTTGATCCGTCTCAAACCCGAAAATTCTTCATTAAGCCGGATGGACCCGATCGCCAAGGTCGCTTCCTTCAAGGCCCGGTCCAGATCAATCACCTCCGCGGCCGTCTTCAGTTTTTTTACCCAAGCCAGATCCCCAACCTGCCATTCTTCCGACTTGATCTCAACCCCCTGGTCCTCCACCGGATATTTCTCATCCATCTTTTCCCGGACCAGCGAGACCTCTTTTTCCGCGCTTAGAATTTTCTCCCGCCTCGGACTCGCTTTCGCCTCCTCCAAGATCCGGTTGAGCTGGACCTTGGCCGCCCGCAATTCCGATTCCAATGCCTTCCTGAGTTCGCGCTTCAACTCCTTTTCCTTTTCCAAAAGCTGCCGTCCTTTTTCATCAAGCTCTTTCGCCCGGTTTTGCGTTTCCAGTTCTTCCTCGGCCAGCTTCCGCAATCGCTGGTCCAATTCGGTCTGCTTCCGGTCCAGTTGATTCACCAGCTCCATAATCCGCCTGGACTCCGGCTCCAGCATCTGCTCCGCCAGCGCAACCATCTCCGGCTTCAAGCCCAGCTTCTTCGCCGTGGCGATCCCGTAGCTCGGGCCGGGCAGTCCGATCCGGAGATGATAGGTCGGGGTGAGCTGCTCCGGATCAAATTCAAAACTGGCGTTATTGAACCCGGCCTCGTTTTCCGCAAACGCCTTGAGCCGGGAGAGATGCGTGGTCACGATGGTCAGGCAGTCCCGCTTCTGGAATTCCTTCAAAACCGAGATCGCCAGCGCGCACCCTTCCTCCGGATCGGTTGAGCCGAAAATTTCGTCCACCAAAATCAGCGACGCCTTCCCGGCGTAATTGAGGAACGCGATCAGGTCCAAAAGATGCGCGGAATAGCTGGACAGGTCCTGGGACAAACTCTGCTCGTCTCCGATCTCGGCGTAAATCTCCGGGAACAATCCCAGCTCCGAGTCCGGATGCGCCGGGATCGCCATTCCCGCCCGCAGCATCAGGCTGAGCAGGCCCGCCATTTTCAAAAGCACGGTTTTGCCCCCGGTGTTCGGCCCGGAAATCACCAGCGCCTTGATCTCGGGATCCAGCGTCAGGTCGTTGGGGACGGTCTTTCTGCCCTTGAGCATCAGGAGCGGATGCCGCGCCCGCAAGAGCTTGAGCAGGGCGCCTGGTTTTATCTGCGGGATGGACCCGGAAAGCTGTTGGGACAGTTGCGCCTTGGCCTGGATCAAATCCAGTTCCGACAGACTGTCCAGGCCGATCAGGAGCTGATCTTTCGCCTCCGCGACTTGCCCGGTAAGGTCCGCCAGGATTTTTTGAATCTCCGCCTCAATCTCGCGCTCCAATATCCGCAGCCGGTTATTGAGCGGGATCATTTCCATCGGCTCAATAAAAACGGTGGCCCCGCTCGCGGAGCTGTCGTGCACAATCCCCGAGACCACGGCCTGGTCCGCGCTCTTGACCGGAATCACGAACCGTCCCTCCCGCTCCGTGTAAAAATGGTCCTGGATCGAAGGCGCCATCTCGCTCGCACTCAGCATCCGGTCCAGCTTTTTCTGGATCTGGCCGCGCAAGCCCAAGAACTCGCGCCTAAGCCCGGAAAGCGCGGCGCTCGCCGAGTCCTTGATCTCGCCGTGCTCGTCAATGGTCCGGTCCAGCTTGTTTTTCAGGCCGGAGAAATCTTGAATCCGACCCGCCAGTTCCGCCAGGCCGGAAAATTTTTCCGGGCGGCTCTTAAAAAAATTCCGGCCCTGCTCAGCCTGGTCCAGGAATCTCAATATCTCCAGCAACTCTTTGGTGGAGAGCACAGAACCGATCCCCGCATTTTCAAGGCTCGGACCCAAATCCGAAAAATATCCCGGCGGCGGGTTAAGTCCGAGATTGAACAGGGCGATCATCTCGGAAAGCAGGCCCAAATCCTTTTGAATTGTTTCCAGGACAAAAGCCGGCTCCAAACCAAGCGCCCGCGCCCTCCCCGGATCGCTCTTGCAGTGCCCGGCCAGAAACTTGAGCAACTCCTGATACTCCAGTCGGGCCTGACTCCGCTTCAGCATCTCTTCTTTTGACATCACCTTCATTTGCCTTAGGGATATTCTGTTCAATTCCGGCCTTTTATTCAACCCGGATAAATATAATTCAGTTGAATTTTTACCGCAGAGGCCGGCAATTATCTCTTCCGGAAAAAACCCCTGGGATTTGACCCCCAAACAAAAGCAATGCCCGGGGTCGCCGGGAAAATTGAATTTGAAGATCAGCCGGGCGGATCTGCTGAAGAAGATTGCTCAGGATAGCCCATCAAGTAAGTAATATAG
>CAIYYW010000145.1 GCA_903930515.1 uncultured delta proteobacterium | reverse complement strand
TCGGCCGAGGCCTGTCCGGTGAGGTCTATTTCCAGCGCGGAATTGATCGCGGTCATATTCCGGTGCTGGGAGATGATCAGGGGATGGTTGGTGTAGTCAATGGCCCGGAATTCCACCGCGGGATGATCGTTGAGGTATTGATAGGTGTCCCGGACCCCCATACAGAAAGACGCCACGCATTTGCCGCGGTTGATGGTCTTCCTGGAATTATCAATCACGCCCTTCTTCATCAAGTCCACGATCCCGTCCGAGAGCATTTCGGTATGAACCCCCAGATGCTTTTTCCCGGAAAGGTTGGCCAGCACCGCGTTGGGGATGGAGCCGTAACCGACCTGGAGCGTGTCCCCATCCTGGATCAGGCGCGCCACATACTTGCCGATCCGCTGGACCGTTTCGCTGTCGGTGGGGGGATTGAACTCCAGGAGCGGCTCGTCAAACGGGACCAGGAAATCCACCTGGTCAATATGGATGAAGCCGTCCCCCTGGATGCGAGGCATATTGACATTGACTTGGGCGATGATCATTTTCGCCTTCTCGGTCGCGGCCTTCACAATGTCCACATTGATCCCCAGGCTGAAATAGCCGAGCCGGTCCGGGGGAGACACCTGGATCAAGGCCACATCTACCGGGACCATTCCCTTGGAAAATAATTCCGGCAACCGAGAGAGCGAGACCGGGGTGTAATCGGCCATCCCCCGGTTCACCGCCTCCCGGATATTGTTGCCGATGAAAAAGGAGTTGTGCCGGAAATTGCTCTTAAACTTCTCGTCGCTGTAAGGCGCCAGTCCCAGGTTCCAGACCTGCAACAGCTCCGCGTCAAAAAAGGCCTTGGGGTTGGCCTGGACATAGGCGATCAAGGCCGAAACCAAATGTTGCGGCTCGCCGCAGGCCGTGCCGATAAAGATATGGTCCCCCGGATGGATCTTGCTGAAAATCCGAGGCTCCGGAATGAACTTGTCCGGATACTTCCCCTTCAATTCATCCATCAATCCCTGATTGTTCGGATCCAAAACCATCTTCTTAACCCTCCTCCATTATTCCCCGATCCCAATCCCCGTTCCCTGCAAGACGATTATACCAGATGGCAGGCGCGCTGTCCGCTTGAACGACACGCTCAGCAGCCTTGGGTCCCGCCCAAAAACCGCGCCTGATTTTTATTCCGCGGACCCGGGATCAGGAATTAGAGGGCCGGGGGAATAATTTCCGGGCTTCGGGGTTGACGCAATAGGGGGGGAGTTCCCCGCGCATTCCGGCGAGTAAATTCATCGCGGTCATAACGGACATTTTGCTCCTGGTTTCAATGGAGGCGCTGCCCAGGTGCGGGGCGAGTATGACATTTGGCCGATCAACAAGTCCGGCTGAAAGTTCCGGCTCTTTCTCATACACATCCAAAGCCGCTCCCGCGATCCGCTCCTCTTGGAGCGCCCTGACCAAGGCCGGCTCGTCCACCACCGGCCCTCTTGAGACATTGATCAGGTAGGCGCTTTCTTTCATCCATCCCAATTCCCGCTCGCCGATCAGATGAAAGGTCTCCTTGATCAGCGGGCAATGCAGGCAGATAAAGTCGGATTCCCTCAGCAACTCCGGCAGCAAAACCGCTTTTGCGGAAATTTCCTTTTCCCGCTCCGCGGGCAGGGGACGCGGGTCGTAATATAGGACCTTCATCCCGAACCCGGCGGCGCGTTTGGCCACCGCGAACCCGATCCTTCCGATGCCGACGATCCCGATGGTTTTTCCGGAAAAGTCCGCGCCCAGGAGCAGGGTGGGCGCCCAGCCGTTGAATTTTCCCTGACGCACCATCCGGTCCCCCTCCACAATCCTCCGGCCCAGCGATAGGATCAAGGCCCAGGTCAGATCGGCCGTGGCCTCGGTAAGTATGCCCGGGGTGTTCCCGACCAGGATGCCCCGGCGGGTGGCCTCCGCAAGTTCAATATTATCAAACCCGACCGCCATTACCGCGATCGCCTTCAAGCCCGCTCCCGCGGAGTCCATCACCACCCGGTCTATCCGGTCCGTGAGCATACAGGCGATCCCGGCAACCCCCTTGGCCAGCTCCAATAAATTATTGCGCGGAATCGGCCGCTCTTCATCCCACAGCCGGATTTTACATTCCCGGCCGAGCAAATCCATCCCCGCCTCCGGCATCCGACGCGTCACCAACACCTCCCGCAACTCCATTTTCATCTCCATCAAGTCATCCTTTTCGCGGGTCCAAATCTCGCTGGTAATCTGACTCAATTTTCCATCCTTTATCCATATATCTACCATATCTGCTGAAAAAACTCCAGACCCCAACCCTTGATTGACTTTATGCGCCCGCCGGGTATATAAATCTTTTTCAGGAGGACAAGATGAAGAAGGGGATGGTTTCAATGGCGATCCTGTTGGGGGTGGCTGTTTTTGCCGGGTGCAAGCGCCCGGGTGAGGAACCCAAACCCGGACCACGGGTGATCGCGGTGATCCCCAAGGGGACCACCCACGAGTTCTGGAAATCCATTCATGCGGGCGCGAACAAGGCGGGCGAAGAGTTGGGGGTGGAGGTGATCTGGAAGGGGCCGCTCAAGGAGAACGACCGCGAGGCCCAGATCAAGGTGGTTGAGGATTTCATCAGCCGGGATGTGGCCGGGATAGTGCTGGCGCCCCTGGACGACACGGCGCTGCGGTCTCCGGTGACCAATGCGGTCCGGTCCGGGATCCCGGTGGTGATCATTGATTCGGGATTGAAGAGCGAGGATTATGTCTCGTTCGTGGCAACCGACAATTATCAGGGCGGACTCCTCGGCGGAGAGCATCTGGCCAGGTTGCTGGGAGAAAAGGGAAAGGTGATCCTGCTCCGCTATAGCGAAGGCTCGGCCAGCACAGCCGAGCGCGAGCGCGGATTCCTGGACGCGATCAAGAAATTTCCCGGGATGACCGTTGCGAGCAGCAACCAATACGGAGGGGTGACCACCGAGACCTCCTTCCAGGCCGGCGAGAACCTGCTGGAAAGTTTGAAAAAACCGGACGGATCGCTTTCCATTGACGGAATTTTCTGCCCGAACCTGTCAACTACCTTCGGGATGCTCCGGGCGCTTCAGGAAGAAGGCTCCGCGGGTAAGGTTCGCTTTGTCGGCTTTGACAGCACGGACAAGCTGGTGCACGCCCTCCGCAGCAACGAGATTGACGCGCTGATCCTTCAGAACCCGATGCTGATGGGATACCTGGGAGTGAAAACTATGGTCGCCCATCTGGACGGAAAGCCGGTGGAAAAGAGGATTGACACCGGGGTATATCTGGTGACCAAAGAAAATATGGATACGCCGGAAATGAAAGAATTGTTAAGCCCGGATTTGGGGAAGTGGTTGAAGGAGTAGGCTGAAAGCGGGGCGCAGACACTCTTCTAGGGGGCCGGACACTCTTGTCCGGCATAAATCCATCTTCACCGCAACTTGTCCGCCGTAGCCCCTCCAGGTTCGAACCTTCAGTCGGCGAAGGCGGAAGGACGCAAAGAAAATAAAAGTATTTTTTACCACAGAGAACACAGAGGGCACAGAGAATTCGGTATTCGGGGTTTGGGATTCGGGGTTCGGAATTCGGGGTTCGGAATTCACCCCTGGCTACTGGATGCTGGCTACTGTCTTCAGACCACTGACCACTATCCACTGCCCACTGTTCCGGATTTGACAACGGTGCTGGGATATGATAAAAGTGATGCCAGGCTGATTTTAGGGTTTAATCGGATCAGCCTGAGGCTGTAAATTTAAAAGCCGGAGTTTGAGGCTCAGAACTGAATAGGGGGGAGAATGATAAAAGAGGGGTGGCTAGCCACCGAAAAATCTGCAGGAAATGTCAAGCTTGTCCGCCGCAGGTTTGAGCTTGCCGAAACGGCGATGAGCGAAGGAGGATGTCTGAGGCTGACTCAAATAGTCTTGTTAATGGTCTCCAAGTGAACGATATAATAAAAGATTTATTAAAAATTGCCGAAACCTGCAGAGAGGCTGCATCTTTATTTACCTCAAAATCGATAACTCCTGCTGTCAAAAAGCTTATAAATGCCAGCAATGAATTTGGCAAGGCTTGGTCCGGCTCATGGATAGGTTATCATTCAAGAGTATATACAGATAAATTTAAGCCTAAAAAACCTGGGGAATATTTTGATGTGGAATGGCCTCCTGGGGAAATTAGTAATATTACAATAGGTGAATGGCTCGAATATGCTGAAGAAAGCATTAGAGAGGAAATATTAGCGAGAGCCGGTGTCAATGAATCTGAAATAGCTAAGATAAGAAAGTTTACCAGCGAAATTGGCGACATTTTCGAGAATAACAAAAGGCAACTTAAGTCAATATTAAAAGCAAATGCTTCTGTAAGAGGAGATGATGAATTAAAAGATCTTTGCTCACAAGTCGATAAGCTTAGAGGTCATATATCAG
>CAIYYW010000144.1 GCA_903930515.1 uncultured delta proteobacterium | reverse complement strand
GTTCTTCTCAATCGCCTTTTTGACATCGTTGACCAGTCTCTGGTTGAACCCGTGCAGATACATCAGGCTGAAAAATCCTTCATCAAAGGCAAAGAGGTTTTCCTGGTCAAAATCTATCTGTTGCATTTTTCCTTTCTCCTTCCTCCCAATGTGCGAGCGACTTTAGTCGCGATTCGTGGCGCAGACACCCTTGTCTGCGCACAATTTAGACTTTTTCCAAAATATGTATGCACATCGCGGCTTCCTCAAGACCGATCACCCCGCCGCCGTTCTCGGCCATCGCGATTCTCGCTCCCTGCACCTGCCGTTTGCCGGCCTCTCCCCGGAGCTGGGTCACCAGCTCGTGGATCTGGGCCAGGCCCGAAGCCCCGATCGGATGACCGCGCGAGAGCAGACCGCCCGAGGGATTGACCGGTTTCTTTCCGCCAACCCTGGTCTCGCCTTTCTCGGCATAAACGCCGCCTTCTCCGGCCGGAAAAAATCCCAGCGCCTCGGTCTGATGTAACTCTCCGAATGCGGTGGCATCGTGGACCTCGGCAAAATCAATATCCTTGGGCCCCAGACCCGATCTCTGATATGCAATTTGGGACGCCCGCTCCGCGATATCCGGATCGTCCTCGCCGCGGGTCCTGCCGGAAACCTGCACCGAAGCCCTCACCTTGATCGCGCGCGAAGATCCTCCCAGGCGCTTGACCATTTCTTCGGAAGCCAGGATGACCGAGGCGGAGCCGTCCCCGATGGGCGCGCACATACTGCGGGTCAGCGGGAAGGACACCACCCGGTCCTTGAGCACCTCGTCAATGGTCAAGTCAAAATTGTATTGCGCGTTCGGGTTCATGGTAGAATGCCAGTGGCTCTTGGACGCGATCACCGCGATCTGGCGCTGGGTGCTGCCGTATTTTTTCATATGCATTCGCGCGGCATAGGCATAGACATCCATAAACGCGGACCGGTCGCTCCCGCCCGCTCCCCCGCCTTTGCTGGTTTCGCGCAGCAGCTTCAAGGTGTCATAGCCGATGCTCTCGCCGAGCGCCACATAGGTCGCGAACATATACCAGTAATCCTGGACCCGGTCGCGCAGGCTCTTGGGCTTTCCGGCCTTTTTGGTTTTCTTCGCGGCTTCCATCTGCTCCCTCGGAACCTCAATCTTGACCCGCGGCATTTGAGCGGCCTGCTTCATCATCTCGCCGATCAGCTCCACATCCATTCCCGACATAAATCCCGCGAACATCAGATATTTGTTCGGGGCGTAAACCTTCTCCGCGCCGACCGCGAGCGAGATCTCCGAGATGCCCAGGGACACATCCTTCCAGGCGCCGTGAAAAGCGGTTGACCCGCCGGCGCATGCGTTCTCAACATTGGTAATCGGGATGGCGTCAATCCCCAGCGGACGGAGCGCCACCTCCCCCCGGATGCAATGCTGGAAATTCCTCATTCCCCACCCCGAGTTGGAGAACCAGGCCGACTGGATCTGCTTCCGGTCTATCCCCGCGTCCTTGAGCACCCCTTCCACGGTCATAGCCGTAAGCTCCTTGATGCCCTTTTCCAGATGCTTTCCGAACTTGATCGTGTGCGCCCCTATTACATAAACATCCCTCATTTTTATCTCCCCGCTCTTTGGTAAGAATGTTTCACTTTAAAACCTCCTGGGCGGCTCGGGCTTTCCGCGGTCCAGGTAGCGGAAATATTTTTTCAACTCCAGGAACTGTTTCATCTGGATCGCATTCTGGGCGCAGATGGCCACGCAGTCCGCGCAGGAATGGCAAATGGGAAAAACCGTCCTCATCCGGGCTTTCTTGCCCACCAACTCTATCGTCCCGGCGGCGCATGCTTTTACGCACAAGCCGCATCCGGTGCATTTGGCCGGGTCTATCTCCACCGCGCCCAGGGTGACATCTTGGCCGAGCTTTTTAAAGCTCTCAATCCTCAGCCGGTCTCTAATTCTCAAATGTTCGGGCATTTGATCTCCTTTCAATATACCACTTTAAAGGTTCCGTCTTCCGCGAACCAGTCAATTGCGCTGGTCTCCCGGGTCACATAACCGTCCGGGACGCCCCTCGGGTAACCCAACGCGATTGAGGTCACCAATTTGTAGGGATACCTGATCCCGAGCCGTTTCCTCCATTTGGGCATCATCTTCAGGGGCGTGCAGAAACTCACCCAGCAGGTGCCCAGTCCGTAGCTGTGCGCCGCGAGCACCAGGTTCTCCCCGGCAATGCCCACATCCACCGCGGGGTCTCCGGGGCAGCGTTTGTCCGTGAGCATGATGATTACGGTCGGCGCCCCGTGCCATAATCCCAGTTTTTCCTCCGCAATCAGCTTGAGGGCCGCGAACGGAATCGGGTGGAGCAAATTGTTCATCAGCCGCTGCATCAGCTTGGCGGTCCATTCTTTCAGCGGGTTCCATCCGTCCAGGTAGTCAATGAACCGGCAGGCCAGTTTGCAGAAGGCGACCACATCGCGGGTCATCTCCTCAATCATCTTCCGGTCCTGGACCACGATGAATTTCCAGGGCTGGGCGTTGCCGGATGACGGCGCAAACCGCGCGGTTTCAAGCAGACGCCGGACCAGGTACTCCGGCACCTGTTGCTTCTTGTAGAAACGCGCGCTCCTCCGGCGGTAAATCAGGTCTTCCACCTCATTGAATTCCGCGCCGGAATCCGGCGGCTTGATTTTGGTTTCCTTTTCCACGCTCGCTTTGGTTTCTTCCGCCATTTCAATCCCCCTTGCTCTTGCAGGTTTCTTTTCCAGGCTTCCGCTCCTGCCGCAACCCTGAAGGCCGGGCAAGTCCGGAACCCGGAAGGGAATCCACCAGCCCATTCATTAGTTCCAGGTACGCCGTTGGGTAGGTCTCCCAGAATTCGCATCGCCCGGAAAAGGAGACGGGCTCGCTCCTGACTTGGGTATCCAGGACCTGTACGGTCTGGTTTTGGGCTTGGAAAACCGCCCAGGCCGGCAGACCGGGTCCGTTGGGGTCTCCGGTTTTCGCGAAGTTGATCCAGTACCCCTGAATGACTTGGGAGAGCGCGCGCGCCTGGTCCAGGTTTTTATTTGGGTAGAGCATCTTCAAGGAACCGCGGTCCAGGTTGTTGAAAACGAACGGGATCTCCGCGCAGTGGAACACGCCGATGGCCTTGCTGTATGTCAGATCGTCATAATCAAAACGGTAGAGGTAGGCGGTCCCGTTCTGCCCCGCCAGACTGGTGACGGCCCGGTAGGTGGGGCAAAGCAAGGCCGCGTCCGCGGCAAACATCCGGCCGTAAGCCAGCACCGGCCGGTTGTTAAATTCAGCAAGCGGGTAAAGCAGGACCAGTTTTGCCGCTTGCTCCGGGGTGGTTTCGAAAGCCTTGCCCAGTTTCCGCTCATAGTCCTGCGGCAGGGTGTAATAATATTTCGGGACCAGCTTGGTCGCTCCGGCGAACTCGTCCAAATTGGTCCCGGCCATCACCGAAGCCCGGTTGAAGTCGCCGGATTTGATCATTTCCAAAGGCGTTGCCTTCAAAACATAGCCGTCCTGAACCGGCACATAATCAAAGCCCCCGAGCAACGCCCCCGAGCCTTTGGCGAGGACCGTTGTCGCGGGCATTTTGCGCATACACGCGAGGTCGTTGAAATCACAATTCAGGGCCGAGAAGGATTTTTTGGCGATCTCATATGCCGCATCCGGATCGCGGCTCGCCTCGCAGGCGCCGCTTTCCATAATAACGCGGTTGAACAGCCCTTTTGCCAGGGGCGTGGCCAGGAGCGTGCATATGGACCAGCCGCCCGCGGACTCTCCGAAAATGGTCACCTTCCCGGGGTCTCCCCCGAAGTTGGCGATGTTGTCCCGCACCCATCTCAGGGCAAAAACCTGGTCCAGGGTCCCGTATCCGCCGGTGGAATGATGAGGGTCTTCGTCCCGCAGGGCCGGGCCGGCCATAAACCCGAAAATATTCAAACGATAGTTTATGCTTACCACCACCAGGCCGCCCTTCTCCGCCAGCCGGTCTCCCCAATACACTTGCTCATCGCCTCCGCCGGTAATATAACCGCCGCCATGGACCCACACCATCACGGGTAATTTGCCGCTCTTTTCCCGGGGCCGCCAGATATTGAGAAATAAACAGTCCTCCGAGATCGCCCGAGGCCCCTGGCTTCCGGGCAAAAGGCCTTTCTGCATGCAGCGGTTCCCGAAGACAACCGTATCTCTCACCCCGGACCATTGCGGGGCGGGCTGCGGAGCCTTCCACCGTAACTCTCCCACCGGCGCCGCGGCATAAGGGATCCCGCGCCAGACGCAGGTCGCGGTTTCGCTTTCGCTCGTTCCGCGGACCAGGCCGGAACCGGTTGGCGCCGGCTCGGAGCATGAATCCTGGGCCCGGGCGGTTTGCGCGATGGAAATTATTAACAGGCTCGCCAAGATAAAAAATGTTTTCCCCTTAACCATTCTCTCCCTCCTCCTTAAGATCGCTGAACAAGTTCCGCGGACTTAAAATCCGGGCGTTTACTTTTTCCATTTCCCTCCGGATTCTATATATTTTTTGAGATTGATCGCCATTTTGGGCAGGTCGCGCGAGGTCATATATTCCTGGATGAACTCGGGGATTTTTATTCCCGGGTCGAGTTTGACCAGCCCATAGGTGAACAGGGCCCTGGTATCATCTATTTTTTCAAACTGAAAAAATCCCTGGGAAAACTTTATGTCATTGACCCCGGTCGGGTCGGTGACAAAATCCACCCGGCGCCGCGCGGGGTCTATGGTCAGGATATGGGTGTATCTGAAGACCGCCACCCGGTAGTCGAGTTCTTTGTAAATCACCACGCGGTTTTCAGAGCGGTTGAGCGCCTTGCTGTTGGTAATCGCCGGGAAATAGAGGTATTGCCGGTCAAAATCGCAGAACATTTTGAAACACTGCTCGACCGGGGCGGCGATAATGATCATGGCCGCCGCAGTTAAATTTGGTTGACCGCCTGCTTGGGACTCGACCTTCAGAGGCGGCTGGTAAACTTCCTCGCCGGCCAGAAGCTTTTTCCGCTGTTCGGGGGTGAGGCGGTCGAGCACGGTGCCGGTCAGGGCTTTGCCGCTCTGGTCCGCGGCCCAGGCCCGGGCGAAAACCAGCATGACCAGAACCATCAATCCCAGATTTTTCCAAACCCTCATAGCCGCCCTCCCGGATGCGCGATCAAGCCGCATCTTTTTTCCGCCTCTGGCTCAGCCGGTTTTTTGAAACACTGCCCTGCCGGAGCGGCCCGCTCATGGTTTCCCGCATTTTCCTGCGGTAGGACTCGTAGTTTTGCCGCACCTGTTCCAGGCCCTGGGCGATCTCGGCGTCCGTGCCGTTGATCGCCGCATTCAATATATATTTCTCGGTCTCGATCAAACCTTTCAAACCGTTCCTGTCCATCGAGTGGACCTGGATTTCCAGGATCCGTTTCCGGAGCGGCCGGCAGGAGTTGAAAAGCAGGAGCACGATGGTGTTGTTCACGATCTCCGCGACCCGGTCCTGGATGAGGATCCCGATCTCCACCACCCGCTTGCGGTCTGCGAGGCGCTGTTCCTGCAATGTGATCAGGTCGGCCAGGGACTTGATGTCGCGGGTAGAGCCGCGCTCGATCGCCATCCGGAGCACGAGCGGGAAAAACATGATCCAGAACTCCCAGATCTCGTCCATGATATACACATCCTCAATCAGGTATTTGCCCGCGTCCTCCTGCTGCATCAGCAGTCCCAGGAAATCCAGGCCCGCATTCTTGATGTAATCCTTGACATAGATCCCGTCCCCCTGCCGGATCGTGAGCACCCTCATGGACTCAAGCTGCTTCAGCCCTAGCCGGAGAGAGGTCCGGTCAACCTTCATCCGCTCCGAAAGCTGCTTCTCGGTCGGGAGCTTGGCCTCCGGTTTCAGCTTGCCCAGAAAAATCTGGTTGACCAGGGTGTTCACCACCCGCTGGTGTTTTTGCAGGTTAGCCATGGTCGGCCTCCATCATCAATCTCCTTCCCGCCGCGCGGGGTTCCGCGCTTGACATCTTTTCCTTAAATTGATATAATCAATTCTAATGAATGGTTTAACCTTTGTCAAGAACTTTTTTTAAACCGGAGGCAGGCATGGAAATAACCAAAGGGAGCAAGGTTTTCATCACGGGCGCCGGGAGCGGGATCGGCCGGTCAACCGCCCTGGTTATGGCTGACCTGGGATGCCGGTTGTTTTTGACCGACCTCAACGGGAAGGGCCTGGAAGAGACCGCGGCGATGGTCAGGAAAAGTGGCGGGGAGG
Source organism: uncultured delta proteobacterium (assembly GCA_903930515.1). GTDB lineage: Bacteria > RBG-13-61-14 > RBG-13-61-14 > RBG-13-61-14 > DRUE01 > CAIYYW01. The sequence goes on along the minus strand of CAIYYW010000144.1, from coordinate 3,220 downwards.
TTTGCTTGACCCGGGTTTTGGATGTGGCCGATTACGCTGCGATCAAGTCCTTTGCGGATGAAATTCATAAAAGTTACGGGCCGCTGGAGATCCTGATGAATATCGCGGGAATCGCCTTGTTCGCGCTGGTTGAGGATATGACCCATGAGCACTGGAAAAAGGTCATCAATATTGATCTCTGGGGGCCGATCCACGCCATTGAGTGTTTCCTCCCGGAAATGATCCGGGCTAAAAAGGGACACCTGGTCAATGTCGCCTCGCTGGCCGGTCTGATCGGGCTGCCCTGGCACTCGGCCTACAGCGCCTCCAAGGCGGGACTGGTGAGATTGTCCGAGGTATTGCGGGTTGACCTTAAGCAGCACCATATCGGCGTGACCGTGGTCTGCCCGGGCGCGGTGGAAACACCTTTGAAAAATACCGTTGAAATCCTGGGACTGGATATGAGTCGGGAGGATGTGCAGGAGATCAAGAAAAGGTTTTCCCGGCACGCGATTTCTCCGGAAAAAGTGGCCGGCCAGATCATCCGCGCCATCCAGAAGAATAAATTTCTGGTGATCACTCCCCGGGATGTGCATTTCCTGTATATCTGCAAGCACCACTTCCGCCCGATTTTCAACTATGTCATAAATTACCTCAGCAACCTGATGAATAGCGGCAGGTATCCAGAGCGCCCGAAGACCTGAATGGGTTTTTGGTCGGGGAGCCAAAAAAGCTTCAGCCCCTGAGTTGTTTCTCAATCTCCTTGAGTTCCTTCAAGGTTTTTTTGAGCTTGTCCTTAAGCAGGTTTTGTTCAAAGCCGAAGCCGAGTTGTTCTTCCTTTTTGGAGTCGGCTTTTTTGGATGAGGCCGCCAGTTCTTTTCGGGCGCCTGCGATGGTGAATTTTTGTTGATAGAGCAGACGCTTGATCAGGAAGACCATTTCCAGGTCTTTCTTCTGATATACCCGCTGGCCTTTTTTGGATTTCTCGGGGCGGAGCGCCTCAAACTCGGTTTCCCAGTAGCGCAGGGTGTATTCGGGGAGCTTGGATAGTTTGGCGACTTCTCCGATCTTGAAATATTTCTTGTCGGGTATTTTAGGAATATGCGGTTGCTCTTTTTTCAAGGCCGGCCCGGTCCGAGTTTATGCCCCGGCCTGGTTCACGCGGTCGCGGAGCACATGGCTGGCCTTGAAGGTGACCACCCGGCGGGGGCTGATCATAATCTCCTGCTTGGTGCGCGGGTTCCGGCCGGGCCGGGTTTTTTTAATCCGGAGGTTGAATTTACCGAACCCGCTGATTTTGACATTTTCCCCGCCGGCCAGCCCTTGCTTGATCAGGTCAAAGGTGAGTTCCACATAATGGGCGCATTCCTGCTTTGAGCCTCCGAGCGTCTGGTAAACCCGCTCAATAATTTCCGCCTTGGTCATTGCTCCTCCCCCTTTTGCTTACCGAATCTCGGCCCCTAGTTTTTCCTTGAGCTTCATCGTCACTTTTGCGTGAAGCGCGTTCACCTCGTCGTCGGTTAAAGTCCGCTCCCGGCTCTGATACCAGATCCGATAGGCCATACTCTTTTTGCCCGCGGTCAATTTTTCTCCGCGATAAATATCAAACAACTCAACCCCGGAAATCAGTTCGCTCTTCAGGCCCTTGATCAAAATCTTCACCTCCTGATGACTCACCGCTTCCTCCACTAAAAAAGAAATGTCGCGGTAAGAGGCCGGGAAGCGGGAAGGCATTTCCGCCTTAACCAGTTCCCTCTGATATTGTAGCAGAAGATCGAACTCCAGTTCAAAGACCAGGACCGGGATTTCAATTTCAAAACTCTTCAGCACGGCCGGATCAACCTCTCCGATATTCCCGGCCCGGTCCTTTCCCATCATGATCCGGGCGGTTTTCCCCGGCAGCAGGTAGGGCACATCGGCTGCAGGCTCAATTCTTGCTCCGGGAAACCGCAACTCCTCCAGGATCGCCTCTACCGCGCGCCTGGCCTGGTAGAACCCTCCGTCCGACACTTTTGCTCCGGCCGTGCCCGGGCATTTCAGGTCCCAGAGCGTTTTGGGATCGCGGGAGGCGATCAGTCCGGCGACGATTTCCTTTTCCGCGAGCAAATCCCCTCCCGGTTCGGGCGGGAAGAAGGTTTTGTTACATTCAAAAATCCGGACCAGTTCCTGCTGTCGGGATAAATTGAAGGCCAGGGTTGAAAGCAGTCCCGGGATCAGGCTGGTCCTGAGACAGCGCCAGTTTTCCCCGAGCGGGTTCATAATCCTGACCGCGCCTCTTCTCGGATCGTTCGGAGCCAGGTTCAGCCGGTCGGGATCCTTTTCGCTCTGGAAATTCAGGGAGATCATTTCGGAGAAGCCGAGGTCGCTTAGGAGGTTGCGGAGTCTTTTCCGAAGTTGTTCCTTGGCCGAGCGTAAAAGGGGCTGCATCCGGAAGGGGGGAAGCTCGGAGGGTATTTTTTCAAAACCGTAAAGCCGGGCGATTTCTTCAACCAGGTCAATCTCTTTTTCCAGGTCGGGCCGGAACCCCGGGGGGGTGATGGAAAGTTCATCATTTGATTTTTTTTCAACCTGGAATTCCAGGCCCTCAAAATATTTCACCATCTGCCCGGTCTCTACCGGGAAGCCGAGATGACGGCCAACTTGGTTGATCCGGAACGGGATCGGGGAAGGCAGGAGCAGTTTTTCGCGCGCGTCAATCCGGCCTTTCAGGACTTTGGCAAAGGCCAGTTCCTGCATCAATTGCGCGGCCCGGTCAGCCGCCCGGTCGGTGGCGAGCGGGTCCACCCGATGCTCAAACCTGATGCTCGCCTCGGTGGCCATGCCCAAAAATCGCGCCCCTTTCCGGATCAGCTTCGGGTCGAAAAACGCGCTCTCAATCAGGATGCTCCGGGTAGTGTCCCTCACCTCGGAATTGGCCCCGCCCATAATCCCGGCAACCGCCACCGGGCCTGCTCCGTCGCAGATCAGGAGACATTCCGGAGAGAGTTTCCGCTCGGTCCCGTCCAGGGTGACAAAGGTTTCCCCATCGCGGGCGCGGCGGACAATGATTTTTTGTTTGCGCAACAGTTCAAAATCAAAGGCGTGGAGCGGCTGTCCCAGCTCCAGCATCACATAATTGGTCACATCCACCACATTATTTATCGCGCGCGCCCCCGAGGCCTCCAGGCGCTTCCGCATCCATTCCGGACTGGGGCCGACCTTCACCTCTTCCAACAGCCGCGCCACATATCTCGGGCATCCC
>CAIYYW010000143.1 GCA_903930515.1 uncultured delta proteobacterium | reverse complement strand
TAAAGTCGCCACCGCAGAAAGGTATTGCGATATGCTTCGGCAAGCTCAGCACAAGAAGGTGCTCGCACATTGAAAGCGGCGCGCCCAAAAAGAAGGACTTATTTCTTCTCTGCTTTCGCGGCTTTCGGCTTCTTCGGGGATTTAGGCGCTTTTTCCTTCTTTTCGGATTTGGCCGGTTTTTCGGATTTGGCCGGTTTTTCGGATTTTTCTCCGGTCTCGGGCGAAACCGCGATTTCGCTTCCAACCAATTCCAAGAGCGCCATTTGCGCGGCGTCCCCTCGGCGGGTATGGGTTCGGATGATCCGGGTGTATCCTCCGGGACGGTCCTTGAATTCCGGAGCGATTTTGTCAAATAGTTTCCGGACGATAAATTCCTTGGTGATAAAGGAAAAAACCATTTTTTTGGAATGAAGGGTATTGCGCTTAGCCAAGGTGATGATTTTCTCCGCAACCGGTCTCACGGCCTTGGCCTTGGCCAGGGTGGTTTCGATCCGTCCTCTTTCCAATAAGGAGGTGACCATATTTCGAAACATCGCCTTGCGATGCTCTCGGGTCCGGCTGAGTTTTTTTCCTGACTTGCGGTGTCTCATTTTTTGGGAGCTCCCTTCTTAAGTTTCTCTTCCATTTTGGGGTCCGGGAAATTTTCCAGGTTCATCCCGAGGGCGAGTCCCATCGTGGAGAGCAGTTCCTTGATCTCGTTCAATGATTTCCGTCCGAAGTTCTTGGTCTTGAGCAGCTCGGGCTCTGATTTCTGGACCAAGTCTCCGATCAGGCGGACGCCCATCCCGCGCAGGCAATTGGCGGCGCGGACGCTCAACTCCAGTTCGTCCACCAAACGGTAGAGGTTGGGGTTAAGTTCCGGCCTAACCAATTCCTCATCCTCCTCCGCCATCGGGGAGTAAACCTCTTTGGCCTCAAAGGGGATGAAGACGGTGAGCTGGTCTTTGAGAATTTTGCCGGCGATACCGACGGATTCTGCGGGTTGGATTCCACCGTTGGTCCAGATTTCCAGGGTGAGCCGGTCATAATCGGTTACCCGTCCGACCCGGGCGTTGGTGACATTGAAATTGACCTTGGTCACCGGGGAGAAGATGGAATCCATCGGGATGGTCCCGACCGGATAGGACCTGTCCTTGTTGCGCTCGGAGGGGACATATCCTCTTCCGGATTTGATCCAGAGTTCCATTTTCAAGGCGGTATTCTTTCCCAGGGTGGCCAGGTGATGATCCGGGTTGACGATTTCAACCGTGCCGTCGGTTACGATGTCCTTGGCGGTGACTTCGGTCGGGCCTTCCGCGGCCAGGATGAACTGCTTGACGGGGTCTCCGCGATATTTGACGATCACGCCTTTGAGGTTGAGCAACAACTCGGTCACATCCTCGGTTATGCCGGGGATGGTAGAGAACTCGTGGAGCACGCCGTCAATTTTAACGGCTACAATCGCGGCGCCCGGGATGGAACTGAGCAAGACCCGGCGCAAGGCGTTTCCGAGGGTGATCCCGAAGCCGCGCTCAAGCGGTTCCGCGGTGAAACGGCCGTAGGTTTCGGTCAGGGATTCGAGATCGCCTTCCAATTTTTTAGGTTTAATCAGAGTTTTCCAGCTTCTCTGCATTTTTTCTCCCCTTTGGTTTTAAGGATTATCGTGAGTAGAATTCAACGATCAACTGTTCCTGGATCGGCATGGTCAGCTCTTCGCGTTTGGGCAGGTCCGCGACCACTCCCTTGAACAAATCGCGGTTCACATCCAACCAACGAGGAATGCCGCCGCGGGCTTCAACTGCGGCCAGGGCTTGCTTGATCCGCTCATTCTTCCTGCTCTTCTCTTTCAGCTCGACCACATCCCCGATCTTGACCTGGAACGAGGGGATGTTGACAATGCGGCCGTTGACCAGGATGTGGCGATGCCGGACCAGTTGTCTTCCCTGGCTGCGGCTGGTCGCGAACCCCATCCGGTACGCTATATTATCAAGCCGTTGCTCGACCACCAGTAGGAGGTTGTATCCGGTAATGCCTTTCATCCGCTCGGCCTTGGTGACATAAAGCTCGAACTGTCTCTCCATAATCCCGTAAATGTCCTTGACCTTCTGCTTTTCCCGGAGCCGCACTCCGTAATCGCTGGGCTTGCCGCGAAAATGACCGTGCTGTCCGGGCGGAAAGTTGCGGCGGTCCACCGCGCATTTTTCGGTGAAGCAACGCTCGCCTTTGAGATAAAGTTTCAGACCATCCCGGCGACAAATCCTGCACTGTGCATCGGTATTTCTTGCCACTCGATTCCTCCTTATACCCTTCTTCTCTTGGGCGGACGGCAGCCGTTATGGGGAATGGGGGTGACATCCCGGATAGTGGTGATCCTCATCCCGGAAGCCTGGAGCGCCCGGAGCGCGGATTCCCGTCCGGAACCCGGTCCCTTGATGAACACGGCCAGGGATTTCACTCCCATTTCCTGGGCCTTGCGGGCGACTTCGCTGGCAGCCTGCTGTGCGGCAAAGGGGGTGCTTTTGCGGCTGCCCTTGAAGCCGACGGTTCCGCCGCTGGCCCAGCAGATCACATTCCCACGCTCATCGGTGATGGTGATGATGGTGTTGTTGAAAGTGCTCTGAATATGCACCGTGGCGTGCTCGGCGAACTTCCGAATTTTCTTCTTCGGCTTGGCCGCCGGGGCCGGCGCGCCGGTTGCCGGACCAGTCTGAGGTTTTTCCTTTTCTGCCATTTCTTCTCCTCTTTAATTTTTAGGCTTTTACCGCGACCTTCTTCCGGATCGCGATGGGGGGACGGCGGCCTTTTCTGGTCCGGGCGTTGGTGTGCGTCCGCTGTCCGCGCACGGGAAGGTTCTTGCGGTGGCGCAGACCTCGGTAGCAACCCAGATCAATCAAACGCTTGATGTTCATCTGGACTTCCTTGCGCAGCTCTCCTTCCACCTTATAACTCTCGTCAATGATCTTCCGGATCGTGGCCACCTGGGTCTCGCTCAGATCATTGGCCCGGATCCTCGGGTTAATCCTCGCCTGATCCACGATCTCCTTGGCCCGCGATTTCCCGATCCCGTAAATGTAGCCGAGCGCCACCCAGACGGGTTTATTAGGAAGATCCACTCCTGCGATTCTGGTCATTCACAACCTCCTATCCCTGCCGCTGTTTGTGCCTGGGGTTTTCACAAATCACCCGTACCACGCCGTGTCTCCGGATTACCTTGCATTTCCGGCATCTTGGTTTCACCGATGCTGCTACTTTCATAACTTTTCCCCCTATTCCCGATAAATAATCCGGCCTTTGGTCAGGTCATAGGGGCTGATCTCCACCTTGACCCGATCGCCGCGAACGATCTTAATGTAATGCATCCTCATCTTTCCCGAGATATGCGCCAACACCTTGTGTCCGTTTTCCAGCTCCACCATAAAATGGGCGTTGGGGAGCAACTCCCGGACCGTTCCTTCCACTTCCAGGGGCTGCGCCTTTCCGCCTTTGGGTCTCTTCTCTTCCACCATTCTCAGTTCACCCGGCTCAGGACCAGGGGTCCTTTTTCCGTGATCGCAACGGTATGCTCAAAATGGGCGCTGGGTTTGCCATCCTCGGTCACCACGGTCCAACCGTCATCCAGAATCCTTACCCGCCAGGTCCCCAGGTTCACCATCGGCTCCAAAGCCAGGACCATTCCCTCGCGGAGTTTGAGGTTCGGCTTGGGAATCCCGAAGTTGGGCACCTGCGGGTCTTCGTGAAGGTTCCGGCCAATGCCGTGTCCGACAAAATCACGGACCACGGAAAAGCCGTTGGATTCCACCCAGGTCTGAACCGCTTGGGCGATGTCGCTCAAATGGTTTCCCACCCGGCACTGGGCAATGGCCCGGGAGAGGGATTCCTTCGTCACTTCGACCATTTTTTTAACCGCCGGTTCCACCTGCCCCACTTCCACGGTAAAGGCGGCGTCTCCGTAAAATCCGTCATCAATCACCCCGAAATCCAAGCTGATGATGTCTCCTTCCCGAAGGACTTTTTTGCGGGAAGGAATCCCGTGAACGACTTCCTCGTTGACGGATGCGCAGAGGTAATCGGGGTATCCCCGGTATTGATGGAAAGCCGACTTGACCTGATATTTTTCCACCAACTCGCGGCTGCGCTCCTCCAGCTCAAAGGTGGTCCGGCCGGGCCGACAGAGTTCTTTCAACTCGGCCAGGATTTCGGCCACGATCCGGTTGGGCCTTTTCATCTTTTCAATTTCACTCATTGTTCTTAAAACCACCATCACTTCGCCCCGAGCGCTCCAATCACTTTCCCGAAGATTTCATCAATGGATCCTATTCCGTCCACTTTTTTCACCAAATTTTTCTTGCTGTAAAATTCCACCAGGGGCGCGGTCTGGTCGTGATATACCTTGAGCCGGGACTTGATCACTTCTTCTTTGTCATCGTCCCGCTGATAAAGCTCGCTCCCGCATTTATCACACTTGCCGGCGGCCTTGGGCTTATTGAACTCAATATGATACATCGCCGAACAATTCCGGCAGGTCCTCCGTCCGGAAATCCTTCTCACCACTTCCTGGTCCGGGACATCAACTTCCACCACCGCGTCCACATTCATCCCCAGACCGGCCAGCATTTTATCCAACGCCTGGGCCTGGGGGATAGTCCTGGGAAATCCGTCCAGGATAAACCCTTTTTTGCAATCGGGCTGTTTCATCCGCTCTTCCACCATCCCGATCACCACTTGATCCGGAACCAGCGCCCCGCGGTCCATATATTCCTTGGCCTTTTTTCCGAGTGCGGTCTGGTTCTTGGCCGCGGATCGGAAGAGGTCTCCGGTGGACACCTGTGGAACCTGGAATTTTTCAATCAGCTTCTGGGCCTGGGTGCCTTTGCCGGACCCGGGCGGTCCCAATAATATCATCCTCATCTCTATCTTTTCCTCCCTTTAATAGTCGCGCCTTTGGGGCCCAAAAATCCGTCATAGCTGCGGGCCAGAAGATGCGCTTCAATTTGCTGGGCCGTGTCCATAGCCACTCCGACCACGATCAGCAAACTGGTGCCTCCGAAGTAGAAACTTACGCCTGAGGCATTGATCAAGAGGGAAGGCAGGATGCACACCACCGCGAGATATAAGGCCCCCACCGTGGTAATCCTGGTCAACACCCGGTCAATATAGTCCGAGGTGTTTTGTCCGGGCCGAACCCCGGGGATGTATCCGCCGTGGCGCTTGAGGTTTTCCGCCACATCAATCGGGTTGAACACCACCGCGGTATAGAAGAAGGTGAAGAAGATGATCATAACCCCGTACAGGGTGTTATATTCCCAACTCAGGGACGAGAGCGCGGTCTTCAGCCAGTCAAAGATGGGATTTTCCGTGGGGAAGAACTGACTGAAGGTCAGGGGGAAGCTGAGCAGGGAGGACGCAAAAATAGGGGGTATAACGCCGGCGGTG
>CAIYYW010000142.1 GCA_903930515.1 uncultured delta proteobacterium | reverse complement strand
TCCAGGCTTAACCTGGAACAGGTTGCGAACCCGAAACTGCTGCGGTTCCCGGGAGCGGCCGGGTTGGCGCTGTTGGCGGCCTGGCTCGCATTTATTTTTTTGCTCCCGGGATTCCCCGATTCAATGAGACAGTCGGTCTGGCTCAAGGGCCTCCGGGGCGGCCGGGACAAGCAGTTGATGAAGGTGAGCCGTCCGCTTGAACTATACGACCTGGCGATGGATTACCGGTTCCCGGCCTATTCCGGTCTGACGCCGAAGCATATTGAAGGCTCGGACGGGTCGGTGAGCGGCCTTGCCGGGGGCGAGGTTGAAATCCGGGCGAAAAGTCCGCTGGAATTGACCCGGGCCTGGATTCAGCTTCAACCCCAGGGCCGGATAGAAGCGGAGGTGAAGGGGAGGGAACTCCGGGCCAGAATGACCATCAGCCGGTCGGGGCAGTACCGCTTTGAAGCGGAGGACAAGGAGGGCCGGGTCTGGTCGGAGCCGAAGTTCAACCAGATCAGCGCGCTCCCGGACCAGGTCCCGCAGGTGGAGCTGATCCAGCCGGACCGCGACCTGGAGATCAACGAGGAAGAGGGATTGAGCTTGAAGTTGCGGGCCAATGACGATTACGGCCTGGACTCGGTGGACCTGGTGTTCAGCAGCCGGGGAAGAGAGAGCCGGATCCCGATCAAGCAGTTCAGGCCGGCGGAGCTGGAGACGGAGCAGGAATACGGCTGGAACATCTTGAAGGAAAATTTTTTGCCCGGCGAGAAAGTGGCTTACTACATTGAGGCCAGGGACAACAATAATGTCACCGGCCCCGGGATCGGCCGGAGCCAGACCCGCTCTCTGGAGATTTTCAGCCCGCTCAAGGAGCACGAGAAGATCCTCAGCGCGGAGCAGGAGTTGTTTGAAACCCTGATCAATTTCCTGGGTAATAATTTGCAAGCCGACCTTAAAAAAATTGACCCGGCCCAATACTGGCAGACCGAGGCGTCGCTGATGAGCGATTTCAACCGGATCAGCGCGCTGCTCCAAAGCCTTCAGCCCCGGGTGGAGAAGGACACCTATTCCCCTTACATCGTGAAGGAGATGATCGCGGAAAGCCTTGACCGCTACCGTCAGATGATCCGGGATCGGGAGAATACCAATAAATCCAAGTCGCAGTCCGCGACCTCTTCTCTGCGCAGGAAGGCCTCGGACCGGATGGAGCAGGATGTGCTGTTCTGGGACAAGCAGCTTCAGAAACAGCGGATGGATTTCCTGGTCTCCCTGGGCGACCGTTTGAAGGAAGGCCAGAAGGAGCTGTCCCGGCTGATGGAGCAATATCAGCGGACCAAAGACCCGGAACTGCTCAAGCAGATTGAGGCCAAGCTGGACGAGTTGAAGGCGCTTTACCAGGAGTTCCTGGCCCGACTCTCCGAAATGGGGCAGACCCTCCCGGACGAGTATGTCAACGCGGACGCGATCAAGAAGACGGGCGCGGGGGATGTCTTCAACAAGCTGGAAAAATTCCGGCAGGCGGTGCACGACCGCGACCTGAGCAACGCGATGCAGGACGCAAACGATTTTATGGCCTCGCTCAACGAGATGCTGAACCAGTTACAGGAAGGCTCGGATAAAATGGGTTCCAGCCTTTCCGCCGGGCTGATGAACGGGCTGACCCAGGGGCTGGAAAAAATCCGCAAGCTCAAGCAAGAGGAGCAGAAACTGATTGAGGAGACCGACCCGATATATCAGAGGAAGGTTTCCGCACAGGAGCAGGCCATGGCTCAGGCGGATAAAAAGAAGGCCGGGCTTAAGGCCCAGTTGGACGAGTTGAGCGAACTGATGCGGGACCAGATGAACGAATTGAATAAGGCCGACCCGAAGCAGAACCAGGACGGGAACCGGGTGCAGAAATATTTGCAGGAGCGGACCCAGTTGGCGAACAAATTATTGCAGATGTCTCGCGAGGCTGAGATGGCGAAGAAGGACCTGGACCAGAACCAGTTTGATTCCGCGGCCGGGAAGCTCGGGAACCTGGAGCAGGAACTCGGGCAGATGAAGGATACTTTCAAGAGCGCCTCCAAGGGGATCGCGGACCAATCGGAACAAAGCCGGGCCTTTGAATCCAGCTGCAACTCCGGCCAAGCCAAGGCCGGCTCGGCCAGGAAAACCGCTTCCGCCCTGGGCAAGGAAATGCAGGGCTCCCTTTCCGGTCCGGACCAGGCGCGGCTCCAGGGTTTGGGGAAAAACCAGGCCGCGATAGAGGGGCGGTTGGGTGAATTGATGAAAGAGCTGGGCGGGGTCTTTGAGCAACTCCCGGTACAGCCTCCCAAAATCATGGATCACCTGGGACAGGCGGACCTGAAGATGAAAGACGCGCAGGGGGAATTGGAGCTTTCAAACCCGGACCTGGGCCTGAACGCGGAAAAGGAATCCAAACACTGGCTGGAGCAGGCGGAGAACGGGCTGCAGAAATTTATGGACAAGGTCAAGAGCGGCGCCAAGGGCGGAGAAGGGGTGTCAATGAATATGCCGACCAAGGGCAGCCCCCGTCCCGGAGGTTCCGGCCAGGGCGGACTTGGGTTCAAGAGCGAGAAGATCAAAATCCCCGGCCCGGACGAGAACCAGGACCCCGCGGAATTGCGCAAGAAAATCTTGAAGGCGATGCGGGAAGATTCCCCCAAGGAGTATCAGGATTTGATCCGGGATTATTATAAGAGGCTGGTGCAATGAGGAATAAATTCATCGTTGCGGCCGGGATCGGGCTGGGGTTATTATTCTGCCTGACCGCTCAACCCTCAACCGGGCTGTCCATTTTGCTGAACCAGGGATACAACGCCCTGGACGATTGGAAATACCAGGACGCGGAAGAGGCCGCGGCCAAGGTGGAAGAGATGATGGGCGCCGAGACCGACAAGGATCAGCAGGCGGACGCTTACTATTTCCTGGCCCAATACTGGTTCCATCGCGCGGATTACCGGAGATCGCTCGCGGAGCTGGATAAAAGCCTGGAACTGAAAACCGGCTCGCAATCCAAGGAGAAAAAATTTCACGACCGGCTGGAAAAGCTGGCTGAATTATTTGCTCATCCCGGCGAGGCTTCCAGCGATCATTTCCTTATGAGATGGACGGACCCGCGCGATGAATTGCTGGCCCAGCCCGGGCTGGCCGCATTGGAGCAGGCCTACGCGGCTCTTTCCCAGGATTTTGATTTCACTCCCAAAGGCGGGAAGATCCTGGTGGAAATATATCCCAACGCCGCGGAGCTGGCCAACGGGGTGGGCCTGGAGGAGAAGATGATCAAGGACTCGGGCACGATCGCGGTCTGCAAATACCGGCGGCTGATGCTCACCTCCCCGCGCGCGCTCGCCTTCGGATACGATTACCTGGTCACCTTCAGCCACGAGCTGGTCCACTTCTTCGTTTACAGCCGGGCCGGGGAATCCATCCCGGTCTGGTTCCACGAAGGGCTGGCCAAATACGAGGAGATGAGCTTCCGCGGCCAGGCCGGGGAGTTAAGCCCGGTGCCCAAAAGCCTGCTGGTGACCGCGATCAAAAATAATGAGCTGATCTCTTTCCGCCAGATGTCCCCCACCTTCGCCCAGTTCAAGACCCCCAAGCAGGGCCAACTGGCCTTCTCGGAAGTGGCCACGATGGTTGATTACCTGAGGCGGAATTGCGGCCGGGACAGTTGGTTCAAAATGTTTGACCTGCTTGGGCAGGGCAAAACCGACAAGGAAGCGATGGGGATGGTTTGCGGACAGGACTTCAATTCCATCTGGCAGAACTGGCAGAAATGGGTGCTGGCGAAAAATTGGCCGGCCATCCCCGGGGCCGTGGTGATGCGGCTGGAATTCAAGGAGCAGGAGGGCTTGGAAGAGGCGGAAGAGAAACCGGAAGCCGGCGAGGACAAGACCGGGGAATATGTCCGGCTCGGCGATCTGCTCAGAGACCGCAAATTTTATCAGGCCGCGGTGGTGGAATATAAAAAAGCCCTAAACCTGGAGCCTTATGATCCCAGGGTGATGAACAAGCTCGGGCTGGGGCAGGCGCTCGCCGGCAATTACCCGGACGCGATTTCCATCCTGAAACAATCCGCGGAGATTTACCCGAATTACAGCACTACCTATATCTATCTGGGGCAGGCATACTGGTCCTCGGGAGATACTAAAAATGCGGTTTCCAGCTACGAAACCGGCCTGGAGCAGAATCCCTTCAACCCGATCCCCTATCGGAATTTGATCCAGCTATATCAGAAGCAGGGCGATTCGGCCAGGGCCTCGGAGCTGCAAAAAAATTTGGAGATCCTAAAAAAACCTGGGAGGTAAACTTGGAAGAAGTAAAAACAGAGGCAAATCAGGACGAGCTTCAGGCGGTCGCGGAGATGGCCCGGAGCCGGGAGGATATTCTCAAGGAGATGCGCAAGGTGATCATAGGGCAGGACCAGGTGATAGACCTGTTCCTGATCTCGCTCTTCAGCCGCGGACACGGCTTGTTCGTGGGAGTGCCCGGGCTGGCCAAGACCCTGATGGTCTCCACCCTGGCGCAGGTTTTGAATTTGAGCTTCAACCGGATCCAGTTCACGCCCGACCTGATGCCTTCGGATATCACCGGCACCGAGATCCTGGAAGAGAACGCGGCCAAGGCCAGCCGCGAGTTCCGCTTTGTCAAAGGGCCGATCTTCGCCAATGTGATCCTGGCGGACGAGATCAACCGGACCAGCCCCAAGACCCAGGCCGCGCTCTTGCAAAGCATGCAGGAATACCAGGTGACCGCGGGCGGCGCCACCTATCATCTGGACCTGCCCTTCCTGGTCTTCGCCACCCAGAACCCGATTGAGCAGGAAGGCACATACCCGCTGCCCGAGGCGCAACTGGACCGGTTTATGTTCCAGATTGATGTCAACTACCCGAGCCTGGAAGAAGAGATCCGGATCGTCCGCGCCACCACCGGCTCGGCCCGGCCCGATCTTAAGCGGATCCTGGACCAGAAGCGGATTTTGGAATTGCAGGAACTGGTGCGGCGGGTGCCGGTGGCGGACTATGTGATCGCCTACGCGGTCAAGCTGGTCAAGGCCAGCCGGCCCGGTGACGATTCCGCGCCCGGTTTTGTCAAGGACTGGATGGCCTGGGGAGCCGGGCCCAGGGCGAGCCAGTATCTGATCCTGGGAGGAAAGGCCCGCGCTTTGATCAACGGAAGGTTCGCGGTCACCGGAGAGGATGTGAGGGCGCTGGCCCAGCCCGTGCTCAAGCACCGGATCATCCTCAACTACCGCGCCGAGGCCGAAGGGGTCACCACCACGGAAGTGATCAACCAACTACTGGACGCGGTCCGGGAGGATTCCGGAGCCAAATGACCGGTCCGGCCCAAAGCCAGGAAGCCCTGGAAGTCATCTCCCGGTTGCACGACTTGGAGCTCAAGGCGCGCGAGATCGCGGAAGGAGCATTGATCGGGCTTCATCATTCCCGGCACCGCGGGAGCAGCGTGGAATTTTCCGAGCATAAGCCCTACACGGCCGGGGACGAAATCCGGATGATTGACTGGAAGCTGTTCGCGAAATCCGACCGTTTTTTTATCAAGCAATTTGAGGACGAGACCCGGATCCAATCTTATATCGTCCTGGACGCGAGCGGCTCAATGGCTTACGCGCCCGGGAACCAGCCAAGCAAGTTTGAATACGGAAGGACGCTGGCCGCGGGGCTGGCCTACCTGCTCCTGGGACAGGGGGACGCGGTCGGGCTGGCCGTGATCCGGGACGGCAAAATGGAATGGCTGCCCGGCCGGTCCGGCGAGCGGCATTTCAAGGCCCTGTCGGAATTCCTGGTCCGGACCAAACCCGAGGGCGAAACCAAATTCGCGCCGGTCCTGTTTGACCTGGTCAGCCGGTTCAAGCAGAAAAGCCTGGTGATCGTGATCTCGGATTTCTTTGACCCGGAACTGGAAGTGGAAAAAAGTTTGAAGCTGGCAAGGCATCGCGGGAACGAGCTGGCCTTTTTCCAGGTGCTCACGCGCGAGGAGCTGGAATTCCCCTTCTCGCAACTGAGCTGGTTTGAAGGGTTGGAAGGGGAAGGCAGGATTTTATTGGAGCCGTCTCAGCTCCGCAAGGAATATTTGAAATTGATCCGCGGATGGCAGGAGCAGTTGGAGCGGGTGGGACAGGAATTGCTCGCGGACTATCAACTGTTCCGGACCGAACAAAACCCGGCCCAGATCCTTTCCGGATACCTGCTCCGGAGATCGCTGACCGCCCGGAGGGCGCGGCCGAGATGAAATTCGCAAACCCTTTGTTCCTGCTCGGCCTGCTCGGGATGCTGGTCCCGCTGATCATTCATCTCTGGAGGAGGCGCAAGGCCAAGGTCATCCCGTTCGGGGCGATCCGGTTTTTGCTCCAGAGCGAAAAGGCCACCCGGAGGCGGAGGAGGTTTTGGGAATACCTTTTGCTCCTGGTCCGGATGCTCGCGATCGGGGCGTTCAGCCTGGCCCTGGCCGCTCCCTATCGGATGGAATCCATCCCATCCCTCGCGCTCGGATCGGAGCAGAATTCTTTGGCGCTGGTCCTGGACGATTCCCTGAGTATGAGACGGGACCGGTCCGGGAAGAGCCTGTTTGAGCGATCCCAAAACAGCGCCTCCTCCCTGCTCAACCAGCTCCCGGATTACGATTATGTCGGCATGGTCTTCCCGGCCTCGGGAAAAGAAATCCCGCTCGACAAAAACCGCGAACAGCTCCGGGCCGCCCTGCAAAAAATCCAACCCGGTTTTGAAAAAGCCCGGATGCTTTCCGCGCTCAGCCGCGCAGAGCAGATGCTTTCCAGGTCCGGGTCCCTATCCAAAAAAATCGTGGTGTTCACGGATTTGCAAAAAGAGTCCTTCTCCGACCAGGCCGTTCTTGAGCATTTCCCGGGCGAGATTTATTTCTACGACCTTTCCGGCCGGAACCTGGACCCCAATTACACGCTGGGGCCGGTGGACCTGAACCGGATCAGCGGGAGCGGTGAGGAGTCGGTCAAGGTTTTGGCCCGGGTGTACAACTTCTCCGCCCAGGACCAGGAGGCGCGCCTGAATTTAAGCCTGGGCGGACAGGTGATCAGCCGCGGAACCGCTGCCGCGAAAAGCTGGGCAAGCGCGGACAAATCTTTTTTGGTCAGCCTGCGCGAGAATTTCAGCGCGGAGGGAAAACTGGAACTGGAGAACCGGGACAGTTTGGATATGGACAACCTCAGCTATTTCCATCTCCGGGGAGGAGGACGGGTCAAGGCCCTGATCGTGGACGGGAGCTGGTCCCGCGAACCTTTAAGCCGGGGAAGCTATTTCCTGGAGCGCGCCCTCAACCCCAGGCTTTACGCCCTGAGCCGGATTGACCCGGAGGTGGTGAGCGAGAGCGGGTTCGCCCAGACCGACCTCCGCAATTACCAGGTTCTGATCCTGGCCGATTGCCGGATCCTGGACCAGGCCGAAGCGGACCGGATAAAAAATTTCGTGTCCAACGGAGGCGGCCTCCTGATCGGACTCGGGAACAATGTGGACGCGGACCATTATAATAAACTGCTCGGGGACCTGCTCCCGCGCGAAATCCGCGAGCTGAAGATTTCTTTCGCCGGAGCCGAGGGCAAGAGCGAGCTTCAGCCCTTGCATCTGGATTCCAGCTTCATCGCCGATCCCGGACGGCACCCGATCCTGTCTCCCTTTGCCTCGGCCAAAGGAGCCGACCCGGCCGTGGCCAATTTTTACAAGTATTTTATGTTTTACCAGGAACTGGTGCCCCGCTCCCGCGTGGTCCTCAAGCTCGCGGACGGAACCCCGATGCTCCTGGAAAAAAGTTTCGGCTCCGGGATCGCCCTGATCCTGGCCTCAACCCTGAACCAGGACTGGAACGACCTCTGCATCTATCCCTCCTATCTTCCGATTTTTTACCAGGCCTCGCTCTACCTGGCCCGCTCGCTGTTTGACATCGGGGCCAAAGGCGCCCGGGTCGGAGACCAGATTGAGCTGACCCTTCCCGGCGAAAAGACCTCGGCCTTGGTCAAGTCCAGCCGGGGAGCGGAACTGCGCCTAAGCCCGGAGAAGGAAGGCGGGCAGGGAAAGATCCGGATTCCCCGGCTGGAGGAGCCCGGTATTTATTACTTCTGGTATCTGCCCGGACCGGAGCCGAGGCAGGAGGGAAACGCCGATTTCATCCTGGCCGTGAACTCCGACCCGACTGAATCGGACTTCCGGAAAATATCGGTCAAGGATTTGAAAAAGCTGGTCTTGGCCGACCAGGTTTATGTCCAGTCCGAGGAAAATCTGAAAACCCCGGAGGACCGGGGTAAGACCAGCCTGGTCAAGAAGCCCTATCATCACGGATTCCTGCTCGGCCTGATTATTTTGCTGGGAATGGAAATCCTGCTCCTGGCCAGGAGCGGCTGGGAATGAAAATGAAGCGGAAAGATTTTTTTAAAATATGCGGCGCCGGACTGGGCTCTCTGATGCTCTCCCGCAAGGGATGGCCGCAATTCCCTTCCCAGCCCAAGCAGGTGAAGTTTGACTTTTTCTTCGCGCAAATCGTTTACGGCAAGGGGCTGGGCTGGAACCCCAGGCCGGGAGTGGCCCGATCGCTCGCCGGGATCATCAACAGCCGCACCAGCGTGCCCGCCAGCCCGGAGCGGGTGGAGGTCAAGCTCAATACCAACGACGCCTTCGGATACCCGTTCCTATACCTGAGCGGCGAGAACGAGTTTGAGCCTTTTTCCGATGACGAAATCCAGCGCCTGCGAAGATGGTTTGACGCCGGCGGTCTCCTGCTCGCGGATGACGCGCTCGGGGAATTGGACAGCGGCTTTGACCGGTCCTTCCGGAGAGAGCTGGAGCGGATTTTCCCGGGAGAAAAATTGAGGCCGCTCCCTCCGGACCATACCGTGTTTCAAACCTACTACCTTTTGGACCGGGCCCCGGGACGGAAGGCCTCTGTCCCCAACCTCTGGGGAATTGACCGCGGGGACCTGACCACCCTGATCTATTCCCAGAACGATCTGGCCGGGGCGATTGAGCAGAATTCCGGACAGGGATTCCGATACCCGGTGACCCCGGGCGGAGAAAACCAGCGCGAAACCGCGATCCGGCTTTGGGTCAACCTGGTTTATTACGGCCTGTGCGGCAACTATAAAAAAGACGCGGTGCACAGCCCGTTCATTTCCGAGCGAAGGAAACGGCGCCCCAAATGATCTTCAAGGTCCTGGAATATTTGGGCGTTGAGACCAAGGGATACGACCGGCTCCTGATCCACTTCGCCGCCCTCAATCCCGGGTCCGAATGGATCTGCGTCGCGCTGATCGCGCTCTTTGCCGCGGCCGCGTATTTTATGGTCAAGCCGCTTTCGGGCCGGGGAAGGAAAGGGTTGATCCTGGCCCTGCACCTGATCGCGCTTTTGCTCACGCTCAGTCTGTTCCTGGAGCCGGAGCTGAGGTTGGCCAAGACCCGGAAATTGAAAAGCCCGATCGCGATCCTGATTGACAGCTCGGAGAGTATGAAGGTCAGGACTGCGGGAGACCAGACCCGGATCGGGTCCGGCTTGAGTTGGATCAAGGACCACCGGGAATTTTTCAACGGCCTCAAAGAGGATTACGACCTGCGCTGGTTCAGCTTTGACCAGAAACCGAACCCGCTCCCGGCCGGATTCCTGGATCAGCCCGAACTTAAAGCCGAAGGTTCTCATACCGAAATCCTGGAATCCCTTTCCCGGCTCCGGGACGAGCTCGGCAACCAACAGCTTTCCGGGGTCGCGATCATTTCCGACGGCGCGGATCAGGGCCTGCTTTCAGAGCTGGGCTCTCCCGAGAATCAAAAAAATAAAGCCGGCGCGGAAAAGGAATTGAAGAAAAACCTGCAGGGACTCGGCAAAATTTATCCCATCCTGGCCGGTTCGGAACCGGAGCTTAGGGACCTGGCCATTGTCGGAATCCAGCACGACGGGTACGGCTTTGTCAAGAACCCGTTCGTGGTGGTGGTCAAGGTCAGGGCGCTGGGAAATATTTCCGACCAGACGCCGATCCAGCTTTTCCAGGAAGACAAACTGATCGCGAGCAAGACCGTCAAGCTTGAACCGGGAAAGGTGGAGACGGTGGAGCTGGAGTTTATTCCGGACCAGGTGGGCAGGTTTTTGTTCCGGGTGGAAACCCCTCTGTTCCAGGGGGAGGCGAGCGCGGAGAACAACCTCAGGGTATTCCCGCTCACCATCCTCCGCGACCGGATCCGCGCGCTCTACATCGTGGGCAATCCCAGTTGGGATGAAAAATTCCTCCGCCGGGTCCTGGAAAAAAATCCCGCGGTGGACCTGGTCAGCTTTTATATCCTGCGCGAAATGTGGGACGACCCGCACGGCTCGGACCAGGAATTGTCCCTGATCCCGTTCCCGACCGAGGAGCTGTTCCAAAAAGAACTCCATAATTTTGACCTGGTGATCTTCCAGAACTTTTTCGGCAACGCCTATATGTCCCCTCTTTATATCCGGAACCTGCGCGATTATGTGGTGGAGGGAGGAGGCGCGTTCATTTATATCGGGGGCCCCCGTGCTTTCATCAAAGACCCGTTCAACGACCCTCTGGAGGAAATCCTGCCGGTGGATTTCAGCTTCGGCGAAACCAACTACCAGACCGGCCGCTTGAGCCTCAAGCTCACCGATTCCGGGGTCCAGCATCCGATCACCGGCCTGGCCGGAGGGGAGCCGGAAAACCGGAGCCTGTGGGAAGGGATCAGCGTGCTTGAGAATTACAACCAGGTGCTCCGGCCCAAACCAGACGCGGTGGTGCTGGTGGAGCACCGGCAGGAAAAAGCGGCTCCGCTGATCGCGGTGCGGGAAGCGGGAAAAGGAAGGGTGATGACGATCGCAACCGACAGCCTCTGGAAATGGAAATTCTCCCAGGAGGGAGAGCAGGGGAGCGGGAAATATTATCAACTGTTCTGGGAAAGGTCCCTCCGGTGGCTGATGCGCGACCCGGAAATGAAATCGGTCAGCCTAAGCTCCTTCCGGGACCGCTACCAGCCGGGAGAGGAGGTCAGTTTTTATTTCCAGCTCCAGGACTCCTCATATCATCCCATCAGCGGCGCCGGCGTGAGCCTCAAATCGGTCCAGGCCCCGCAAGGATGCTCCCCCCAGCCGGCCCAGGGCGAGGAAATTTCTCCCGGCAAATATCAGTTCAAGATCAGCCTGAATTGTCCCGGCGGATACCGCTTCCAGGCCGATGCGGAAAAAGACGGGATGGCGGTCGGATCCGATCAGGCGATCCTGGCCGTGGATAAAGAGTCCCGGGAGATGGAAGACCTTTCAATCCGACCGGATTTGTTGGAATTGCTCGCCCAGGCCGGAGACGGCAAACTGCTCAAAATACCGCAATCGCCCGACAAGCTCAAATTCCCCAAACTATCTCTGGAAGAGATCGTAGGCGCCAGGGATTTCCCGCTCTGGAACAACTGGCTCAGCTTCGGGCTCCTGGTCCTGATCCTCGCAAGCCTCTGGGCCGTGCGCAGATATTTCAGCCTGAGCTAACAGCCGCCTGTTTAAATCTTGCCCCCGGCCGAACCGACGGAGGGAAAAAAATAGGGGACAGCCACCTATTTAATCTTGCCCGCTTGCCGGGTTTTTTTCAGATTTCCCGGAACGGCAGGAGCTGGTTTAGGGAGTCAAGGTTGAGCAGGGCGAGACAGAGGCGGTCTAGTCCGAGGGAGACCCCGGCGCAGGGGGTCAGGCCGAGTTCAAGGCTGTGGAGGAATTTTCGCGGGAGCGGGATATTTTTCCGGCCGAGTTTTTTGCGTTTTTGGATTTCGGCCTGGAGCCTTTTTTTCATTTGACCGGGGTCGGTTGCTTCGGTGTATCCGTTGGCGATTTCCCTTCCTTTAAGATAAAGTTCAAACCTCTGGCAGAGCATGGGGTCGGCATCCTTGAGCTTGGCCTGCATTGATAGTTGAGAGGGCCAGTCATAAACAAAAACCGCGTCCTGCTTCGCGAGCCAGGGTTCCAGCCACTGGAGTAGTGCGCGTTCAAACAGTTCCGGCCAATCGCTCCCCTTGGTTTTCAGTCCGGGAATTTTCTTTTGCAGGAACCGGGCGAATTTTCGCGGGTCTTGCAAATCCCGGAAATCCCATCCCGCGGATTTTTTCAGGGCCTCTCTCATTGAGATCCGGGGTATTTTTTTTATCCCGAACAACCCGGAAAGCATCCGGTCCAGCTCGCGCATCAGGAAAAGATAGTCGGAGCCGGTCCGGTACCATTCCAGGATGGTGAATTCGGGGTGATGATTTTTGGAAAGCTCTCCCTGGCGGAAGGCGGGTCCGAGATAAAAAATATTTTGGAGGCCCGCGGCCAGGAGCCTTTTCATCATCAGTTCGGGGGAGGTTTGCAGGAAAAGCTCTTGTTGATGTTCCGGGTCAAAGACCGATTGGAACTTGAGGGAAAAAGATTCCAGGTTCAGGTCCGGGACCGTTTCCGGGCTGAGGCAGGGGATTATGACTTCGGTGTAGCCCCTTTGTTTCATCCAAGCGCGGATTTGGCCCGCGGCTGAGATCAGGAACCGGTAATTTTCAAGATGCGCGGGATTTGCCGGGAATC
>CAIYYW010000141.1 GCA_903930515.1 uncultured delta proteobacterium | reverse complement strand
ATGCCTTCGGGATGAAATATACGCCGATTGATTCTTTGCTTGGTGAATAATTTTTAATCCAATGAAAAAACCAGCTGAAGACTCAATGCGTTACAACGGCTTCGAACAGGGCCCGATCCGGCCGCCCAGCGAGGCCGCAAGCCTGCTAATCCGCGTGACCCGGAACTGTCCGTGGAACCGCTGTACCTTCTGCCCGGTCTATAAAGGACAGGCGTTCTCCCTGAGGCCGATAGACCATGTCCTGAAGGATATTCATACAATTCACCGGCTTGTGACCCTCATCAGGGAACGTGCGGGAAAATCGGGGCAAATAAGCAGAGACGATATTGCCGCCCTGTCCGCACATTCAGGCCCCGGCGAACGGATGGCCCTGAACGCTGCCCTGCATTGGGCCGGAAACGGCATGCGCTCAATCTTTCTGCAGGATGCCAACAGCCTGATTATCAAACCGGAACGGCTGCTTACGATCCTTGGCCATTTAAAGGACTGCTTCCCCTGGGTCGAGCGGATCACCTCCTATGCCAGATCCCATACCATTGCCCGGATCAGCGACATGGATCTCGGTCTGATGGCCGCAGCCGGTCTGAACCGCATCCATATCGGCATGGAGTCGGGCTCGGATCAGGTTCTTACGATGGTCAGCAAGGGGGTGGACAAGGCCACCCATATCGAAGCCGGGCTCAAGGTGAAGAAGGCAGGCATGGAGCTGTCGGAATATGTGATGCCGGGACTCGGCGGCCGGGCACTCAGCCGCGAGCATGCACTCGAAACGGCGGACGCACTGAACCGGATCAATCCCGATTTCATCCGGCTCCGCTCGCTCGCGATCCCTCCCCGGGCCCCGCTATATCCAGCCTGGAAATCCGGGGAGTTTGAGCCCTTGAACGACCTGGAGATGGTCCGGGAAATCAAGCTCCTGATTGAAAACCTGGAAGGGATCACCAGCTATTTTGTCTCAGACCATATCCTGAACCTGCTGCCGGAGCTGGAAGGAAAATTCCCCCAAGACCAGCCAAAACTCCTCGCGGCCTGCGACAAGTTCCTATCCCTCTCCCCCAAAGAACAGCTTATTTTTATCATCGGCAGACGGACCGGAAATTTCGAGGAGCTTGCCGACCTGGACAACCCGGTTGCGCGACCGAGGGTCCAAGCCATCATCGAGCGGCTCGGCCTCCAATCCCCGGAACAGGCCGATCAAATCATCCAAAAAATCGTGGAGAATTTTATTTGAAATGTTTATTCCCGCTCAACCGATCAACCAATCCGCCGATCAACTGCAAAACCTGACAAGTCATAAGTTGAGACCTGACCCTAATGATTATTGACGGCTCGTTCGGAGAAGGCGGCGGACAAATCCTCCGCACCGCGCTCAGCCTGAGTCTGCTCACCGGCAAATCCTTCCGGCTGATCAAGCTCCGAGCCAACCGCGAAAAGCCCGGACTCCGGGCACAGCATCTGGCCGCGGTCAGGGCCGCGCTCACGATCAGCGGCTCTCAGGCGAAAGGCGCGGAACTCGGGTCTCAGGAATTGATTTTTGATCCGGGCTTGGCCAAGCCGGGGCATTACCAAATTGAGATCGGCACCGCCGGCTCCACCTCTTTGGTCTTTCAGACCCTGCTCCCGGCGCTGCTCAACCTTGAACGCGAGAGTCATTTGGAAATCACGGGCGGAACCCATAACCCGAAAAGCCCCTGTTTTGACTTCCTGCAATCCTGCTTCATCCCCTTGCTCAACCTCATCGGCATTGAGGTGGAATCGGAAATCTTCCGGCACGGTTTCTATCCCAAAGGAGGGGGCCGGGTCAAATTTAAAATCCATCCCTGGAGGAATAAAACGGCGCTTGATCTGATTGAGCCGGTTCGCTGGTCCGGACCGAAAGCGGATATCCTTCTGGCCGGCCTTCCCCGACACATCGCCGAGCGCGAGCGAGAAGAATTGATGGGCCGGCTCAACATCGTCTCTGACCGGGTGGAACTGAAATTCCTGCCCCCGGAACAGGGACCGGGGAATGTGATCCTGCTAAAATATCTTTCCCCGGTCCGCGCCGAAATTTTCGCCGGGTACGGCGAGAAGGGAAAGGCTGCGGAAAGAGTGGCGCAGGAGGTTGCCCGGGAAGCCAGGAATTTCTCGCGCTCGAAAGCGCAACTTGATCCCTTGCTCGCCGACCAAATCCTCCTCTACCTCTCCCTCTCCTCCGGAGCCTTCACCACCAATTTCCTCTCCTCTCACTTCCACACCAACCTCCAAATCCTCAAACTCTTCCTCAACTTTGATTCTGAAATCAAATCCCCGGCCCCGGACCTGCATCTGGTGCAATTTCGGAATTGCCAGACGGGACTGAACTTGCTAACATCCCGGCTGGGAGGAAGTAATGAAGGATAAGGGAAAGAAGAATTTGGAAGAGTGCGCGGGCCATCCTCCGCTGAAACTACGGAGGGCAGGCGCCGCCAAGTCGCCGGAGAGATTGAAGCGGTTCAGCACGGTCTCGGACCTGGAGATCCCGGCCTTGATCGGGCCGGAGAATCTTGGGGATTGGAGCTTTGAAGAAAAGCTGGGATATCCGGGCCGGTATCCGTTCACCGCGGGTGTGTATCCGACAATGTATCGGGGCCGGCTCTGGACGATGAGACAATTCGCCGGGTTCGGCACGGCCAAGGACACCAACCGTAGATTCCGCTATCTGCTCGCGAACGGAACCACCGGGTTGAGTGTTGCGTTTCACCTGCCCACGCTTTACGGGCGCGACTCGGATCATCCGTTAAGCCGGGGCGAGGTCGGGGTTTGCGGGGTGGCGGTGGACACGCTCAAGGATCTGGAGATCTTGTTTGAGGGAATCCCGCTGGACCAGGTCACCACTTCAATGACCATCAACGGCCCGGCTTCGGTTTTGCTGGCGATGTATATCGCGGTGGCGGAAAAGCAGGGCGTGTCCAAAAAACAGATCGGCGGGACCATCCAGAACGACATTCTCAAGGAATACATTGCGCAGAAGTCCTGGATCTTTCCGCCCGAGCCGTCCATGCGCCTGATCGTGGACACCTTTGAATATTGCGCGAAGGAGGTTCCGCGCTGGAATCCGATTTCAATCAGCGGCTATCACATCCGGGAGGCCGGGTCAACCGCAGTTCAGGAACTGGCGTTTACTTTGCGGGATGGAATGGAATATGTTAAGGCCGGGATCGAGCGGGGTCTGGCGGTGGACAAGTTCGCGCCGCGTCTGAGCTTTTTCTTCAACGCCCATAACGACTTTTTTGAGGAGATCGCCAAGTACCGGGCGGCGCGGAGGATCTGGGCCAGGGTGATGAAGGACCGGTTCGGGGCGAAGAACCCGGAGAGTATGCGGCTCCGGTTCCATACCCAGACCGCGGGTTGTTCGCTCACGGCTCAGCAGCCATACAACAATGTGGTGCGAGTGGCGCTTCAGGCTTTGGCCGCGGTGATGGGCGGGACCCAGAGCCTGCACACCAATTCCATGGACGAGACCTACGCGCTCCCGACCGAGGCGGCCGTGACCATCGCGCTCCGGACCCAGCAGATTATTGCGGAGGAAAGCGGGGTGGCGAACACGCTTGATCCGCTGGGCGGCTCTTATTTTGTGGAATGGCTCACGGACAAAATGGAGGCTGAGGCCTGGAAATATATTGAGACCATTGACCGGATGGGCGGGATGATTGAGGCGATCAAGGCCGGGTTCCCGCAGCGCGAGATCGCGGACGCGGCCTATCGGTATCAGAAGCAGGTGGACCGGATGGATAAGGTTATTGTGGGCGTGAACAAATATTGCTCGGAAACGGACGGGGAGATTACCCTGCTGAGGATTGATCCGAAGGTGGAAAAGGAGCAGGTGAAAAAACTGAACCGACTGCGCAAGGAGCGCGACAACGCCGCGGTGAAAAAGGCGCTTTCCAAACTGGCCGGCGCGGCCCTGGGCCATGACAACCTGATGCCTTATATTTTGGAGGCGGTCAGGGCTTACGGCTCGGTCGGGGAAATCTGCGACGTCCTGCGTGATGTTTACGGGGAATATCAGGAAGTGGCGGGGTTCTGAGTCCGGTTGCTTTCCGCTCCGGCTGGGCGGGAAAAAATAAGGAGGGGTCATGGAATCATTGCCGCTGATCAATCAGGTTTCCTTGATCCACCTGATCTTCCTGTGTTTGTGGGGGGGAGTGGTCGCGACCGAGTCGGTGCTGGAGTTGTATCCTTACCGGAAGAAAGAGATGCGCGAGAATGCGATCCGGTATCATTTCTGGATTGATCTGCTGGTGGAGATGCCTTTGATCCTGGCGGTGATCGCAACCGGCCTCACCCTCGCAGTCCTGGCCTGGCCGATTTCAGCCCTGCATTGGGTCAAGATCGGTTGCGCCTCGGCGGCGGTCAGCGCCAACCTGGTCTGCGTCGCCCTGGTGGTTCAGCGAGGGCAAAGGCTGAATCAGGGGGTCGGAGAAATGGAGCTGTGGAAATTGACCCGTCGGATCGTGACCTGCGCGGTGGCGGGGTTGCCCTTCGCAACCGTCGCGGCCGGGGCCGGGTTCTGGCTGGCCTATCATCGCTTGCTGGATTTGATCAAATAAATCCAAATGGCCGGTCCTGCCCCCCTTGGCATATTACCTTAGAGCTTTTCATGTTTCCTCTCCAGTTTGGGAAGCGCTTGGGTCAGGCGCGCCAACCCAACCCAATTTATTCGCCGCGTTCTCTTAGAAGATCAGTCCGATCAGGTGGTTGGCCATCTTTACGAAATTGGACCCGTATCCATCCCAGAATTGACAACGGTCCTGGATTTGCGCCTGCCGGTTTTCCACCCGGGAAGTGTCCAGGATTTGGACGCGCTGGTCCGCGGAAGTGAAAGCCTTCCACTCGGGCAGTCCCGGGCCGTTGGGGTTTCCGCTTTTGGCGAAATTGGTCCAGTACCCTTGCATGACTCGGGAAAGCTCGCGCTCCTGGTCCAAATCCATGCCTTGGTAAAAAGACTTTGACGGCGACCGGTCAAATGCGTTGAAAACGAAGGGCAATTCCGCGGTGTGGAATGACCCGAGATATTTTCCGTATTTCATGCCGTGGTAATCAAAGCGATAGAACCACAAGGCCTTGCCGCTTTCCTCCATGCCCAGCAGGCCCCGATGGGTCGGGCACTGCATGGTGGCGTCCGCCCCGAACATGCGACCCATCGCCTCCACCGGGCGACCAGCGTATTCCGCAAGGGGATAAAGCGACACCAGGGTTCGCGCCTGTTCAGCGGTCATTCCGAAGGCGCTGATCAGTTTCTTTTCATACTGCGCGGGCAAGGTGTAATGATATTTGGGTTTGAGCTTGACGGCTTTGCCGAATTCATCAAGCACGGTTCCCGCGAGCAGCGCCACCCGGTTGTAATTCCCGGATTCAATCATTGAGAGGGGAGTGCCGGTAAGGAGATAACCATCATGGCAGGGCATGTAAATAAATCCCTGGAGCAGGGACCCGCCCGCCTTCTTGATTATTTGTTCCGCCGATATTCCGCGCATGCAGGCCAGATCATTCCCGCCGCACCCAAGCTCTTTGATCGCGGTCCGGGTCTGTTGGTAAGCGTCTTCCAAGTCCAAACTCAGCTCGCATAGGCCGCTCTCCATAATGGCGCGGCTGAACATGCCTTTGGTAAGCGGGGTCGCGATCAGCGAGCAGATGCTGGCGCCGCCGGCGGACTGTCCGAAGATGGTGATCTGGTCCGGGTCTCCGCCGAACTGGGCGATGTTTTGATGGACCCACTTGAGCGCCAGGGCCTGGTCAAGGGTGCCGTATCCTCCGGTTGAATTGTTGGGGTCTTCCTTCCGCAAATCCGGATGCGCCATGAAACCGAGCAGCGAGAGCCGGTAATTAATGGTCACCACGATCAGGTTGCCGGATTCCGCCAGCCGGTCTCCCCAGTAACCAGGATCATTTCCCGCGCCCACATAATATCCTCCGCCGTGAATCCAGAACATCACCGGGTATTTGCCCGGAGACTTGGGCCGCCAGATGTTCAGGTTCAGGCAATCCTCGGACATGCCCACGCCCGGGGTCGAACCCCCGCTTAAAAACCCCGATGCCTGAACGCAGCGGTCGCCGAATTTGTCCGCCGGGCGGACGCCGGTCCAAGCCTTTGCCGGCTGCGGAGCCTTCCATCTCAAGTCCCCAACCGGGGGCTCGGCATACGGTATCCCGCGCCACACGCAAACATTGGCGTTGTTTTCCATTACCCCGGCCACCAGACCGGAACTGGTTTCCACAGTTCCCGAACATAACTCCTGTCCATAAGCAGACAGGGTCTTAAATAGTAACGCCCCCAAAAGCATCATCTTGAACCAGCGACTGCTATTCATAATTTCCTCCTTCGGTTTCTGCGAATCAGGCCCCAAACAGCCCCGGCCTTTATTATAAAAAAAAACGCGGAACAGTTCCAGCCGATGTATCCCCGGCTGCTTCTTCGCGAGGCCGCGCATCATAATGACTCTGGTCTGGCTCTTCCAGGTAAAATTGGGGTCAGGGCTTTAGTTTAAAGTTAACGATTTATGGGTCTGAGCCTCAGGGTTGAAGACGGGTTCCGGTTTCCAGGCTAACTCGCCAGATTGAGGATCGCCTTGATGTCCTTGAGGCTGAGCTTCTTGATCACCCCGATCGGTTTCATCCGATACGCATTTTCGGCAATGGCCGGAATCTCGGTTTCGCTGATTCCAATTTCCGTAAGCGAGACCGGGGCTCCCCATTTGGAGTATTTGGTTTTCATTTTTCCCACCGCGCTGTCCGCGCTATGTGCGCTCCAGATCACTTGCGCCCAGCGTTGGAAGGTCTTGCGGTTGTATCTTTCCATATATTTGATCCAGGCCGGGAAGACAATGGCGAGCCCGGTCCCGTGCGCGATTTCCGGATGGAGGGCGCTGATCCCGTGCTCAATCTTGTGGGCGCTCCAGTCCCCGCCTTTGAGCGCGACCGCGCTGATTCCGTTATGCGCCATGGTGGCGGCCCAGACCAGGTTGGCGCGCGCGCTGTAATCGCGGGGCTGGGTCTGGAGCAGGTCGGTCATTTCAATAATGGTCCTGATCAGCGACTCGCAAATTCCCATTGAAACCTCCTGGTCGGTCCCGACAAAATAGTTTTCCATTATATGCGAGATCGCGTCAATGGCTCCGTTCACGGTCTGCTTCCAGGGCAGGCTGATTTGGACCGAGGGATCAATCACCGTCACCTTCGGGATCAGGACTTCGGCGCCGATCGCCCATTTTTTCTTTTCGTCCGGCTTGGACAATACCGCCCATTGGTTCATCTCGGAAGCGGTCGCGGACAGAGTTAGGATGGTGAAGAGCGGGAGCGCCCGCTTGATCTCGGTGACTCCCTCAAACGCGTCCCAGATCTCGCTGAGATAGAAACCGGCCGCGGCCGACTTGGCCGAATCAATCACGGAGCCGCCCCCGATTGCCAGGATCGCGCTCACCTTTTGCTCGCGCGCAACTTTGACCGCCTCCTCCACCTTGCTCAAAACCGGATTGGCCCGCACCCCCCAGACTTCCGCCCACTTGATCCCCGCGGAGCGGAGCGACTTTGCCGCCTGCTGATAAACCCCGTTTTTCCTGATTGAGCCCTGTCCGGCCAGGAGCAAAATCTTGTGGTGGCCCAATCCCTTGATCTCGGACCCGATCCGGCCGATCATTCCTTTTCCGAAGATCACCCGGCACGGATTATGAAACACAAAATTTTCCATTTTTCAGCTCTCCTGTTTTTTATCGGTTCCTTTGAAACCCGAGCTTGGAGATCAATCCCGCGCTCACTTCCGTTTGGGCTTGAAACTTTTCCCGATCTTCCAGGCCTGTCCGCGGCACTTGCCCGCTTCCCAGTATTTATTGTCCGGCATCGTGAGCAGGAGCGGCTTGATCTTCTTCAGGTCCGGCTCGCCGTTGCTCAGGCATTTTTTATCCGCGTAAATTTCCACGATTTTTCCCAGGAACAACTCGTCAATTCCGAACCGGAGGGACTTGATCAATTTGCACTCCATCGTGATCGGGCACTGGGAAATCATCGGCGCGGTCTTGAGCCTGCCGGAGAAGGTTTGAAAAATTTCCGACTTGTCCACCTTGTGGCCGGAATAGATTCCGCAGTAATCCACCGCCTTCACCATCTCTTCCGAGGGGATATTGACGCTGAAGGTTTTATTCAGCTTGATCCCGGAATTGGTGTAGTGGTGCCTGCCCAGGGCCACGGCAATGATGGCCGGTTTGAAATTGGCGATCCCGACAAAGGCCACGGTCAGGAAATTCGGCTTGCCTTTCACCTGGGCGCCCACCAGGACAACCGGCATCGGATAGAGATAGGGCCTGGCTCCCAATTTGACCTTTTCCATTTTCCCTCCCACCTCGCAGCTAAATTTTATCTTTAACCGAAGCCCTGATTATAACCGCT
>CAIYYW010000140.1 GCA_903930515.1 uncultured delta proteobacterium | reverse complement strand
TGCTTTGAAAAAAAATTAAAAGGCTATTTTGACTGCTGGCAAAAAGGAATGTTCAAGGAAGCCTTTGGTTTTCAAAACGCCCGCGTGGTAACTCTGGCCAAGTCCAACGACAGGATTGCAAACATGATCAAGGTATGCAGAGAACTTGGCGAAAAAGGCAAAGCCCCGCGCATGTTTTTATTTGCCCTGGAAAGTGAGTTCACCTCGAAAGATGTAAACAGAACGCTTGCTCCAGTCTGGCGCAACGCAAATGACGACCGCCTGGTGAGCTTGGCGGAATGACCAAGGAGGTAGAGATGAAACCGACAAACGAAGTTGGCGAAAACCTCGATCATGAAATCCCGTTAGGGATTGTCTCGGAACTCGGAAATCTTGGGCCGGGAGCAGTTATCTCCGAGCACGCATTGGCGAATCTTTTTCACAGACACCCGGTTTCAATCAAGCGCGCCGTGGCGCGCGGCGAATTGCCGCCGCCCACCCGGCTCCTGGGCGGCCCGGTTTGGACCGCAGGGGCAATCATCCAGCACTTGGAGAAGCGACTGCAGGCCGCGGCCAAGGAAGCGGAGAAGCAAGAGCAAAAAATGAAGCAACTGATGCCATGACGGGCATAAAAATTATCATGGATTTTATTGAGCGCATAACTTATAATAGTGAACTTGGAAAGGAGGAATGAACATGGCTGGCGCGCGCAAAAAGCCAAACCGAGCGGGAAAATATCAAGGATTTTTTTTGAACATGAACGGACAGCGGGTATTTTTCACCGGCACCCATGACCGACGAGAAACCCTCCGCATGGGCGAAAAGTTGGAGGACGAACACCGGCAGATCAGGCTTGGCTACCGAGAGCCGCCCAGGTCCGCAAGCAAGTACAAGGCGCGTCCTTTTGCAGAGGTCAAGGATGAATACCTGGCTTGGGGCAAAACGCAGGGCGGCATTGGCGGAAGGCCCTGGTCTGCCAAGCATGCTTACTATAAAGCGACTTATCTGGCATGGTGGGTTGAACGCCTCCACTTCGAAACCATGGGCGACTTGGACGGCATTCTATCGAAAGTGGAAAATTCCCTGAGAGACTTGAAGGCCAAAGGCAAAGCGGGCAAGTCGCTCTTGAACTATTCAGAGGCGCTCAAAAGTTTTTGCCTGTGGTGTGAAAAGCGGGGCTTCCTAGACCATGACCCCCTCAAGAACTTGGAGCGGTTTGATACCACGCCCACCAAGGTCTATCGAGCTCTGACTCGTGAGGAGTTACGAAAGCTCTTATCAGTCGCCCCTGAGAACAGGCAATTGGTATACGCCACAGCTAGCACCACTGGCTTAAGACTGGGAGAACTGATCGCCTTGCGCGTGTCTGATTTGAACACCGACCTCAAGGTCCTAAATCTCCATGCAGAGTGGACCAAGAACCGTAAGCCCGGATTGCAGCCGCTCCCGCTTTGGTTAATGAAGCGGCTACAGGAATCGGTCAAGGGAAAGGCTCCCAGTGCCCCGCTCCTGGACATCTCAACAAAAAACGCAACCCGAAGATTTTATAAGGACTTGAAAAACGCCGGCATCCCTCGGTTCGTTCCAGGGGAAGGGATCACAACCTTCCATAGTCTCCGCGCCACCTTCGCAACTCTCCTTATTGAAGATGGCGCAGATGTTAAAACAGCCATGACCTTGATGCGCCACTCCACGCCCGATTTGACCGTGAACCGCTACGCCAAGGCGCGCAGGGAAAAGTTGGTGGAGTTCACGGAAACCGTGGGCGAGGTGGCCCGCGCCGGGGTGGAAAGCGAGTCGAAATGTGCTATTAGAGTGCACCGGACAGCGGCAAATTTAGTAAGTGGTGGAGAAATAAAAGATTTAATGGCGGGGACGACGGGACTTGAAACTCCCCGCGCCACCTCGCAGAACTCCGACAACAGCAAAACAGAGACGCCACAAAACCCAGCACAATCAAACACTAGCAAGGACAAGGCCTCGCCCCCAGACGACAAGACCATACCAACTCCCGGACAAGAAAAAGACACCCTTTTGCACTCCAAAAGTGCTATTAGGGTGCACCAGGATTCTCTCCGGCTCATGCCCGAGCTGGATTTTATCATAAAGGTTTGGCCTGACCTCAGCAATGA
The DNA here is from genome assembly GCA_903930515.1 of uncultured delta proteobacterium. Taxonomy (GTDB): domain Bacteria; phylum RBG-13-61-14; class RBG-13-61-14; order RBG-13-61-14; family DRUE01; genus CAIYYW01. The sequence continues at coordinate 2,761 of CAIYYW010000140.1, read as the reverse complement.
AGTCAGGGAAACAATCATGGCAATGGTCACAAAGAAGGAGGAAAGAAAATGAAGCTCAAAGACATCACCCCGAAATCGTTCTCATGCGAAGCTGGTGGCTGCCCGGCGATTTTCGAGACAGACAGGGGAACCTATCTGATCATCGGGACCAAGGTGGATTCTGTTGACAGTTTGCTCTCTGGCAGGATCGGGCCGAATGAAACCGCCATTGAAGTCCCAGCCGGCCTTATTCGCGGCATAATGACCAAGTAGAGCATAACCGCGCCCCGCCGCCGCTACTGGGCTTTATCCAGCCCTTCGGCGGCAGCGCATTTCTTCAGCTAGGCCCACCTTTCTAATAAACCTCATTTTTTCCAATGCGTTCTGACCGCTTCTGTTAGTATGTTGTAGACTAGAATTGACCCTCTACTGGGCTTGGTATACAATTCTGAAACAATCCAGCGCAGGGGGCTATAGGATTATCGGATACAAAGCGGAAAGCAATGGAAAATGGATCCTGAGAAACCACATTACCACGGCCACCGGCAGCGGCTAAGAGAACGCTTTATCAAAAGCGGATTAGAGGGGTTTACGGATTACGAGGTCGTAGAGTTGATTCTGACCCTCGCCATCCCCCAAAAAGATGTCAAACCTCTTGCCAAAGAATTGATCTCCCGATTCGGCAGCCTACGGGGCATATTGGACGCCAGCCTGGATGAGCTTCGGGCCGTCAAAGGAATCGGCACCGTAACCCCGGTTGCTCTGCGCATAATCCGTGAGGCCGCCAACCTTTATCTTCAACAATCCGCTGAAAATAAAGATAGCTTTGCGGAACCCGAGGCGCTCGCCAGCTTTTGGAGGTCCAAAATCGGCGCGCTTAAAAACGAGGTCTTCCAAGTCTGCTACCTTGATTCCGGCTATCGCCTCCTGCGCGATGGCATAGAAACCATGGAGGAAGGCACTATTGACCGGGCAGCCGTTTATCCCCGCCGGGTGATAGAATCAGCGCTCCGTCGCGGAGCCGCCGTCCTGGTTTTTGCTCATAACCATCCCAACGGCGATGTCCGTCCCTCGGAGCAGGATAAAACCCTAACTCGCGCCCTCGTCCTGGCCGCCACCACGGTCCAGATCAAAGTCCTGGCCCATCTGATTGTTTCCGCTGATACAGTTTTCAGTTTCCGCAAGGAGGGATTGCTTTGAAGGTCTCCCCGGCCATCCCCAATGCGTTTCCCGGCTTAAACGAGGCCCAGCTTGAAATAATCGGCCATGATGAAGGCCCGCTCCTGGTTATCGCCGGTCCGGGGTCGGGCAAGACCTACTCCATTGTGTTGCGCACCATGAACCTACTCTTGAACAAAAAAGCCGCCCCCAAAGAGATAGTGGTCTGCACCTTTACCGAAAAAGCAGCTTATGAACTGCGGGACCGCATCTCCAGCGCGGCCCAAAAGCTCGACTATAAAGGCGACCTTTCCGAACTCAAGGTCTCAACCATCCACGGCTTATGCAACAAAATCCTAACCAACCATAGGCACCACACCAAGCTGGGCAACAACTATGCGACCCTGGACGAATTGACCCAGCGCCTTTTTCTCTTTGAGCACTTCAAAGAAATTTTTGGTGATGACGACTTCGATAAAAATAATAAATGTCTTGGCAAATATTCCACCAAATGGAGCACCATTGATGGTGCCAGCAACTACTTCAACAAAATCACCGAGGAAATGGTTGATCCCAAGGAATTGAAAAAATCAGGCGATCCTTTCCTCAAAGAGCTCGCCAAGTCTTATGAGGCTTACCATCACCTTTTGATGGAGCACAACCGGGTTGATTTCGCGCATCTCCAAAGCCTGGCCATAGAGCTTTTGGACAACAAGGAAATAAGCCGGACCATCACCCGCGAAATCAAATACGCCCTGGTTGACGAATACCAGGACACCAACTACATCCAGGAGCAGCTCCTTCTTAAGCTCACGGGCAAAACCGGCAACCTTTGCGTGGTCGGAGACGAAGACCAAAGCCTTTACCGCTTCCGGGGCGCAACTGTCCGCAACATCCTGGAGTTCACCCAAAAAGTTAAGGACTGCAAAGTCGTTAAGTTGACGACCAACTACCGTTCCCACCGCAACATCATCAAGGCTTATGACAAATGGATGGCAGAGGCCGACTGGTCCAATCCGGACCCCAAGCAGCCACCCTTCCGCTATGACAAAACCATTGAGCCGGACCCTTCAATCACTCATTCCAGGTATCCTTCAATTTTTTGCATTTGGGGCAAAGACCAGGGGGATGAAGGGGAAAGGTTCGCCCACCTTGTTTCATTTTTGAAAAGAAAAAATGTCATCCAGGACTATAACCAGGTAGCCCTCCTGCTCCACAGCGTCCGGGAAGACCACAGCGCTCATTACATTCAGGCTCTGGAGGCAAAAGGCATCCCGGCATACTGCCCGCGCGCTCGCACCTATTTTGAGAACGAGGAAGTCAAGCTCATGGTGGCCTGCTTTGCGCTCACCTTTGGCTGGTACGAGGACGGCAGAGGCGAGGTCAAAGGTTCAACCCAGGAGCTTGCCGACTATGTTGACGAAGGCATAAGCGAATTGGGCCAGAATTATGGTGACAAACATCCGCTCTCAATTGAACTTAGAAAATTTATTGACGAGATCGGCTTTTTGAAAAAAGACACCAGATTGGACATCCGGCCTGCGGACTTTTTCTACCGGCTCCTCGCAGTCCCACCCTTTAGCAAGTTTGTGGAAAATGTAAACCGCGCCCGCAACCTGGCCAT
>CAIYYW010000139.1 GCA_903930515.1 uncultured delta proteobacterium | reverse complement strand
TAATCGGTTTCAAAGGAAAAGGAAAAGGCGATCACCTCGAATTCCGAGATCGGCTTTTGGGTTTCCAGGCTGAAGATCGGGATTTCGCTTTCGCGATGTTCCCGCTCATCTTCCGGATCCGGATAAAAAGCGCGGTCGCAATAAAGATCATCCTGCCGGTTGAAAAGCTGGTAAACGCGCTGGAACCCGAGATTGGCCATCCCGACCGAGTAGCGGTTGGGATAGCAGAGCACGATTTGGATCCGGGCCTGGTCCTTGCGCGGGATCAGGCTCTGCTCCCGCTCCAGCCGCATCCGATTTTTTTTCAGGGTTTGACGCATTGGATCAAGGCCCGGGATTGGTTGAGTCGGCTTGGGGAATTTCCTGATCCAGCATTTGGGAGAGCGCGAGAAAAGAAACCGGATCAACATAAGAATTTTCCAGACGGACGCTGAAATGGAGATGCGGCCCGGAGGCCCTTCCGCTCGAGCCGGCTTTGGCGATCAGTTCTCCTTTTTTCACCAGCTCGCTCTCCTTGACCTGGATTTCCGAGAGATGGTAATAAACCGAGTACAGGCCGCAGCCGTGGTCAATGATCAGGCTGTTCCCGGTCAGGTATCCCAGATAGACCAGGGACACTTTGCCGTCATTGGGAGCGCGGACTGCCTGACCCAGGTCGGCCTTGAAATCGGTCCCGGTGTGGGGGCTGCGGGGATTGCCGTTGATGACCCGTTTGGCGCCGAACGCCCCGGTGGCCGGTCCGGGCACGGGCGCGACAAAAGGCCCTTGCCAATAACAAACCGGGCTGAGCCTGCTCATCGCGGCGACCAGGTTTTTATTATCCAGGTTGATCCGTTGCACGATTTCAGGGGTAAACTCCGCCATATCTTTGGGCAAAGTCAATTCCTCTACCGGGTAGGTTTTCGCCAGAACCTGGATCGGCCAAGAAACAGAATGATCCATTCCCGCGCCGAAATTCAGGGCGACCTCTATAAAGTAATCCCCGGGCCTCTGCTTCAGGTCCGTGCCGAGCAACGCGGCCCAGGTTGTCCCTTTTTGATCCGCATTTTTAAAAATGATTTTTTTGTCCCAGATTTTTGCGCCGACTCTTTCCGCGGGCCGGCTCAGCCGTAAGACCATCGCCGCGGCCTGTCCCTGTTCAAAAACGCACTTGCCTTCTTTTTCCGGAAAGCACTTGAGCCGGATTTGATCGGGCGAGAAAGATCCGGCCAGCAAAGCCATCCCGATCAGGCAGGCTTTGCGCGCGAAATAATTATTCGGAATTTTTATCCGGTTCCGTCTCATCTTCTTCCCAGCGGTTTTTTTCCTTCTTCCCCCCTACCCTCACCCCCAACTCGCCGCGATCAAGGATCAATTCCAATTCGTCTCCCACTTCCACCTCTTTTTGATCGGCGATCACGGCTTGATCGGATTTCTTCATCAGGATGGAATAGCCGCGTCCCAGGGTTGAGAGCGGGCTTAATGCCTGGATGCCCCCGGCCAGGCGCGAGACCGATTCGCGGGCCTGGCTGATCCGGGATTGGACCCGGCCTTCCAGTTCCGCTTCCAACCCGGCGGTTTTCTCCCGGTTTTGCCGAAGCCACATTGCCGGAGAGCGCGCCTGGAGTTTCTGCCCGGCCTGGATCCATTGCTCTTTCATCAGGCGGATTTTTTCCACCAAAGCGCCATTAAGCCGGTGGCGATATATCACCAGTCCCTGGTCCATCTGCCGGAGCGTAAACCGGAACTGGGAAAACGAGCGGGCAAATTTTTCGAGCAACTCCTCGGATCCTTCCATCCGGTCGAAAAGCTCAACCGCCAGTTGGTTCCCGGCCTGGTCAAGCCTGCGGATCACATCCAGTTGGCTTTGCGCGATCCGCTCTGCGGCCGCGGTGGGAGTGGGCGCGCGCTCATCCGCGACCCAGTCCGAGATGGTGTAATCCACTTCGTGTCCGACCGCGCTCATCACCGGAATCCGGCTCTTGTAGATCGAGCGGGCCAGGCGCTCGGTATTGAAGGACCAGAGGTCTTCCAGCGAGCCGCCCCCGCGCGCCAGAACGATCAAGTCCAGGGGCAGCCGGTCAACCGGCTCGGCAATCTCCGGCCGGTTGGAAAGCTCAATCGCCTCGGCCAGTTCCACCTCCGCGCCTTCCCCCTGAACCCGCGAGGGGATCAAGAGGATTTCCAGCCGGGTCTTCCGCTGCCAAAAAATTTTGAGCAGATCCTGGAACACTGCCCCGGTGGGGGAAGTGATCACAACGATCCTCCGGCAAAATTCCGGGATCGGCCGTTTCCGTTCTTTGGCAAAAAGCCCTTCCGCGGCGAGTTTTTGCTTGAGCTGTTCAAAGGCCAGTTGCAGGGCGCCGAGTCCGACCGGCTCAATCGCCTCCGCGATCAGACGAAGCTCTCCGCGCGGATGATAAAAATTCAGGCGGCCCCGGATGATCACTTCCAACCCGTCTTCGGGCCGGAACTTCAGGTACAGGGCCTGGAACCGGAACATAATCACTTCCAACTTGGAAGATTCGTCCTTGAGCGAGAAAAAGAGATGTCCGCTTTTATGCTGATGGAACCCGGAGATTTCTCCCTGGACCCGGAGCTCGCTGAACTCTGATTCCATTTTATGGTTGAGCGCCTCGGCCAGCTCCGATACCCGGTAAATCTTTTTGGCCGGGAACAACGGTTCAGTCATCGGCATAGTTCCTGGATCGGCGTCAGCTCGCATCCGCTTGATTTCAAAAGGTCAATCCTCTCTCCCAGCACCCGGATGGTCTCCGGGTAGGGATGCCCGATCCCGATCGCGAAACCTTCTTCTTTTGCGATCCGGCAAAGCTCCGCTAATTTCTGCGCGATCATTTCCGGATCCTGGAGGTTGTCCAGGAATATTTTTCGCTCGCAAATTTTCATCCCCAGCTCCTGGCCGAGCTGATACCCGACCGACCGTCCGGAGGTTCGGCTGTCAAGAAAAAATAGTCCGCGACGATTGATCTCTTTCAGGACCGGGTCCATCATCTCGCTCATAGCGGTGAAGGCCGATCCCATATGGTTGTTCACACCCGCGATTCCGGGCAGGGAATCCAGGGCTTTCCCGAGCGTGAGCGTGACTTGTTCCGGACTCATCAAGATCAAGAGCGCTTCCGGGCCGGGATTTTTCCCGGTGGATTCCAGGGGCTCCATCGGCATATGCAGTAGCGCCGGCTTATGGTAGTTCTTGGCCAGTTCCAGGACTTCCTGACTCTTGCTTTCAAAAGGCAGGATGGACATCGCGATCGGGCCGGGGATGCGCGCGAGCTCCAGGGCCGCCTGGTAATCGTCTCCCAAATCGTCAATCACAATGGCCACCCGGGCGGATTTAGACCTCGGTTTTATTGCCGGCCGGGCCGGGCCGGGCTTGGCCGGTCCAGGAGGGGCAGAGGCCGAGAGCACAATCTCGGCGAGCCGATGGGAACCATTCATGGCGGCCAAAATCAAGCCGGATTTCGGCGCGGCCGCGGGTCGGGAATTCACCGTCACCGCTTCGCTCTCCCACAGGCCCCGGATGGATTTTTCCGCCAGAATAAAATCGGTGTCGGAAAAGAAGGTCATTTCCAGGCAATTGAGGTAATGCTCGTCCACCGGGCAGTCGGAAAAAACCGGTTGCCGCTGAAAGATTGAGGGACTCCGGGTCAGCTCCATCTGGGTTTTGAGCAAAAGCTTCTGGCCTTTTTGAGCAAGCACCGCTTCCGGGTCCGGACGCGACCCTGTCTGAGAAATCGGTTTGCCCGGAGACGGCTGTTGGTTTTTCGCGAGGAATTTTTCCAGGGGAAGGTAAAGCAGGGTGATCCATCCGGCAAATACCAGCAGGCCGGCCAAAGAGGAAAAGAAGATCAAATTGGAAAAAAAAGAGCCCGGTTTTTTGCGAGAACCGCTTTTTCGCCCGCTTTTTTTCCCGGTCTGCTTCTTCCTGGGCATTGAGCTTTATTTGGTCTCAGCCTTTTTGAACTGAGCCTGGAACACCTCCCAGCTCCTTAATAACTCCACCGCTCTCCGGAGTTGATAGTCATTCAGCAATTCTTCCTCAAAAGTCTGCTTCTCCAACTTCGGGTTTTCCGGAGCGCCCTTGTCCTTGTCCGGACCGACGGTTTCTCCGGGCAGCACTTCCTGGTGCAAGATGTAGTTGGGCAGTTTTTCCTCGCCATAGCGCATTTCTTTTTCGCGCTCCCGTTCCTTTTCCAGCAGGGCCTCCTGTTCCGGTGACAGCTCCTCCACCTGCACATCGGGGGTGATCCCCTCGGCCTGGATGCTCCTTCCGCTGGGCGCGTAATAATAGGCGGTGGTGATCTTGATCCCGGAGCCGTCCTTTAAGGTGTAGAGGGATTGGACCGAGCCTTTGCCGTAGGTCTTGATCCCCAGGATCACGGCGCGGCCGGTATCCTGCAGGCAGGCGGCCACGATCTCGCTGGCGCTGGCCGATCCATTATTGACAATCACGATCATCGGGAAACCGGAAAAAGTTCCCTCTTTATGCGCGTAAAAAGTTTTATTGTCTTCCGGGATCCGTCCCTTGATGCTCACGATTGGGCCTTCGGAGATAAACGCATCCGCCACTTCCAAAGCCTGATCCAGGGGCCCGCCCGGATTATAGCGGATGTCCAGGATCAATCCGGCCAGTTTGCCCCCGGCCTGGGCGGTGAGGGTTTGCATGGCCTGCCGAACTTCCTGCCCGCTCTTGATATTGAAGGAGATCAGCCGGACATATCCGTATTTGCCGTCAATCAACTGCGCGGTTTTAACGCTCTTGACCTGAATGATGTCGCGCACTATTTTGAAATCTTTCGGCTCCACCAATCCCTGACGCATGACGGTCAAAATAATGGGCGTGCCTTTTTTGCCGCGCATCTTGTGGACTGCGTCGGTCAGGCTGATCCCCTCGGTGGATACCCCGTCAATTTTTATGATCGCATCTCCGGCCTTGATTCCGGCCCGCCAGGCCGGGGTGTCTTCAATCGGAGAGACGATGGTCAACTGGCCGTCGCGCAGCCCGACCTCGATCCCCAGCCCGCCGAACTCGCCGGAGATGTCTATCTTCATATCCTTGAACGCCTCGGGCGGGAGATGGACCGAATGGGGGTCAAGCTTGGTCAGCATTCCCTGGATCGCCCCGTAATACAAATCCTTGGGATCGACCTCTTTTACATATCGCTTCCCGATGATATCCAGGGCCTGGTTGAACACCTCCAAATATTGATAGGTGTCCTGGGCCGCGGCCCGTCCGTCCTGGAGCCTGCCCATCAGGACGATGCTGACAAAACTCAAACCGGTCACGAACAGCAACAACAGGACGACGCGGAGAACCCCTTTATTCAACCGATCTGCCATCTTGCAAAAACCTCCTCAATTTCATTCTTTTTGATTATATCATTTGACCGCCATTTTTCAATTTGGTTTATCGTTCCGGCCGGATTTTCGATTCGGCCGCCGGCGACAGGAACCCTAAAATTGAATAAGCCCCGGAGGCCTTGCGCTTGACAGGAGCGGATTTATGCATAATAAATATCTCATCCTCAGGAGGTGGGGAAAAATGGATGGGTGCGTTTTCTGCAAAATTGTTTCCGGCGAGATCAAGGTGAACCTTATTTACCAGGATGACGTGGTGGTCTGTTTCAAGGATTTGAAACCGGCGGCCCCGTTCCATTTCCTGGTGGTTCCCCGCAGGCACCTGGCCAACCCGTCCGAGGTCACGGATCAGGACCGGGAGATCATCGGCCGGATGTTCCAGGCCACGGGCAAAGTGGCCAAGGACTTGGGCATTGACCTGAGCGGGTACCGGATGGTGATCAACATCGGCCCGGACGCTGGCCAAGAAATTTTCCATATCCATATGCACATCCTGGGTGGCAAAAAATTAGGCTGGCCGCCCGGCTGAGGGCTTGGGGCTTGACAGAAGGGCAAATATTTGTTCAATATCAGGTAAAATCCTGGATGGAGGGTAAGAAATGGAATTTCCGTCGGAAATGAAGTATTCCAAAACTC
>CAIYYW010000138.1 GCA_903930515.1 uncultured delta proteobacterium | reverse complement strand
TTCTTCCACCGGCAGAAAGTCCTGATCCTTTTTCTTGTCAAACTCGAACCCGGTGACTCTGCCCACCGCGGTTAAAAGCAGGATGGGCTTGCTTTTGAGCTTCTGGTCGTTCTTGATTTTGTAGGCAAGCTGGAACCCGGCGTCCGGGGATTCCATCATCACATCCAGCAGGATCAGGTCGGGGTTTTCGGACTGGGCCTTGGCCCATCCTTCCTGGGCGTTGCAGGCGCTGATCACCTTATGCTTGCTTTTCTCCAGGATCAGCTTGGTCGCGTCCACGAAATCCGGATCGTCGTCCACTAAAAGTATCGTCGCCATTTTGTCCTCCTTTACTTCTCAATCAGGTGAACCGAGCAAGAGAAACAGGGGTCATAGGCCCGAACCAACATTTCCAGGACGAACTTAATATCCTCCGGACTTTTGCCCTGGTCAACCAGTTCCGGAACCAGCGCCTTCAGGTCATCTTCCATATTGCCGGTATTCAAATTGGTCGGGATCACGCAATTGGCTTTCACACATTTACCGTTCTTGTCATAGGTATAATCGTGGATCAAAAGCCCCCTCGGCGCCTCGGTGATCCCAATTCCGCGTCCGGCGTTCTTGAAGTTGGGCTTGAGGGGCGGTTCTTTTTCAATCCCGTCCGCGATCAACTTGTCCAAAATCTTCTTGGCCCGCTCCCAGCATAAGGCGGTTTCAACGAGCTGGCAAACGCTGTTCAGGAAGGGGTTGGTCGCCACTGCTTTGTATCCGAACTTTTTGGCCACTTCCGCGGCCAAGCCGGTTTTGAGAAGGTCCGGGTTGTTGTTGCAGCGGGAGAGCGCCCCCACGGCAAAGCTGGAGCGTTTGTTCTTGGCGCGCTTGGCGGTGCTCCAGGGGACCACGAACTCGTTGACCACTCCCTCGTATTCGGAATTGTCATAGGCCTTTTTGGTATCGGAGGAATAGAGCTTGCCGTCATAGAAGGGGAATTCTTTGTCACCCTTGAGGGAGATGTATTCGGTCTCGCGGTTGAAGGCGGGGAGCTTGCCCGCGACCGAGAGCACGGTCTCAGCCAGGAGCTGGAAATCCGGCATCCGGTCGTCCAGGGTCTGTCTCATCTTCTTCAATTCATCCTTGGTCGGGAACATGGTGAAGCCGCCCACGCACATCCTCATACAATGCACCTCAAACCCGGTCAGGTAGAGGAACATATCGTTGGCCATCCGTTTAAGACGGAGCGCGGCCTTGATCACCTCCGGCGCCACCGCCACCAGCGGGATCACGCTCTTGGCCTTGAACAGGTCCGGCGCCACCAAATAGGCGGTATGGAGGATATGACTCTCCAACTGCTCGGCGTCGTCAACCAATACCCGGAGCGCGTAGGTCTGGTCGCTGATCTTGATCTTAAAGGCGTCTTCCGTTGCCCGGAGGCTGGTGAGTTGATGGGCATGATTGCAGATCCCGCAGATGCGGGCGGTGATCCAGTGCAGTTCCCACCATTCTCTGCCCCGGACAAATGACTCAAACATCCGGGGGGATTCCGGAACTTCCAGCTTGCATCCGGTCACTTTCCCATCCGTGACCTGGACCCAGATATTGGCGTGTCCCTCTACCCGGGTAACATAATTTTCCCTGATCTCAAAAGTTTTAGTAGCCATTATTTCACTACCTCCGAATATCCATAGAATAACCTGTATCTCCTCAAGATATCCTGAACCGTAAGCCCGGCTTTGATCAAGGTAATCTGGTCCGCTTCCAGGTGAGGGTTCTGAACCAATCCCCGGCAGCCGGTGCAGGGCCACTGGCTGTTGGTGCAGCGGGAATCGCAGCCCGCCAGCGTGATCGGCCCCAAACAGATGGCGCCTTTGGACATCAGGCACTCGTTCTCGTTATACTTGCATTCCACGCACACCGGATAGTTGGGAAGGGTCGGCGTCACCCCGGCCAACACCTGCTTGACAACGGAGATGAACTCAAACCGGTTGATCGGGCAGCCCGGGATCGCCAAATCCACCTTGACCACTTCCCCGATTGAAAGCACCTTGGAAAGCACCTCAAAAAACGGGCCGGCGTTGGCGTCCTTGCCGTAAACCGTCTGCTTGGCCTCCTCGGTATCCTGGAAGTTCCGGAGCTTGTTCAGCCCGCCGGTGTGGGCGCAGGCGCCCAGCGCCACCAGCACCTTGGCCTGGGCCCGGATCTTCTTGATCCGCTCAACATCGTGGGGGGTGATGATGGACCCTTCAATGAAGGCAATATCATAATCCTCCCCGCGGTCGCTGATCGCCTCCCGGAAATTCACAATGTCAATTGCGCCGACAATGTCCAAAAGCTCCGGCTCGCAATTGAGCACCATCAACTGGCATCCCTCACAGCAGGAGAAATCAAAAAACGCCACTTTCGGTTTTGCCATTACAGCGCCTCCTTAATATTCTTGATCAGCGGATAGTGGAAAACCGGGCCGTCCTGGCAGCAGTAATAACCGTGAATCTGGCAGTGCCCGCATTTACCGACCCCGCATTTCATCCTTCTTTCCAGCGACAGATAGATATGGTCATCCTTGAAATTCTTGCCCTCCAGGGCGAGCAGCACGAACTTATACATAATCGGAGGACCGCACACAATGGCAAAGGTCTTTTCCAGGTCCAGCTTCAAAGGCGGGATCAGGGTGGTGATCACGCCCACATTCCCTTTCCACTTGTCATCCCCGCGGTCAACGCTCAGGCTCAGTTCCACATCCTTCTTCCCGGCCTTCCAGTCCTCAAACTCCGGGAAATTGAACAGCTCCTTGGGGGTGCGCGACCCGTAAAGCAGGATGATCCTGCCGTAATCCTTCCGCCGGTCAATGGAATAATTGATGAACGACCGGAGCGGAACCATCCCGATCCCGCCTCCGATAAAGAGCAGGTCCTTGCCCTTGAGCGCCTCCGCGGGAAAGCCCTTCCCGAACGGACCCCGGATCCCGACCTTGCTCCCCTCTTTAAGCTGGTGCATCGCCTCGGTCACCCGTCCCACTTTCCTCACGCAAAGGTCAAACCCCTTGGCCGTGGGCGAGCTGGAAATGGAGATCGGGCATTCCCCAACTCCGTAAAGCGAGACTTCCACGAACTGCCCCGGCTGATGCCCCAACTCGGACCCGTCGTCAAAACCGAGCTGATAAAACTTCTCCGACTCGGTCATCGGGATCACCTTCCGGATCGTGGCGGATTTCGGCAAATACAGACTCTTCGCTAACTCTGCCATTTTCCTCTCCCTCTTCTTATTTCATTCATCCCTTGGCTTTAACGCCCAGGAATAGCTTGTTCGCGGTTTCCGGGATGCTGATCTCAGCGGTGCACTGTCTCCCGCATCTCCCGCATCCCACGCAGAAGGCGGATCCGCCGTACTTGGTGGTCAGCCAGCGGAACTTCCGGTAGAACCGGTGCTTCTGCCGGCCGGGTTGGTCGCGCATAAACTTCTCTCCGCCCGCCACTTCCGTAAACCCCTCCAACTGGCAGGAATCCCAGCGCCTAAGCCTTCTACCGGTGGTCAGGTTTAAATCAACCTCTTCCTCAACATCAAAGCAATAGCAGGTCGGGCAGACATTGGTGCAGGTGCCGCACGCCAGACACCTCTGCCCCACATCCTCTTTCCAGAACGGAAGGTCCTCGCCGTCAATGCACAGGAGCGGAAGCTCAACCACCTTGGGCAAAAATTCCGGGCCTTTGGTGGTCGCGCATCTGGCCTTGGCCTTGTATGCGATCTCGTCATCCAGCAGCGTGCCCTCGGTGGTCTTGGCGAGCGCGAGCAGTTTCTCTCCCTTTTCCGTGAAGGCCTCGGCCAGCCAGCTCTGCCCGATGTCGCTTAAGAAAATGTCAAACCCCTGCCGGAAGTCGTTGCTCTCAACCTTGGTGCAGAAGCAGTACTCGTCCGGGTTGCAGCTCACGCCGATGACGGTGGATTTGGCCCGCTTGGCCAGATAGGTGGAATCGGGGTTCCCCTCCTTCCAGCACAGGTCCAGCCTTAACAACCCCTGCATATCGCAGCCGTGAATCCCCAAAAGGATCAACTCCCGGTCCGGGGCCGCCTTTCCCGCTTTCCCTTCCCCGCTCTTGAGGTTGAACTCCAGCAGAAGCTCGTTCCGGGGCGGAACAAAAAATTTCTTCGGCGGTAAAATCGTGCTGGTATAATCCAGCCGGAGCTCAGCCGGATTATTAACCCGGTCAAAAAACCAGCACTGATCCGTCCGCTCCTTGGGGCCGAAAACCTCCCCTTCCTTCTTTAGCGTCTCAACCCAGGAATTAAAATCCTTCTTCCCGATTACTCCTTTTTTCATCGCTACCTTTCCTCTTTTTAGTTTTGCTCAAAATGAAATAAGCCCTCCATTTCCGAGAGGGCTGACGCTTAATGCTATTTGGTGTCACAGCCGCTGGAGGCATCAATATTTAGTTGTCTGAATCTAGCATATCCTGAAAAACTTGTCAAGCTTTTTAATGGATTTTTAATATTTTCCCTTTCCCGCGCGTCCCACGCGGTTGGACCGCCCCGGGAAGGGCGCGGGTTTATCCCCCGGCCTTTTAGAATAATTGGCCGTAAAAATTCTTGCGCTTACTTTGAAAATGTGCTAAAAGGATACCTTGCAAGCATAAATGAATGAGCATTCATTCAGTCCGCGCCGGATCACGACCAAGGGCGGGCAAGGAAGCAAGGGGAATTAGGGGTTGGCAAGAATCAAAATATTTTAAGAAGGAGGAAGGAAAATGGCAGGAGTATTGGTAGACGATCGGGATGTAAAGTTTGTGTTATGGGAACAGTTGGGTGTGGAGAAGCTGTTTGAGTTTGAGAAATTTCAGGGCCACAGCAAGGACGAGTTTGACATGATCCTGACCGAGGCCAAGAAGTTCGCGCAGGAAGTGATTCTTCCGATCAACAAGGAAGGCGATCATATCGGCGTGAAAATGGTTGACGGCCAGGTCAAGGTCCCGGAATGTTACAAGCATGCCTATGACGCTTTTTGCGAACAGGGCTGGGTGTCCATGGCCGCGTCCGAGGAATGGGGAGGACAGGGGCTGCCGGCGATTGTGAGCATCGTGGGCAACGAGTTGTTTGTGGCGGCCAGTTGCGCCTTCAGCATGTTTCCGGGCCTGACCCGTTCCGCGGCGCACCTGATTGACACCTACGGCACTCAGGACCAGAGAAAGAAATTTTTGCCCAATATGATCTCGGGCAAGTGGCAGGGGACGATGGACCTGACCGAGCCCGGCGCGGGCAGCGCGGTCGGCGATCTCAAGAGCACGGCCAAGCAAAAGGGCGACAAATGGATGATCACCGGCAACAAGATTTTCATCAGCTCCGGCGACCATGACATATGCGACAATATCATCCACCTGGTCCTGGCCCGGGCCGAAGGCGCCCCCGCGGGGATGAAGGGGGTCAGCCTGTTTTTGGTGCCCAAATACCGGATCAAACCGGACGGGTCCAACGGCGAGTATAACGATGTGGCCGTGGGCCGGGTCGAGGAAAAAATGGGCATCCACGCCTCGCCCACCGTCCTTTTGAATTTCGGCGACACCGGCAAGTGCGAGGGCGAACTGATCGGCGAACTCAACAAGGGCATCAACTATATGTTCCTGATGATGAACGAGGCCCGGATCGGCGTGGGCGTGCAGGGCGAGGCCATTGCCAGCGCGGCATATCTTGCGGCGCTGGATTACTCCAAGCAAAGGGTCCAGGGCGTGGCGATTGAGAATATGCGCGATGTGAACGCTCCCCGGGTGGAGATCATCAAGCACCCGGATGTGAAGCGGATGCTGCTTTCAATGAAGGCGTATGTGGAAGGGATGAGGGCGCTGATCTATCGCGGGGTGTTTTACTGGACCCTGTCGGAACTGAGCAAAGACCAGGCGGAAAAGGATAAATACGCGGACCTGCTCGCGCTCTTCACCCCGGTGATCAAGGCCTATTGCTCGGATATGGGCTTTATGGTCACCCGCGACGCCATGCAGGTTTACGGCGGATACGGCTACACCTCGGAATACCCGGTGGAGCAGTATATGCGCGATTGCAAGATCACTTCCATTTACGAAGGCACCAACGGGATCCAGGCCCTGGACCTGGTCGGGCGCAAGGTGCTGGACATCAAGAAGCAGATGAAGCCCTATTACAACCTGATCGGGATGATGAAGGGTCTGGCCCAGGCCAACAAGGGCCACGCCCAGTTCGCCAAGCAGGCCGAGCGGATGGAAAAAGCGGTGGCCACCCTGGACGAGTGCACCCAGGTCCTGGTCAAGGCCGGCCTCGGCGGAGACCAGGGCTACCCGGTGCTGGTCGCCACCCCTTACCTCAAGCTCTTCGGCGATGTGATCTTGGGTTGGATCTGGCTGGAACAGATCGTGATCGCCGGCGCCGCCCTGGACAAGATCTTCTCGGAAAAGGGAGCCGCGGACCCCGCCAAGAAGAAGGACCTGATCAAGAATAACAACGAGGCCGCGTTCTATGCCGGCAAGGTTCACGCCGGAAGGTTCTACATTGACTGCCTGATGGGCGAGGTCTATGCCGGAGCCGACTACATCAAGAGTATGAACCGGGATGTTTTGGAGATCACCGAGAACGCCTTCTGAGCCGGACTGAAAACAAACCAACCGGGGCGGGCCCTTGCCTGCCCCGGTTTTTTCTTGACAACTTCCAGGAAGACTTGCTAAAATAAAATATAAATGAAAGTATCGCCCTCAACCAAAATTGCGCTCTTCCGGGGCAAGCAGATCCGGAAGGCCATCTATAAAAATGAATGGTGGTTTTCAATCGTGGATGTGGTTGAGGCGTTGACCGGCACGGAAAGGCCAAGAAAATACTGGAATGACCTCAAGAAAAAGCTTTTGGAAGAAGGGTATTTTGAGT
>CAIYYW010000137.1 GCA_903930515.1 uncultured delta proteobacterium | reverse complement strand
CGGTATTATGCTCCTGGATTCCGCCCTGGAAGAAGGAATCCGGGAAATTTTTCAGGATCGCCCCGGTCTTGACGCTGGGCATCAGGTCGCAGTCAAACACGACCAGGGTCTTTTCGGGCGGGTTGGAATTTTTTTCAAAAAGGTCCAGCAGGGCTTTCCCCCAGGCGCTCCGGTTGTCCAGCTTTTCCTGCGCCCCGTAATTCTTCGGCTCGCCGGGATCAATCTGGATTTGGGGAGACAAAAGCTCGCGCCGGATGACCGGGAAGGTTTTGGCTTCGCGCATCTTCCGGTATTCGTCCAGCCGGTCCGGCAGGCCCAGCTCGGACATCGCCTTTGCATATTGATCCGGCTTGAGCGGGGAGCCGTGGTATTTTTCATCGCCTTCCATAAAACTCACGCCCTTGCCCATTACGGTATCGGCCAGGATCAGGGTCGGCGCTTTTTTATTCAAGCCCGCCTGCCGCAGGGCCTGATAAATTTCCTGGAAGTCGTGGCCGTCAATCTCAATCACCTGCCATCCGTCCGCCTCAAAATTACCGCGGATATTCTGGGGCATAATTTCCCCGCGCTTCCCGCTGATCTGCCGGTCGTTGAAATCCACGATCGCGGTCAGGTCCGCAAGCTGATATTTGAGCGCGAATCTGCGCGCCTCGGTGATCTGTCCCTTCTGCTGTTCGCCGCATCCCATCGCCACATAAGTATGCCAGTTCTTTTTCAGCAGCTTGGCCCCGAGCGCGAACCCGCACCCGGCGCTTAGTCCCTGGCCGAGGTTCCCGGTCGCCCATTCAATTCCCGGGACCATCGGCTCGGTATGCCCCTCAAACGCTGTCCCGACCAGGCGGAACCCGCAGACCGGGGCTTCGGGGGGAAAGAATCCGGACCGGGCAAGACCGGCATAAGCGCCGGGCGAGGTGTGTCCGTGGCTGATGATGATCCGGTCGCGCTCCAACCAGTCCGGGTCTTTGGGGTTTACTTTCGCGAAATGGTAAAGGATCAGGTAAATATCAATGGAACTCATAGAACCGCCCGGATGACCGGACTCGGCCAGGGTGGTCATCCCCAGAATATCGCCCCGGGCCAGCTTCCCCAATTCAGTTAATTCCGAAATGGTTTCCTGATCCAGTTTCTCGGCTAAAAATCCGCGCTGGGTAATCATCCAGAACTCCTTTCTAAATTGAATCCGAATTTGACCGGTAAAAGGATAGGAGAAAGAGGAAAATTTTTCAAATCAAGACAGAGTTTTGATCACCCGGGCCGGAACGCCCACCGAAACGGTCCTGGCCGGCAAATCCGAAATCACGCAGGCGCCGGCGCCGACCACACACCAATCCCCGATGGTCTTTTGCGGGATCACATTCGCGCCGGTCCCGATCTCGCATCCCGCTCCCACCCGGGCCTGCCCGGCAAAATGCGCTCCGGATCCGATCAATGACCAGTCCCCGATCTGAACATCGTGCGATAAAGTAATCCCGGGATTGAGCAAAACAAACCGGCCGATCCTGACCTGGGCGCTCATAACCACGCCCGGAAAAATTATGCTCCCCTCCCCGATCACGGCGTCCTCCGAAAAAACCGCGGTCGGATGAATCAAAGTGATAAATTTTAACCCGCGCTTTTTCAATTTCAGCGCAAGGCCGCGTTTGACTTTGATCTCCCCCACCGCCAACACCGCTTCCAGGTTTTTGCGCGGCCGCTCCAGCCATCTGATCGGTCCCAGCACCTTCAATCCCATAATGTTTTTGCCGGCCTTGCCCGGATCATCATCCACAAAACCGAGCGGCTCTATTCTTGCGCCGGCCCTGATCAGGTCCCGGACCAGCCAGAGGGTTTCCCGACCCAGGCATCCCGCGCCGATTATTACCACCTTCTTCATTTTCAGTTCACCGGCCTCGGATCAATTGCTTTGATCCCCTTTAAATTTCTCCATCGTGGCCTCTCCGGGCTGACTGATCCCCTCCCGCTTCAAAACCTTATAAACGGTGATGACCAGAATCTTCAGGTCCAGCCAGAGCGACCAGTGGTCAACATAATAAACATCATACTCAAATTTATGCTCCCAGGTGATGGCATTGCGGCCGTGGATCTGCGCCCAGCCGGTGATCCCGGGCCGGACCAGATGCCGCCTCCGCTGTTCGGTCTGATACCGGTCCAGATATTCAATCAGCAAAGGCCGCGGCCCCACCAGACTGAGGTCCCCCTTCACAACATTGAAAAGTTGAGGAAGTTCATCCAGGCTTAAATTCCGAAGTAGTTTGCCCAGCCTGGTCAGGCGGTCCTGGTCCGGAAGAAGATTGCCGCCCGCGTCCCGCTCCTCGGTCATCGTCCGGAATTTGTAAAGCGTGAAAATACGCTCCCGCCATCCGGGACGGCGCTGGCGGAAGAGGATGGGAGAGCCCATCCTGACCCGGATGGAGACGGCTAGGATGACCACCAGCCACGAAAATAAAATCAAGATCAGCAGCGTCGCCGCGAAATCGCAGAACCGTTTGATCATTCCCGCGAAGCCGCGCTGGGGGCTTTGCTCGCGGCTGAAAGGGAAAGGGGATTTATTTTCCGTCATGGCTTTTCCGCGTCCGCAAAATGACAGGCGACCAGATGACCGGGCGCGTGTTCAATCAGCTCCGGCTCCGTCTGCCGGCAACTATCTTGCGCGTGCTTGCAGCGGGGATGGAACTGGCATCCCGGGGGAGGGTTGATCGGGCTGGGAACATCGCCGGTGATGATCGTCCGTTTCTTTTTCAGCTTCGGGTCCGGCAAAGGCACGGACGCGAGCAGGATTTTAGAGTAGGGATGGAGCGGGTTTTTGTAAAGCTCGGGCGCCTTGGCCAGCTCCACGATCTTTCCCAGATACATCACCGCCACCCGGTCGGCGATATGTTCCACCACCCGGAGGTCGTGGGAGATGAACAGGTAGGAGATCTTGTATTTTTCCTGAAGCTCCAGGAACAGGTTCAAGATCTGGGCCTGGATGGATACATCCAACGCGCTTACCGGCTCGTCGCAGACAATGAACCGGGGCTGACAGGCGAGCGCGCGGGCGATCCCGATCCGCTGCCTCTGCCCGCCGGAGAACTCGTGCGGATACCGGTTATAAGCCTCCCCGTGAACCCCAACCTCTTCCAGCAAGGCCAGCACCCGGTCCTTCTTTTCCCGGCCCTTGGCCAGATGGTGGATGGTGAACGCCTCCCCGATGATGTTCCCGATCGTCATCCGGGGGTTGAGCGAGGAATAGGGGTCCTGGAAAATGATCTGCATCTCCTTCCGCATCCGGCGCAATTCCTCCGACCCGAGCGTGACCAAATTTTTATCGTTGAAATAAACCTCGCCCGCGGTCGGCTCTATTAACCGGAGCAAGACCCTGCCCAGCGTGCTCTTCCCGCAACCGCTCTCGCCCACCAATCCCAAAGTCTCGTTCGGGCTGATCTCAAAACTCACCCCGTCCACCGCCTTCACCGCGCCCGTCGCCCTGGAAAACACCCCGGCCCGAACCGGGAAATGTTTCTTGAGATTTTTTACTTTGACCAGAGGGTTATTCATTCTTCTTCAACTTGGCTTGATATTTTTCCAGGAAATCATCCCAGGTTTCGGTTAGTCCCAATTTCATGGCCCACTCTTTAATCAAATTGAAATCTATCTTACTGCCCGAAATTCTGAACATAGACGCAATATCCCGAAGATGTTTTTCCGATTCTCCTTCCTGGTAATATTCCAGCTTTTTCAAAATCACATACTCAGGTTTGGCGACAAAAACCTCATAACCGAAAGCCTTAACCTTGATTCTATTTTCCAATTCCATCTCCGAGAACCGATCTTTCTTAGGAATCATAACATCAATTTTAGACCGCGAGCCGGAATGAATAATGTTAAATTGGCTCCGGTATTTAAGGGCTTCTTTGATTGCGTCTTCGCTGAGATAAAATTCATTGGAAGGGAAATGTTTGATGAATCCTTGAATGTCCTTATCTTGGAGGTCAGCCACAATATCAATGTCATTGGTGTTTCTCATTTCCCCGTAATACATAGAAGCATAAGAGCCGACCAGCATATACTTGACGCCCAATCTTTCAAATATATCGGCGATGAACTTTAATAAATCAATCTGATCCATAACCCAGCCTTTTAGCCATTTCTTTCTCAATTTGAGCCGCAGTCCAGCCCGGATTTTGCGACCTGAGGTATTCCTCTAATAACCTACTGAGCGATTTATGCATTTGAGAAGCCAGCAACCATTTCTGCTCGCCGCTGACATCCTTAAAAAGCTTAACCATCTGACCATCAATAATTTCAATATTTCTCGGATCAATTTTCATTTTTCTTAACCTCAAAACACCTCACCCAATGGTTCGGTTCATTTTCTTCCAGCAAAGGCATTGCTTCCCGGCAATGCGGTTTCACCAGCGGGCACCTTTCCTGAAACGGGCAACCGGGCGGCAAATCCAGCGGGCTGGGCACCAGGCCGGGGATGGTGTAAAGTTTTTGCTTGCGGCCGGCCTTGGCTTGCAGATCCCGGCCCGGCATCGCTTCCATCAGGCCGATGGTGTAAGGATGAAGGGGGTGGTCAAAGATTTCCTCGGTGGCCGCCAGTTCCACGGACAGGCCGGTGTACATCACCATCACCCGCTCCACGGTCTGCGCGATCACCCCCAGGTCGTGTGTGATCAGGATCAGGCTCATCCCCATTTTATCGGTCAGGTCGTTGATCAGTTCCAGGATTTGGGCCTGGATGGTCACATCCAGGGCGGTGGTGGGCTCGTCCGCGATCAGAAGCTCGGGACTCAAGGCCAGCGCCATCGCGATCATAATCCGCTGGCACATCCCTCCGGAAAGCTGGTGCGGATATTCTTTGGCCCGTTGCTCCGGGTCCGGAATCCGGACCTGTTTGATCATCTCAACGGCGCGGTTCCAGGCCTGGTGGCGGGAAAGCTTTTCATGGACCTGGAACACCTCCGCGATCTGGGAGCCGACCGTGAACACCGGGTTCAGGCTCGCAACCGGCTCCTGGAAAATCATGGAAATCCGTTTCCCGCGTATTTTCCTGATCTCCTCTTTGCCCAGCTCCAGTAAATTCTTGCCGCCAAACCAAATTTTCCCGGATAAAATCTTGCCGGGAGGCTCCTGGATCAGGCGCAGGATGCTGAGCGCGGTCACGCTCTTGCCGCACCCGCTCTCGCCGATGATCCCGAACCGCTCTTTTTTATTGACCGCAAAGTCCACCCCGTCCACCGCGCGCAAGAATCCGCCTTCGGTCTGGAAACCGACTTTTAAATCTTCCACTCTGAGCAGGGGTTCCATTTTAACTATTCTAACCTCTGACAAAGTTAATCACCCTCACCCCAACCCTCTCCCCTCAGGGAGAGAAAAAAATGATCTACAAAATCCCTTTTTCTTTGAGCTTCCGCTCAAGCTGTTCCATCCGGACCAGGGCCTTATTGATCAGGTCTATGATCAGGTTGACATTCTGGAACAGCTTTTTCATCTCCTGGGAGCTTAAATAATCATCGCCCATTTTTTCCAACTGGACCAGAATCTCTCCGGTCTGATCCACCTTTTCCTCCTCCTTGACCGCGGCCACTGAATGGAATTCCCCGGCTTCAATTTTCAATTCCATTTCCGGGGATGATTCGGCCCGGAATTGCGGCGCCGGCTCCGGTTTTTTTACCGGCTCGGCCTCCTTTGCCGTAACCCGAGACGGCGGTTTTTCCCAGCTTAACCCCGGCTCCACTTGCTCCGATCGGGCTGGCTCCGATTTTTCAGGACTGACCGGGGCAATTTCCTCCGGATGGGATAAAGGGGGCCGGAACTCTTCGGCTTCCACCGGCTTCGGCCCGGACTCAACCGGCTTTTCTTTTTTAGGAGCGGCCGGCGCGAACAAATCCTGGCTGAAAATATCCACGGTGGTTTCATCCAGGTCCGCGGTGAGCGCGCTCCTGATCAGGTCCTGCTCGCTCTGCGCGCCGCTTTTTTTCGGTTGCTTCTCGTCCATGCTCCCTTTCCTCAGGTCTCTTTGAGCCGGGGATCAATGGCGTCCCTGATGCCCTCGCCCACCAAGTTGTAAATAGTCACGGTGATAAAAATAGCGATCCCGGGGAAGCTCGCCAGCCACCAGGCGAAATCAATATAAGACCGGCTCTGGCTCAACAGTTCCCCCCAGCTCGCGGTCGGGGGCGGAACCCCGAAGCCGAGAAAGCTCAAGGCGCTTTCAATCAGGATCGCGTCCGCGACTCCGAAGGTGGCCACCACCAGGGTCGGGGCCAGGGCGTTGGGAAGGATGTGCCGGAAGATGATCCTCAAATCCTTCGCCCCCAGCGCCTTTTCCGCCTCCACATAGGCCGACTGCCGGATTTTCAAAAATTCCCCCCGGATCAGCCGGGCCACCCCGGTCCATCCGGTGAATCCAATCGCTATCATAATATTATAGATACTTGGCGGAAGGAAGGCAATTATGGTGATGATCAGGAAGAAGGTCGGGAAGCAGATCATCACTTCAATCAACCGGCTCAAGCCCGCGTCCAGGCCCCCGCCGTAATATCCGGCCATCGCTCCGAGGAAGATTCCGATCAGGACATAAATTCCCACGGCGATGAACCCGACCGAGAGGCTGACCCTTGAGCCCCAGATCATCCGCGAAAGAACATCCCGGCCCCGGTCGTCGGTCCCGAGCCAATGGCTCCTGCCGGGCGGCTGCAGAACAGACATCAGGTCATACTCGGTGGGGGAATAGGGCACGACCGGGAAGATGGCGAAATCCGGCCCGGTCAATTTTTTGGACAGCTCCTTGAAATCGGTGGAGACGAATTGGCGGTATTTAAACAGGAGCGGGAAATAAAATTTGCCCTGGTATTTGAGCGCCACCGGCTTATTGTTGGCGAGGATTGGCGAGAAGATGGCGATCACAAAAAGGATCAGGATCATTAGGAAACAGATCGTGGCGATCCGGTCCTGTCGGAATCTCTGGACCACCATCCGGGAGAAAGACGCGGACTTAAGCTCGCTCATTTTTTCGCCTCAAAGCTGATCCTGGGGTCCACCAGGGTGTAGGTGAGGTCAGCCGCGAGGATGCCGATCAGGGTTAGGAACGCGCTGATGGTAGCGTCTCCCATAATCACCGGATAGTCGCGGGCGAGGATGGCGTCAAAGCCGAGCTTGCCCATTCCGGGTATGGAGAAAATACTTTCAATGATCACGGAGCCGCCGAGCATTGCCGGAAAAAGAGCGGCCGCGAGGGTCACGATCGGGATCAACGAGTTCCGCATCGCGTGCCGGGCGATCACTATTTTTTCCGTAAGGCCCTTGGCCCGTGCGGTCCGGATGTAATCCTGCCGGATCACTTCCAGCAAAGCGGCTCGCTGTTGCCGGGAGATGAAGGCGAGTCCGGCATAAGTCAGGCAGGTTACCGGGAGGGTTAGATGCCAGACCCGGTCTAGGAACCAGCGGCCCAAGCCGAAGCTTCCAGCGCCTTCCGAGTTCAAGCCGTAAACCGGGAACCAGTGCAAGAATTGTCCCCCGCCCAGAAACAGGATCAGCATCATTGCGACCCAAAAATTGGGGAGCGAGTAGAGGATGAAGAGCAAAATGGTGGTGATCCGGTCGGGGAGCGACTTCTGCTTGATCGCGCTGAACACCCCGATCGGGATTGCGAAGATGTAAACCAGGAAGATGGAGATCAGGCTCAACTGGAGCGAGACCGGGATCCGCTCCATTATGATTTTCATCACCGGCCGGTGGTCCTTGTAGGACTCTCCGAAATTGAGGGTCGCCACCTGCTTGAGCCAAATTAAATAGCGGATATGAATCGGCTTGTCCAACCCGTAGAGCTTCTTGGTCTGCTCAATCACTTCCCTGGTGTATTGCTCCCCCAGCGCCCCCGACTGATCGGTCCTGATCTTAAGCTCGGCCGGAGACCCGGGCGCGAGCTGGATGATCAGAAAGGTGACCAGGGTGATCCCGAGCATTGTCGGGATCATCAGGAACAGTCTCCGGATCAAATAATTCCGCATCCCGGTTCATTTTTACCGCAAACAAGCCAAGAACGCAAAGAAGATCAAATCCAATTTTGTTTTCACCGCAAGGCGCAAAGAACGCAAAGAATTCTTGGGGCGGACACTCCTGGCTGCGATTTTAAAGCAGAGGGCGCAGAGAATACAAATTGGGTCAAGGGGCACGCCCCTTGCCGCAGAGCCAGGCAAAGACTTTCATCAAACCATTCCCGAAAAATTTGCCCCAACTGGACCCGGAATAATGATTTGACCGATCATTGGGAAAGGGATTTAATTTAAATGAAGGAGCCGGAAAATGGTTAAGAAAAAAGGGATCGCGGGATACCAGGGGAAAATTGTTCCAGCCGATGATTACGGTTAATTCGCAGGAAAAGCTGTGATATAATAGATAAAGAAGAGGAAAGCCCATGAAAAATTTGGCGGATAAAATTAAACAATTGCCGCCCGAGCAAAAGAAGGAAATTGAGCAATTGGTGGAATCCTGGCTGCAAGGCAAAAACAAAAAATCCCGGGGCAAACCCGCTTTTAAATGGGCGGGGATCGCAAAGGATTTGCGCGAGCGCTACACCTCGGTTGAGCTCCAACACCGGATTTCACGCTGGAGAGCCGGTGAAAAGTGAACCTGCTGATTGACACCAATATCCCCTTGGAGATCATCCTCAACCAGGAACGCGCGCCCGAGGCCAGAGAATTGCTCTCCCGAGGGCAAGTGCATAATTTTTTCCTCTCCGACTTCTCCCTCCACTCCATCGGCATCTTCCTCTTCCAGCGCAAACAGCGGAGCGGTTTCCGGTTTTTCCTCAAAGATATGTTCGCCCGGATCGGCATGCAGGTCAAAGGTCTGGGGGTTGAAGACCTGGACTCGGTCATCAAGGCTTCTGAGCATTTTCATCTGGATTTTGACGATGCTTATCAGTATGCGTTGGCGGAGAAATTCAACCTCACCCTGGTCAGCTTTGACGCCGACTTTGACCGGACCGACCGAGGCAGAAAAACCCCGGATCAAATTTGAAGAAAATTATTCGCCGCAAAGACGCAGAGAATTCAATTTTTCTTTATGCGGAAAAAACAAAAGTCAATCTTGATCTTTTTTGGGATTGTTACCGTTGGGCTTTGCCTTGGGGCCGATAGCCTTGCGCTTTTTTGATTCCAATTGCTTGATACTTTCAGCAGTGGGCAAATCCTCGGGCATGGTTCCGCCCAGTTCCTTGATCGTCCGGCGAACCTTGGCGCCCACTTCAAAATGAGTGATATTGGCTTTATGTTTCCCGGTTATTCTTTCCCTTCTGATCTTTTCCTCGGTCTGGGTGGCCCGGAACAGGTTGGCGGCAAGCTCGGTGCTGCCCATATGGTCAAGGATTTTCTGGCCGGTTTTCAGCCCCTTGCGGAGATGGATGCCCTGGGCGCCTAAACCTCCATAAAGGCCCTGATAACCGTGGTCTTGGAAAATCGCGAAATCTCCGGCTTCAATCACGCCCGCGCCCTTGGCCGCGTCCGCCAGCCGGATATTATGTTTCTTGATCTCATCGCGCAGGAACAGCCTCTTCTCGTCTTCCTCGGCCAGGTCGGAAAGCTCCTGCCTCCGGGTCTGAACCGCAAAATAACTCTGGCCCAGGGCCACGATTTCTTTGGTCGGATCCGCGTTTTGGACCACCAGGTAGCTGGCATACCGGGAAAGCATGGTAGTCTCAATTTCTCTCTGCCCGCCCTTGCCGATCTCGATCATATCGTTGATGTCAACGAAATGATCCTCAATCCGCTGTCCGCTGTTGAAACATGCGGCCTTGGCTTTCTTGATCACCTGCTCAAAATTGCGATAATCGGTGTAGTCCAGGGCCTTGGCCAGCTCCCGGCTGGACCAGTATTCCGCGCCGGATTCATTCACCCGTTTGATCTTTTCAAAGGGAGAACTCTTCCTGGATTCTATGCCTCTAAGCTCGGCGATGCTCATTTTGGAAAACACCCTGGAGCAATCAGGGCATAATTTGAAGTATAACTTCTCCGATTTCCCGTTTTCTTTGACCAGCGTAATATGCGCTTGCCTTACATCTTCAATTTCTCTTCCGCAATTATCGCATTTTTCCATAATCACTTTTCTCCCTCAACGATCCCGATCTCCCCCTCCGTCAATCCATAAAGCTCATAAACCAGCTGGTCAATCTCATCATCCACGACCTTGATCTCCCGCTCAAGCCTTTTCCCCCTTTAAGGGGCGGGATTCGGGGGGCTTGCGCTTGCCGATAAACCATAGGCCCGGTTCCGGTTGCCGGAGCCGGGAGCAATGATCGTTCGGGTTCTTTCATTTCTTTCCCTTCAATTCGTGCAAGGCTTTTATCCATATCTTATTCATTCCTGCTTTGCCCGTCAACAGACAAATTCGTGCGAGCGACTTTCCTGTCCGCCGTAGCCTCTTCAGGCTCGGACAATCTGTAGGCGAAGGCGGAAGGCGCGATCTTGGGGACAAATCCAAAATATCGCTCAGTCTGACTTAACAATTTGCCCATTTTTCCAAGTGCTTGAAATTACGGCAAAATATATTTTTCGTTAAGTACGGCTGAACATTTCATTTCTCCAATCTTAAGCCTGAATTCCGGGATTTGGGATTTAATTCAAGGGCTTACCGCAAATATATTCAAGATTCTCTATGTTACGATTT
>CAIYYW010000136.1 GCA_903930515.1 uncultured delta proteobacterium | reverse complement strand
CTTCTGGGCATATTACACGATGATGGCCAAGTTCGTGAAGATGACCGACATCGGAACCCTTTTCGCCAAGGCCCTGATCTTCTCCCCGGTGATCCCGATCACCGCGGCCTGGTACGGGTTCCGCGCCCAAGGCGGAGCCAGGGGCGTCGGCGAGGCCACCACCAAGTCGGTGGTCACTTCCATCCTGATCATCATCCTGCTGGACTTCCTGCTCAACTCCCTGGCTGACAAATTACTGAGAATTGTGTTAGAATAAAGAAGCTTATGAACCGGTTCAGTTTAGAGGTTAAAGTCGGGATCGTGGTCAGCATCACCATCGCCCTGATCCTGGCATTCCTATTCTTCCTCGGTCAGTACAACCCGTTCGCGAAAAGCTACCGGATCAATGTCATTTACAACTTCGCCGGAGGCGTTGAACTGGGCAGCCCGGTCCGGGTGGCCGGGGTCAAGGTGGGCAAGGTGGACCAGATCCGGTTTTTTGAGCCGGGCAAGACCTTTAACAAGGAGCCGGTGTCCATCCTGATCCGGATCCAGATTGACCGCCGCGCCGAGGAATTGATCCGGACCGATTCCAAATTTTACATCAATATGGCCGGGATCATCGGCGAGAAATATGTAGAGATAGATCCCGGAACCCAGGCCGGCAAGGCCCTGAAAAATAACGACACCGTGCGCGGGATTGATCCGCCCCGGATTGACCAATTCCTGAGCCAGGGCTACGGCATCTTTGATAAGATTAACAAGAAATATCAATCCCTGACCGAGGAGGACAAGCAAAAAATCCGCGCCTTGTTTGATAATCTGGTCACCCTCTCGGAAAACCTTTCCAACTTCGGAGAGAAAAGCGGGGAGCTTACCCGGCTGATCGCGAATTTGAATTCGGTCCTGGAAGTGATCGCGCCCAAGAACCAGCAGGAGAAAAAGCAGCTGGAACAAAAACTCGCGCAGCTATCCAAAACCTTTGACCATATCTATGCCGCGAGCGAACGCCTGGATCGGACCAGCTCTCAGTTGGAAACCGAGATGCAGGGAGTCACCAAACAAACCATTGAAAAAACCCTCCGCGAGATCCTTCAGCAGGAAGGGATCACCATCAATGTCGGCACGGTGGTGGGCAAGCCCAAATATCCGCTTCTGCCCGAGCCGGGCGCCACGGTGCAACCCGGCGTCAGCAAATGATCGAATCGGCCCTGAAACCGGAGAGGTCTGGGGACTGGTCTCAACGCTGTTCACTTAAGTACAAATATGATAAACTATCTTCTTTAGTGTCCAAGAAACCGGGAGCGATTCACTAAAGCAGAAACCTGAAAAGGGGGGACAAAATGACGATTATGAAGGGAAATTTTAAACGGCTGTTTGGCGTTATTCTTCTGGCCGGAATGGCATCTTTGCTGTTCCTGAAATGCGTGCCGGCTAATGATTCTTCAAAAGATCAGGCTGCAAATATCTCGCCCACGGTCCCTGATTCCAGCCTTGCCGGGGGAAAACCCAGTGGCAGCTGCGCAAATGGCGCAAGCGTAGATCAATCCAGCGGAAAAGGCGGTGAAGAAACCCTGGATTCGGCCAAAGATCAATCAGGTATGGAGGAGGTGATTATTATCATCGCCTCGCCCAATCTGAACTCCTATCGGAAGGTAGAAAAGGCAGTGGTGGATCTTGGGGGGAAAATTTCGGTTGGGGGTCCGCCGGAGGATCTTTTTGCTTTAATTCCGAAGGGAAAAGTGAATCAATTAGAAGCGCTCAAAGAAATTTTAATCGTCAGCTCCAGCGTGGTTGATGTGAAATCAATCCCGGGGCTGACTGACCAGCAGAAGAGGTTGCTGGAAAAGTGGAATAACCAGTTAAAAAATATTGTTGAGTCTACGCTAAGTCCTAATCCGCCTCCTCCCCCGAATGATGCCCGGGAGAGACCTCCCATTGATCAAGATCAGCTGGAGGTTCATCCTCCCAATCAACTTCCGCAAGGAACGGGTCCGGATGGCTCTATGTTATACCGGGATAAATCTCAGGAAATAGCTCCGGCGGCCACGACCGGTATGTCGGGAAAGGTGGCGGTGGCGGTTTTTTTTCCCGAGAGCAATGGCGTGATTGATGCCAACAAGAAAAACTGGACTAAAACTCAAATAAAGAATGTGATTGCGGAAATCAAGCCTGGGGTAAAATGGTGGGTTAACCGCGCTCCGGCCGCGCAAAGCTTGAGTTTTGTGGTCGTGTCTTACAGCCCTTTCGCCAATAGTTGCATGAAGACTTCCTATGAACCCGTCAGCCGTTCATCTGCTGATGAAGGATTATGGATCAACGAGATTATGACCTGTTTGGGTTATACCAGCGGAAGTTATTCCGCGAGGGTGGATAGCTTTAACGCCTGGCTGGCGAGTAACAATGGCGCTGGTCAAGCTTATTCGGTTTTTGTGGTTAACGGCAAACAATTCACTGACGGCTATTTCGCTTATGCCTATCTGGGAGGGCCTTTTGAGGTAATGACCTATAGCAATGATGGCTATGGAATCAGCAATATGGATTCCGTGCATGCCCATGAGACCGGCCATATTTTTCATGCTTTGGACGAATATTATGCGCCCGGGTATGGAGGATGCACCACATGCACGGAGAGTTATAATGGTTGTGGCAATAAAAACTGCATGAATGGATGTTCTTGGAATAAGTGCTGTATTATGAGAGGTCAGGTAAAGCCATTTACCAATCATTGCTTGTGTGACTGCACTCGTGGTCATATTGGATGGGGCTGTGGAAGTTGTTGCTCAGGAATTGGCGAGTCTTGCGACGCCGCATCCTGCTGTAAAGGAAGTTGCATCGCAAATCCGGGTTGCGGCTGGGTGATAGATACGGGCGCCACTAATATCTGTTATGGCCCCTGCGACACTTTTATTGACTGTGGCGATGGCTGTTGCAGTCCAGATTATCCGGTCTGCGGACATGATTGCTTTTGTTATCAATAATAACGGGCCAGCAGAGCAATAGGGGGTCTTAATAAAAACCCGGATATTGAGACATTCCCCCAATTCCAAAAGCCAAAAGTTTTTCAACTTTCGGGCACAGCACTTGAACTTTAAATGCTCAACTAATTTTTCCGGAGGGGCGGGCGGAAGTCCGCCCCTCCGGGCAGATTTGTTTGTTCGAAGACCATCCTTCGCTCCCGCTTTAAGGCGGGAATACGAAGGCTGGATGCGCCTCGGCGGTGAGCTTTGGGCCGAACGGCGATCTTTGCGGTGAAAATCAGCTATTCTTTTTTCTTGTTGAATTGATCAATTTGCCTTTTCAGGGTGGCCAGTTCGCGCATATAAATATCGGTGGTGATTTCGCCGATTTCTTTTTTCATCATCAGGTTGAGAAGTTCGTCAAACTGGAACTCTTTCTCCCGGATATCCTCTTTCAATTCCTTGATGGTTTTGAGCGCGAATTCCAGGCTGACTTCGCCAACTTCCTCTCCCGGCTCAGCGGATGGAACAACCAATTCCTTTGCCGCGAGTTCCCGAGCCGGGGTCGCCGAGGCGTACATTTCTGATTCCTTATCCTGGCCCAGCGCCAATTCTTCAATGCTTCCGAGGAACTCTGGCTTGGGAGCGGGAGCCGGCCTCGCAGCAGGCTCAGGCTCAGGCGCGGGAGGGGCAGGGGGCGGGGTCGGAGGTTCCAGCGGCATCTCAAACGAAAGTCGGTCTGCATCGTGGGCCGCGGGCGCCGGGGCTTTAGGCTTGGCCGTCGGCGCTTCCGTTTCCTGCCAGAAATCATCCGCGCTCTCCGGCTGGGACAGCTTGATCTCTTTTGGCGCCTGCGTCTGTGGAATTTGCTCCAAGTCCGGCTCCGAGGCCGCGCTCGACGATTCCTCCATCGTTTCCAGCCTGGGAGTTTCTTTAGCATCCCATTCCACAAATTCATGGGCCTGGGCCAATTCCATTTTTTCTTCCGGACCCGGTTCCGGAATCTCAATCGGTTCCGGGGGCAAAGGGGGTGGCGGCTCCGGCTTCAGAACCTGCGGCGGCTCCGGCGTTCCCAGATTGATCTCGGGCGGGGCCAGGCTTAAGTCCGGGGGCGCTTCCGGAACCGGCGCCGGCCGGGGCGGGGGCTCGATCCGGCGGTTCGGCTGGCCGGGCTCCGGTCTTAAGGGCGTCTTGAACTCGTCCCGGACATTGGGCCGGAACGGGATCCGTTCAGTGGACGATCCGACCTTGGATCCTTTGGGCCTGGGCTTATCCGCCCGGACCATCACCACTTCATCCTTGACCACCTTGATCTGATCGTCCGGCGTGATTTCAATCCCTTCCTGCTGAACTTCCTTCAGGTCCAGGATTTCCTCCACATCCTCGCCCCCCAGTAGCAGATCCTCGTTTCCAACTTCAATGGATTCCAGGTCAGCCGGATTTTCCTCCGGTTTATGGTGGGCCTTGCGGAGATCAAAGGGCCTGACCGTATCTATTTTTCTTTCATCTTCCGGCTCCGGCCGGTACGACTTGCCGTAATTCTCCAGCATCTTGCTGATCGCGGACTCGGTGGCGAGCACCGGCTCCACGCGGTACCCGGTCAGGAACTGGATTTCATCCACCACTTTCAGGTCGGAGGGATCGCTCATTGCCAGGATCACGGTTTTCTTGCTGCCCGGACCCTCCTTGAGGAAAACCGGAACCACCCCGTATTTCTTCGCAACCGCTTCCTGGACCACGGCAAAGGTCTGCTCGGTGATCGCGCTCTTGCTCAGGTCCACCGCCTTGATTTTGAACCGGTCGCTCAGGAACTTGAGCAATTCGGCTTCTTCCAGGAACCCGAGGTCAATCAGGCATTTGCCGATCTTTCCGCCCCAGCGCCGCTGATGCCCGAGTGCGGTCTGGAGTTGGAGGTTGTCAATCAGGCCGGCCTTGACCAGCAGGTCTCCGAGTTTTTCTCCTCCCAGCTTATCCACGATTCTCATCCTCCCGGCTTGGGATTGGAATCAGGTCCCGACGGCTCCGTGACGGAATACTCATATTGTTCCTGATGGAAATTGTATTCGATTTCCAGTTGAACCCGAATTTGATGCTTTTGATCCAACTGTTCCAGCAGGCGTTTTTCTTCTCCCATCATCAACTCCGCCACTTGGGAATTAATATACAATTTTACGATTTTTCCCGCAAGCTCGCTTTTATTCCGGAGCAACTCGCGGAAGATTTCATAGGCAATGCTCCGGATGCTCTTCAGATATCCCTTGCCCTCGCAGTAAGGGCAGGGCTCGCACAATTTCTTCGCCAGGCTCTCCCCGCTCCGCTTGCGGGTCATCTCGGTCAGGCCGATCTCGCTGATCCGGACCACCACGCTCTTGGCCTTGTCCTTTTTCAACTCCTCCTGGAGCATATGGATCACCCGTTCCCGGCTCCTGATCCGGTTCATATCTATGAAGTCAATGATGATGATCCCCCCGATGCTCCGCAGCCTTAGCTGAGAAACGATCTCCCGGGTGGCTTCCAGGTTGGTCTTTAAAATGGTGTCCTCGAAATCCCTGCCCCCGGTGTATTTGCCGGTATTGACATCTATGCTCGCCAGCGCCTCGGTCTCGTCAATCACGATGTATCCCCCGCTCTTGAGCCAGACCCGCTTGGCAATGGCCTTGTCCAGCTCCAGCTCCACCCCGAAATGATCGAAGATCGGCTCGGTCTCCGGCCAGAGTTCCACCATTGATTCCTTCCCCGGGGCCGTGCGCTGCAGGAAAGTCTTCACCCGGTTGAAGCTCTCCGGGCTGTCCACGATGATCTTGTTGGTCTGGGGGGTCAGATATTCCCGGATCACCATCAGTTCAAAGGCCGGTTCGTGGAAGATCAAACCGGGGGTCGGGCTGGTCAGGGCTTTCTCCTTCGCCTCGGACCAGAGCGAAACCAAGTAATTCAGTTCCGCCTTGATCTCCTGGTCCCCGGCCCTGCCGCACGCGGTCCGGATGATGAACCCGCCCGAGCCCTCCGGCCGTAAACCGTCCACCAGATTTCGCAGCCGCGCCCGGTCCTTACCGTTCTCAATCTTGCGGCTTACCCCGATCTGGCGCACCTCCGGCATATAAACCAGATACCGGCCCGGAAGCGTGATGTAGGTGGTGATCTGGGCGCCCTTGTCCCCGATCGGCTCCCTGATCACCTGCACCAGGATCTCCTGTCCCTCTTTCAATAAATCCTGGATCGGCACCTCGCCCGGGAAATATTTCTTGGGGTCCTTCTGGTCCATTTCCAGGTCCAGCTCTTCCTGGAAAACCGACGGCTCAATCGGAGAAATCTCCGAGACATACAAAAAAGCCGTGCGTCTCAGCCCGATTTCCACGAACGCCGATTGCATCCCCGGCAATACCCGGATCACCCGGCCTTTGTAAATGTTGCCGACCAGGTTCTTCCGGTTTTCGCGTTCAATAAAAATCTCGCTCAAACCGCCCCCTTCAATCAAAGCCACCCGGGTCTCAAAATTCTCCGAATTTACCAAAATAAGTTCTGCCATCTTTTATCTCCTTGGCGTGTGGCTGACCGGACGCTTCCGGACCGAACTTTCCGGATAGTTCACCGGCCGCTGATCCCGAAATTGAACCTGAACCCTCCGATACCGGATCCGGTTCAAATCTTCTTCATTGATTCCAAAGACCGCCCCAAGAACCTCCTGGGGCTTTACCCCTGGGCCTTCACTCAATATTATAGAAAAATTTATTTCTAATTCAGATACTTGCGTAATAAACT
Organism: uncultured delta proteobacterium; assembly: GCA_903930515.1. GTDB lineage: Bacteria > RBG-13-61-14 > RBG-13-61-14 > RBG-13-61-14 > DRUE01 > CAIYYW01. The sequence goes on along the minus strand of CAIYYW010000136.1, from coordinate 2,221 downwards.
TAACCTTCTGCCTTAAGTCTATGGTACGGGGTCTTTTTTCGCGTTTCTGGATGATTTCAAACTCGGTCTTGCTCATAAAGAGCGAGATTTTATCCTGGCTGAAGAGCGGGGCTAGATCCTTTGGAATTTGGGCAAGGTATTCAATGGACAGGATTTGCTGGGTAATGGCCGGGGCCTTTAAAGAAATCTCTCTGGTTTCCAGGACCACGATTCCATCGGGGAGCACGGCCTGGAGTTGGTTTTGCAGTTTTTCCTGGGGATACCTCTCCCGCAGTTCCAGTTCAATAAATTCCACATCGCTTTCCACGCCGACCGGGGGCGCGGGGCTGAAGGATATTTTGGGCAGGGGATGGAATCCCTGGCTGTACCGCATCGGGAGTTCGGCCCTGCGCACGGCCCTCAGGAACATCCGGTTGTTTTCCAGCGGTCCCAAAAACCTTAGATCGTTGAGCCGGCTGTATTTAATCAGGTATCGGTAGAAAAGGTTCTCCTGGGGCCGGGCCTGTTCCAGGGTCTGGACCAAATCCTCCACGCTCTTTTTCTCCATTGACGCGTCGGATCTGGGCATAATTTTTTTCAGGTCGCACACCCCGCAACTTTCCACGCAACCGACCTCGCGGCAATCCTCGGTGAACACGCCTTGCCTGGCCCGCTCGCGCTCCCGGAGCAGGAACCCTTTTTCCACCCCGGGGTCCAGATGTTCCCATGGGAAAACGCTCTTCTCGGCTTTTTCGTTGAAATAGTTTTGCGCGACGATCCCGTTTTCCTCCAAGGCCCGGATCCAGGTTTCAAACTGGAACTGTTCGGTCCATCCGTCAAAGCAAATCCCTTTTTTAAACGCGGTTTCCATCACCGGGTTCAGTTCCCGGCCGGCGCGCGAGATCACTCCTTCCAGGAAAGAAATTCTGGGGTCTTCAAACCGGAACCGGATCCGGTCCCGGGGCAACTCCCTGTTGAGCTGCTCCCGGATTTCGTTCAGTTGCTCGATCCCGGCCTGTTTTTCCCATTGGAAGGCCGTATGCGGCTTCGGGATATAGCCGCTGACGCTCAGGTTGAACTGGGCAGAGGGCTGAACCCTTTTGGCGACCCTTGTCATCTCCCGGCTGATCCTTGCGATGCCCTTGAGGTCTTCAATGGTTTCCGTGGGCAGGCCGACCATAAAATAAAGCTTCAAGGTCCGCCATCCGGCGCTGAGCACCTTTTCGCAGGTGTCCAAAATTTCCTGGTCCGTGATCCGCTTGTTCAGGACCAGCCGGAGCCGTTCGCTCCCGGCCTCGGGGGCGATGGTGAACCCGGTTTTTCGGACCCGCTTGATCGCTTCCAGCAAGAGCGGCGTAAGCGAATTCACCCGCAGGCTCGGGAGCGAGACCGCGACCCTGCGGGGATAGTGCTCGGTGATCAGTTGCACGATCAACTGCTCAATCCCGCTGTAATCACCCGCGGACAGGCTCAAAAGCGAAATCTCCTCATACCCGGTGTTTTTCAAGCCCTCCCGCGCCAGCTCCAGGACCTTGCTCGGAGACCGCTCGCGGTAGGGCCGGTAAATGATCCCGGCGTGACAGAACCGGCAACCGCGCGTGCATCCCCTCGCGATTTCAATCACCAGCCGGTCGTGAACCGCCTCGGCAAAAGGCACCAGCTGGCGGGTCGGGTAAAAAGTCTGGTTCAAATCCGCGACCAGCCTTCTCCGAACCCTGAGCGGCATCCCCGGCGCAACGCGGATCCCCTTGAGCGAACCATCCGGGCCGAACTCCGGATGATATAATGACGGGACATAAACCCCCTCAATTTTGCCAAGCTCCCGCAGCAGGTTTTCCTTTTTGCCGTCCCCCTCTCGTTTCCATCTTAAAACCAGGTCCGCGATCTCCAGGATCGCCTCGTCCGCTTCCCCGAAAAAGAAGGCGTCAAAAAATTCCGCGATCGGCTCGGGGTTGCTCGCGCACGGGCCTCCGCCGATCAGGATCGGCCATTGCCCGTTTCGCCTGGCTTCGGCCCGGAGCGGGATCCCGGCCAGGTCCAGCATATAAAGCACATTGGAATAGCCCAGCTCATTGGGCAGGGTGAAACCGACCAGGTCAAAATCCTTGAGCGGGATTTTGCTCTCCCAGCCATAGAGCAACACCTGGTTCTTACGCATCTGTGCCGCGAAATCAGGCCAGACCGCGTAGGAGCGGTCGCAAAAAATATCCTCGCGCGAATTCAGGATATGATAGAGCAGGAG
>CAIYYW010000135.1 GCA_903930515.1 uncultured delta proteobacterium | reverse complement strand
GCGCGCCGGGCGGCGGGCGGGCTTGGGCGCAGACGACTTGACGGCAACTTTGGCGGGCGCAACCTTGGCAGACCCTTCAATCACGTCCGTCGGATGAGCCGCGTTCCACAAATCCCTCCGTGTCTTAAAAGATATGGCTCAGATATTTTATCCCGTCCAGAGCAACCGCACCAGCAAGCGCTTTCTCAATATAACCCTCCGCCTGCTCCACCGCCTGTTCCAACTCCGACCCCAGCGCCAGATACCCCGCGATCGCGCTGGAAAGCGCGCAACCGGTTCCATGGAATTTTCCCGCTTGTCTCTGCTTGCTGAATTTCCTGACCTTGCCCCCGGCGAAGAGGAAATCCTCCGGATCGCCTTCCAGATGCCCCCCCTTGATCAAAACCGCTTTCGCCCCTTTCTCAATCAGAGCCGCTCCGGCTTGTTCCATTTCCGCTTTGCCCCGGATCTTGATTCCGGACAATATTTCGGCTTCCGGGATGTTCGGCGTGATGATGCTCCCGAGCGGAAAGAGCGAGGCCAGCTCCGGCCAGGCGGATGTCTGCAAAAGCGGGTGCCCGGTCCCGGAATTAAGCAAGGGGTCCAGGACCGACTTCGCCCGGGTATGCTCCAGAAAAATCCTCGCGGCCCGCAGGTTTTCCTGATTGACCAGAGCGCCCACCTTAACCGCGTCCAGATTGATCTCCTTGCTCATTATTTCCAGGATCCGGCTCAAATCCGATGCCGGGGTGGGGACGATCCGCTCAATCCCTTTTGGGCCTTGAACCGTGATCCCGGTGATCGCGCTGGTCCCGAACACCTTGAGCGCGCTGAAGACCTTGAGGTCCGCCTCGATCCCGGCGCCTCCGGAAGGGTCTGAAGCCGCAATGGTCAGCGCAAACCTTGTCATCTCTTTTCAGTTTAACAAGTTTTAGGCTCCTGGCAAAGATGCTCTTTCGGGACAAGGCTAATGGTGAACGAAATGCGCCAAACGGTACCCGGTGAACGGGAATGCGGGACAAGGATGTCCCGCCCCACAATCGTGCACCTTGCACCTGGGACCGTGCGCCTGAATTCGCGCACCGGGAACCGTTCACCTTGAACCGCAGACCAGGGTGTCTGCGCCCCGGTTTTTGAAGGACTGGCCATTCGCCGAGCGCTTTTTGCCTGAACTGTTTTTTCCGCTTGACTTTGAATGACGGATTCGGTAGATTTTGTCAGTCGCTTCAGATGGGTCGCTGGGACCTGAAAAAGGAATAAGAGATGGGACAAGAAGGAAAGTTTGCAGTCAATCTTTTCGGATACAACGGCGTGAACAACACCGGGTCGGAAGCCAAACTGCGGACCAGCATTATTGATCTTAAGGAAATGTTCGGCGACCGTCTGGGCAAAATCCGGATTCTGACCCAGAACATCAAGAACCAGCGGCGTTATGTCCCGGAGCCTGAAATTGACATGATCGAGATCACCCCATCCACCCCGTTCTCCCCGTCCAAATTGATGAAGATGAAAGCGGACCTGCTCCTGCTTTCCGAAGGCTCAACCTGGATTGATCATTTCTCTTCCCTCTTTTTCTGGATGTATTGTTTCGCTGCGTATTTCGCCAAGCTCCGGGGCGAGGGAGTGGTGGCCTATTCCAATGACTGCGGGCATTTGCAGCCCTTCAACCAAAAACTGCTCCGCTACATCCTCAATAATAAAATTGACCTGATCATGCTCCGGAACCCGGACGCGGTGAAGCGGATGAAGGAATACGGGGTGACCAAACCGATGCGCCTGGTCGCGGACGGGGCGTATATCTACCCGACCCCGCCGCGGGAATATATTGACCGGGTCTGGAACCAACTGAACATCAATCCGGCGAGCCGGCCGGTGATCGGACTTTGCCCGAAGGAGTTTTTCTGGTGGCCGGTGAAGTTCCGGTTCGTGGGCAAGCAAGAGGATCTTTACAATTGGCCTGCGTATCATTCCTGGACCGAAGAGGCGAGGGCGAGCAGCCGGAAGTATGTGGAGGAAACCGCGGCCTATGCGGACTGGTGCGTGGAAAAATTCGGGGCGGATGTGGTTTTGATCGCAATGGAGCATATGGACCTTCCGCCCACCCAGCGAATCTATGAGCTGATGAAGCACAAGGATCGCGCGCGGCTAATGCCCAGCGACCAATATGTGGTGGACGATGTGGTGTCGGTCCTGAGCGCGCTCAAGTTCCAGGTTACCACCCGCTACCATTCCACCGTGCTCGCCAGCCCCTTCTCGGTGCCCATGATTTCGGTCTCGTCTGACACCCGCTGCGAGGCGGTTTTCCGCGAACTCGACCTGATGGATTATTTCATTGATTATGTCAAGCACCCGGATCGGGCGCCGATGGAAAAGGATCATTACCAAAAGTTGATCCAAATGACCGAGAACCTGGCGGCTAACGAGGACAAGCTGAAGAACCGGATCAGGGAAAGCCATAAGCAATTCGTGGAACGCTGCAAAATGATCCGGACCATTTTCATGGACTGGGTGGAAAAAGAGTTCGTCCCTCATCACGAATTCCGCTGAATCCGGGACCATAAACGGGGCTTGGGCGCGAAAGGATCCTCTCCATAAATGCTTTTCGGGAATGAGCATGGCCTTGACTTGCCAAGATTCCCCCATTCGGGATAAAATCAGTAATACCACCCCGGGGAAATAACTCCGTGGTCTAAATTATTTTTAAGGAGCGGTAAATGTTTGAATACCTTAAAATGTGGCGGAAGATGCCGGACTTCACCGGCAGCGGCAATATCTTTGACACCATCTATGGCTGGCTCACCTGGTGGCTGATTCAAATCCTCGGTTACGGGGTCAGGTTCCTTGATCTCTTCGGCCTGGGCCTGAACCGGAAGTGGAAGCCGGGAGAGAAACTGCAGATCCTGCTGTTGGCCTATTCGGGCGCGCGCAACACCGGCGCCGAGGTTCGGGTGGCGGAGTTGATTGACCAGATCAACCAGGTCCTGGGCGAGGACAATGTGGACTTGAACATGCTGACGCTCAAACTGGAAGACTCCAAAGAATACTTCAAGGATAATAAGGTAAATTTTGTGCCGATGAGCTATGTATTTTTCTGGGATGTGTTCAAGGCGGTGATCAAGAACCATGCGGTGGTGCTGGTGGAGGGGTCGTGCTGGAAGGAAAATTTTGCCGCGGCCCTGCTTTATTATTTCCTGTTCGGGATGGGCCTCGCGGCCAAGCTGGGCAAGGTGAGCTTCAGCTACGGCGTGGACGCCGGCGCTATGAACAAATTCAATAATTTCCTCTCCTGGGCGCTCTCCCGCAAGATGGACCTGATCATCACCCGCTCGGCCGAAGCCGGGGACTGGCTCAAGAAAATCTACCTGCGCGAAGACAAGCTCCGGGTGGACACGGCCTGGACGCTTCGAGCCAAACCTCCGGAGTGGGGCGTGAAGGAACTGGAAAAACTGGGATGGGACGGCAAGAAGCCCCTGCTCGGACTCGCGATGCAGAACTTTTTTTGGTGGCCGATTGTCCCGGATTTCGTGAAAAAGATCAGGGGCGTGAAGGAATACAATTACCGCCTGATTTATTATTACGACTACGACGAGGAAGACCGGAAGAAATATGAGATCTGGGAAAAAACCATGGCAGAGACGCTGGACTGGGCATCGGAAAAATACGGGATTCAGCCGGTGCTGATTGCGATGGAAGCCCTGGACCACGATTCCTGCCACGAGGTCAAGGCGCTGATGAAAACCACCCCGGTCATTGTCTCCTGCCGCGAGTATGTGGGCGTGCAGATCGCGTCCATGCTCAGAAACCTCCAGGTTCTGGTCACCACCCGATACCACGCAATGGTGCTGGCTATGCCCGGCCGCACTCCCTTCATCGGCCTGAGCCGCGACGAGCGGATCCGGGGCGTGATGAAGGAAACCGGGCTTTATGACGATTATTATGTTGATTATCAAGCCGAGCATCTCCCGGAAGTTCTGAAACAAAAACTGGACCGCCTGCTGGCCAACCCGCAAGAGCGCCAGCGGGTGAGCAAGGTGATCAACGACACCCTGCCTTACTATTTCGCGCAGATGGCATTGCTCGGACTGGATGTCAGGAACCTGATCCGGAAGACTTTTCCAGAGGTGAAGATCAAGTCCGTGAACGAGGACAACCCGCAAGAACTTGATCCGTTTATTCCGGAAGAGTTGAAAGACGCGACCGCGAAAAAATTCTCCGAGCTGAAGGCCAAGGAG
>CAIYYW010000134.1 GCA_903930515.1 uncultured delta proteobacterium | reverse complement strand
TTGATCGCCCTGGCGCCTGGGCAAAAAAAAATAGTTGCCCTTGAAACAGCAAAAGCAAATTTAACGGGAGGAGTGTATCCAAACGCGGGACAAGAGTGTCCCGCCCCCTACAAGAGTGTCTGCACCCCAGAGGAGTATTCAGAGCTATCGCGCCTTCCGCCTTCGCCTACAGATTGTCCGAGCAAGAAGTGGCTACGACGGACAAGAAGGGCGCTCGCACATTCAAGAAGCAAATGGCGACTAAAGTCGCTCGCACAGAAAGGAATCGCGCCTTCCGCCTTCGCCGTCCGTTCTCCGTTTTCAGGACTTGATAAAGTTCTGGAATTTGGGACCAGTTGAGGGTTGCTCATTGCCCATTCCTGGTTGCCGGTTTTCAGTTCATCGGCTTGCAGTTGACATTCCGTCAAAACTTGTTAATATCTTGGCTACTTTTACAGGGGTTGATAAGATGAGTACCTATCTGGCAAAAACAGGAGAAATTGAGAGGAAATGGTGGGTGGTGGACGCCCAGGACAGGGTCTTGGGACGGCTCGCCACCGGGATCGCCCGGGTCTTGATCGGCAAGACCAAGCCGGAGCTGACTCACAGCTCGGACACCGGCGATTTCGTGATCGTGATCAACGCGGAGAAGATCAAGCTCACCGGCGACAAGTGGGACAAGAAGATGTACTATCGCGCCAGCGGCTGGCACAGCGGCTTGAAGACCATGTCGGCTTTGAAGATGAAGCAGAGCAAGCCGGGGGAAATAATCAAGCTGGCGGTGTTCGGGATGTTGCCGAAGAACAAGTCCCGGCAGAGGCTGCTCAAGAAGCTGAAGGTTTACCCCGGGCCGGATCATCCGCACGAAGGACAAAAACCGGAACCGCTCAAGCTTTAGGGAGGAAATGAATGGCTTCGCAATGGGAATTTCAGGCCGTAGGCAGAAGAAAGACCTCGGTGGCGCGGATCTGGATGAAGGTCGGTTCCGGTCAGATCCTTATTAACAACCGTCCGATGGAACAGTATTTCGGCCGCAAGACCTTGCAGATGATCATTAAACAGCCGTTTGAGTTGACCGAGACAATGGACCGGTTTGACATCAAGGTCAATGTTCAGGGCGGAGGGATGAGCGGACAGGCCGGAGCGGTCCGGCACGGGATCACCCGGGCATTGGTCAAGGCCATCCCGGATTTGCGCTCTGCGCTTAAGAGGGCCGGGTTCATCACCCGCGACGACCGGATGGTTGAGCGGAAGAAATACGGGCAGCGCAAAGCCCGGGCCCGTTTCCAGTATAGCAAGCGTTAATCAGGTTTTGCGATTCAGCGGGGAAGGCGATCTTTGGGATTGCCTTCCCTGTTTTATTAACCTAGAATAACCAGGATGATTAAAGCGGCGGTTATAGGCGCGACCGGGTACACCGGCCAGGACTTGGTTCGGATTCTTTCGGCGCATCCGGGAGTTGAACTCACCCTGCTCACCAGCCGGCAGAATCAGGGCGTGATCTACGGACATTTGTTCACGGCCTGCCGGAACCTGGTGGAGTTGCGGCTTTCCCAGTTGGATTATGACCAGGCCGCGCAAAAGGCCGAAGTCGCGTTTTTGGCGTTTCCTCATACCGAAAGCCAGGTGGCGGCCGCGGAGCTTCTGGCCCGCAAGGTCCGGGTGATTGATCTGAGCGCCGACTTCCGGTTCCGCAAAGCCGCGATCTACCGCAGGTATTATTCCGAGCACCGCTTCCCCGCGCTCCTGCGCAAGGCGGTTTACGGCCTGCCCGAGGTTTACCGGGAGCAGATCAAAAAGGCGCAACTGATCGCCAACCCCGGCTGTTTTCCGACCAGCGTGATTTTGGCGCTCAAGCCCTTGATGCAAAAACGACTGATTGACCCCAAATCGGTGATCATCGATTCCAAGTCCGGACTAACCGGCGCCGGCCGGAACGCGGCGGTGGATTTCCTGTTCTGCGAAATCTCCGGCTCCGTCCGCGCTTACAATATTTACAAGCACCGGCATCAGCCGGAAATGGACCAGGAACTTTCCCGCCTTTACGGACGGAAGACCGAGGTCACTTTCGTGCCCCACCTGGTCCCGATCAACCGCGGAATTCTTTCCACCATCTATGTCCAATTCCCGCGCAAAATTTCGCCCTCCCGGCTGGAAACCATTTACCAGGAGGCCTATGGCAAGGAACCATTCATCCGGGTGCTCTCGCTCGGCGAACAGCCTGACACCTCCAAGGTCAGGGGTTCCAATTACTGCGACCTCGGCCTGAGCCTGGCGCCGGATGGAAGGAAAGCCGTGCTCACTTCGGCTCTGGACAATTTGGTCAAGGGCGCGGCCGGAAACGCGGTGCAGAATATGAACATTATGTTAGGGATGGAAGAAACTGCGGGCTTGAAACAAATCCCCCTCCATCCCTGAGCCTGATGAAAACCAGGAACATTGCCATCCTCCTGATCCTGGCCGGATTATTTTTGCCCCGGATCGGATCGCCCCTGATTGAACAGCTCCTGGAAATTCCCGCGCCCGCCCCGCAATTAAAATTGGGTTTCAACAATGAATGTCTTAAATATGAAGTGAAATGGAGCGGGTTCCGGGCCGCGGAGGCTTGGGTCTGCTCGAAAACCGCGGGGCAGAATTATCAAATGAAGGGATACGCGCGCACCACCGGCCTCCCGCGCACCTTATGGAGAATGGACGATTGGGGGGAGGTTGAGACCGACTTGAATTTCGGATTGGTGAAATACAATTTGCACACGCGGGAATCCTTTCTCAACCTTGACATTGAAATGACTTACAATCCCGCGGCCAAAGTCGCAAGCGTCAAGCGGGTCAAGCGGGTAAATCCCCCGAGCGTCAAATTCAAACAGATCGAGCTTTACCAGGGGTTTGAGCCGGCCGGCCTGGCCGCCCTGGTCCGGAACCTGGAATGGAATCCGGGACAGAAAAGATATTTTGAGTTCACGGACGGCGCGGAGCGCTATGTGATCCTGCTGGTGGCCGGGCCGGTGGAAACGGTTACGGTCGCGGCCGGAACCTTTAAGGCGATCCGGCTGGACCCGTATCTGTTCCGGGTGCCGCGTCGGAAGGGCAAGGAAACCCCGGAGTTGCTCCAAAGCATCCGGGACTTGCAGACCTGGAAGCAAATCGCGGACTACGCGCGGATCTGGATGGCGGTGGACGGCGCCCGGCCGTTCGTGCTGGTCAAGGGCAGGGCCTTTATCGGCGAAATCACTCTGGAGCTGGTGGATTCAAAGGCGCAGATGCCTCCCATCCCTTCCGCCGGAAAATAACCCAGTCGTCCCGGTCATAAACCTTTTCAAAAATCTGCGGCAAGAGAGTGAGCTTGGCAATGGTCTCGGGATGTGCAAAGGGTAGGTTATAAGACGGGATCCGGTATTCCGGATTCCGGTTGATGATCACCCAGTCCGCTTTTCTCCGGTCCAGGATTTGCAACATCAATTCCAGGCTGGTGTCCGGGCTGAAGAAAATCATTTCTTCCAATCTGCGCTGGTCCTGGTCCGGAACGCCCACTCCGGGCTTGTGCTGAACCGCCACATAACAGTCCAGATAAGCGGTGAGTCGGAAGCTGGTGAAAATATCCGAATAAACCACATCCTCCGGCCGGATCAATTTCTGGTCGCGCAAAAATTGGAACGGCGCGTCGTCCCAGAACAGGGTTTCCCGGAATTCGGGTTTGCTCTCCCAACGCATTTCCCTGAATAAATTATGGTACAGGGGATCGCCGGGGACGAAGATCAATAACCAGGCGACTGCGGGCGGAATGGTCAGCGCGATCAGGTATGCCCAGTAATCCTTGAGCCGGAATTTTATAAAAATCCATTCCAGAAATGCGGCCGGGGCCAGGAACGCGAGCAGGGCCGGGAGCCGGAGCAGGCGGCGTAGGTATCCCAGAGTAAAGAATTTCGCGAAAATGGTCGCCATCACCGGATGCAAAACCAGCAGGATGGTTCCGATCAGCGCGGCGAAGGCCGCGGCCGCTCCGGGCCGGGAATGCCTGCGGGCGAGCCATAACAGGAAGGGGCTGAAAATCAGGCCGATCCAGAAAAAGGGATGCTGGATCATATTGGGATCATCAAAACTGCGGATGAACGGGTTGAGCAAAAATAAATTCGGGGTGATCAGCCCGCGATAGGGATTGCGGCCAAAGCTGGACCACTGCGTGCTCTGGATGGTTTCAAAGCGGAGGTAGGCGTACGGAAGCGCGATCAGCAGGCAGAGCAGGATCAGGAACAGGCCCCCCTTGGCGTAACCCTTCTGGTAAAAGTCGCTGCGCTGGAAATGGAGCAGCGATTTGGAAAAGGGCCGGCTGAGGAACAGGAATAGCAGGATCGGGACGATGATCAAGACCGGGATATAAAACCAGAGCCGGTCAAGGGCGAAGCCGGGAAAGATCGGCTCAAACCATTTGCGGGGATTTTCTCCGGACTTGACTATCAGGTAGGCCAGGCTCATCAGGTAGGGCGCCCCGACCAGCAAGAGCAAAAGAGACTTGACAATGGCGTCGGCTCCGCGCCAGGGCTTCTCGCGCAAATGCCGGAAAGCGTTTCCGGCCCGGAGCGATTCCAGGAGTAGAAAGAAAGAGATGGTCAGGTAAAAAATCAGACCCCAGAGCGGGTGGATGACGCTCACGGCCAGGCTGGAAAAAGCCAGCAGGGGAATCAGCCGGGCCTTTTTTTGCTCCAGAAAAAGGAAGGCCAAATTGAACAAGGCCGGGAACCCGAGCATCCACATACTGTCATCCGGGTAAAAATTGGAACGGCGGGTGAAAAATAATCCGCCGTAAAAAAGCTGGTAGCAGAAATAAAAAGACAATGCGATAAATCCCGCCCTCGGCCCCAGCGCCCGTCGGGCCATTCCGTAAAAGGCGAGGAAGCAAAGCGGCACGGTCAGGAACACGGAATGGATATAGAGCGGGATCGGGTCAATGCGGTTCTGCCTGGCGATCAAGGCCCAGACCAATGCCTCCAGGTTATAGCTATGGATCGGATCCGGGGGCGCGTCCAGATAAAAATAATGATGGATGCCGGCTTTCCCCCAAACCAAAAACTTCCGAACCATCGTGATATAATTGTAAAAGTCCCAGTCATGGCCCGGACGGCGGTAGGCGCCGGTGTGCCAGGCAATGATCCCGGAGCCGATTACCAGGATCAGGATCAATGCTTTTCCCTCCCAATTCTGGCGGGGGACTTTCCAGTTGATCGGGCTTTTGAAAAATTGTCCGGAGGTCCGGAACAGGAATATCAACCAGACCGAGAGCGAGATTAGAAAGAAGACCTGGAAAATGGCATTCAGGTTGAGTTCGAGCAGGAAAAAAAGCAAAGCCGGGTAACTGAACAGGCCCAGGCTGAAAATAAAGGAGAATCCGAACCGGTCCAGGAAATCGGTTTCCCGGCTCAGGAACATTTCGGCCAGGACATATCCGGGTAAGAAGAACAGGCTCAGGAACCCGGCCGCGATCCGCAGGCTTAACCCCGGATTGACGCCGATGCTGATCAATAGCTCCAAGCCGAACACGATCAGGCCGGAGATCAGGATCGCGGGGAATTTTAGATTCATCCTGTTTATTACTTAAATCCCGATTGTCTTTTTTGTAAAGCGGTTTTTAATTATAATAACAGGGATGAGAATATTATTGATCCGGCCCAATTCCGAAATCATCGCCACCCCGGTTCCGCTCGGGATCGGGTATGTGGCCTCCTACCTCCTGAGCCGGCGGCCGGGAGACCTGGTGAAAATCATTGACGGCCGAAACCGAAGGCTCTCGCACCGGCAGGTGGCGGAAGCCGCGAAAGCTTTCGATCCCGACCTGGTGGCGATCAGCGCGATCAATTTCGAGGCGGACCAGGTGAAAATTTTGAGCGATCTCTTGAAGCAGGCGCTGGGGAACAAGCCGATCGTGCTGGGCGGACCTTATCCCTCGGCCAACCGCGAGGGGATCCTGGCAGAGGACCCGAACTTGGACTGCCTGGTGGTATGCGAGGGCGAGCAGACCTTTTGCGAATTGGTCCAGGCGGTTGAGCAAAACCAGGACCTTTCCAATGTGGCCGGAATTATTTTCCGGCAGGACGGGCTCGTTAAATTCACCGGCGAGCGGTCCCTGTTCAAGGATCTGGATCAGCTCCCGTTCGATTGGGAGCTGCTGGACCCTAAAAGCTATTTCCGGAGGCGGGGCCGGAACTCGGAAAACATCGTCAAATACAGCCACCGGACTTTGAGCATTATCACCAGCCGCGGCTGCCCCTATGGGTGCATTTTCTGCCATAATATTTTCGGCCGGAAATTCCGGGCAAGGAGCGCGGACCAGGTGGTGTCGGAAATAGCGATGCTCGCGGAAAAATACGGGGTTGAGGAAATGGACATCGTGGACGACTCCTTCAATCTGGATTTGAAGCGGGCCAAGGAAATCTGCCGGGGAATCATTGAGCGTAAGATCAGGCTGCATCTCTCCCTGCCCAACGGCATCCGGGGAGACTTGGTGGACGAGGAATTATTGGACCTCTTCAAGCAGGCCGGGTTTTACCGGATCGCCTTTGCGGTCGAATCCGCCAGCCCCAGAATCCAGGGTCTGATCAAAAAGAAGATCGACCTCGACCGGGTCCAATGGGCGATCGCGGAAACCAGCAAGCGGGGAATGGTCGCGAGCGGCTATTTTATTATGGGCTTTCCCGGGGAGACCGAACCGGACATTGAGCTGACCATCAAGTTTGCCAAAGAGAGCCAACTGAGCGTGGCCAGCTTTTTCTATCTCAACCCCTTTCCCGGAACCGAAGTGGCGAAAATGGCCGAGGAGAAAAATCTCAGCCGGAGATTGTTCCGCGATTACAGCACGATGACGGTCAACCTCAGCGCGGTGAGCGACGATCGG
>CAIYYW010000133.1 GCA_903930515.1 uncultured delta proteobacterium | reverse complement strand
CTGATATACCAGGTCCAGTTTATGAAAGCCCGGCTCCACATAAATTGCCCGGAAGGCGTAATCCGCTCTCCAGATTCTCACTTCTTTTTTATCCAGATGAGCCTTCCAGCCCGGGAAATAAGTCTCGCTCAAAAATAAATAGCCCGGAATTTTCGCGGTAAAATCCGCGCAAAGCCGGTCCGGGCTGGGCCGCGAGAGCAATACGGAATCAAAGGAAGCCTGTCCTGCCCCGCTCAGTTCCGGCGCCTCCCCTGACATCACCAGCAATTTTTCCCTGAAATTGAAAGACCGCTTCGCGATCAACTCAAACCCTTCCTGGTCGGATTGAGCCTTGACGATTTGATGGAACAGAACCGCGCGCGGAAAGGTATTCTGGTTCTCGTAGAAATAAAGAGGCTGAGCGCTGACCAGCCGGTATCTGCCCTTTTGCTCAAAGATCGGAACCGGAACCCGCGAGATCACCCAGCGGAGATTGACCAGGTCCAGATAGTCCAGCCGGTCTCCGGTGAGCTGAGAAGAATCCCTGAACCTGGTCATTTCATAAAAAACGATCTTGCCCTGCTCTTGCCGGAAAATCTCCGGGAACGCGAGTTGAATAAAACGGGCATAGTCCCAGACCGGCGCCCGGATAATGGAATCAACGGTGTCGGCTTTCAGCTTGATCCCGGCTGAGAACGGAAGCCTGGGGTCCAGTCCCGCGGAACCCGCGATCAGGTATCGGCCTTCAAGCTCGGTCCGGCTCAGGCGGGAAACCAATTCCGGATGATATTGAAAATTGTCATAAGGGTTGCGGGGCAGGTAAAAAAGCGCGATCCCGAAAAGGTCCAGGATCGCAAGCGCCGTGAGCCCGATCGCCGGCTGAACCCGCTTCCGCCAGAGCGGATATGACAGCAGGCACAAGGCCAGCAGGATCCGGGGCGCTCCGGCCGGGTTGATTTTAAGGCTCGCGGCCAAAACCATCAAGCCGTAGGCCGGGAGAATAAATTGGGCGGCCCGATCCCACCCGGCGCTTTTTTGGTCAATAAATTTCTGGAGACCGAACGCGGAGATGATCAGGATCGGGATTTCCGCGGCCGGAAGGATGGAGTTCAAGTTGAGCAATTTCCCGAAAATCGGGACCGGCGAAATCAGTCCTTTCAGGAACGGAAGCGCGAAGAGCAAGGCATAGATCAAAAGGAATCCGAAGAAATAAACCAGCTTCCCCGGCCAGCGCTTCTTTCGGTCAAACAGGCCGATCCAGAAACCGAAAAAGATCAAAAAGCCCAGATAGATCGGGATCGCCTTAAAACCAGGGACGGCCGCGGCATTTGGCAGGACCACGATGAAAAGCAGACGCAACCCATAAAGCAAAACCAGGGGAAAGGCCCAGAGCGGGGTGTCCATCCGCGGCTCAAACACCTCTGCCCCCCTTAATGAACGCGAAAAAAATTCCAGCGTGGGCAGGAATTGCGCGGAGCCGACCAGAAAACAAAACCCTCCGGCCAGGATCAGCAACGCCCAAAGCGCCTTCTTGTTTTCGGAAGGGATGATCGCGATCCACCAGGCGAAGAGCAGGAGCACATAGACCAGGGTCTCGGTGTCTCCCCCGAAATAGCTCATCGCGAAGCCCAGGACCAGCAAAAAAATCCACCTGATCTTCCGCTCCCGTCCCAGCTTGAACCCGGACAGGAACAGCAAGGGAAGCCAGGCCGCGGTGGCAAGCGACGGGATGAAATTGATGTAATGGAACAAAAGCCCGCTCATCGCGTAAGAGAGACAACCGATCAGCGACACCTCCGGGCTTAACTCCAACCCCCGGAACAGCCAATACGCCAGGAACCCGGCCAGCAGGATATGGAAAAATATGCTCAGCGTGGTCGCGGCCGGGAAGGACAGCAGATAGAGAAGCCCGGGCGGATAAAGCGCTCCCAGATGGGGAAAGGCCAGAAAGGGCATTCCGCAAAGATCATACGGATTCCAGGTCGGGAAATAGCCGGAGCGATAGCAGTCGCGCAGGAACATTTTGCCCGGATGAAATAGATCCGCCAAATCAGCCACTGCGGGCAGGTCCAGGCTGGGCAGGCGGAAGATCAGGTTCGGGAGATGCAGCCCGGCCGCCAGGATAAAAAACAGGATCAAATACCAAAAGTCCTGGTGGGAAACGGCATCCCGCTTGAATTTATTCAACATTTTGAGCTAGTATAACAAAAGAGTTGAGGACTGTAAAAATGCCGGAAGGAAAAAAGGAACCTTTTTAAATGGTAATGGTCATAAATAAGTGGAAGCGGAGACTGAAGGCGAAGCAGAAAATCATAGATCCGGATCAGGAGTTGATTGGGCGCTTTCTTAAGGGAGATGAAGGGGCGTTTAATCGCCTGGTTCTTTCATACCAAAATCGGGTGCACGGTTTGAGTTACCGGATGATGGGCAACCTGGAAGAGGCGGAAGAGGTCGCCCAGGAAGTCTTCATCACCGTGTATAAGTCCCTTCCGGACTTCCGGGGAGATTCCCGGTTTTCCACCTGGCTCTACCGGGTCACGATCAACCATTGCAAGAACCGGATCAAATACCTGGGCCGGCGGAAATACTATCAGAGCGATTCGTTTGACGGTCCGGTGGAGACCGAGGAAGGCGAGATGACCAAGCAGATTGCGGATGATAATTTGGACCCGATGGACCGTCTGGATCAGAAAGAGACCCAGGCGCTGGTCCAGGAGAAACTGAACGAGCTGGATGAGGAGCAAAAATCGGTGATTCTGTTGCGGGACATTGAAGGGATGAGTTATCAGGAGATTGCGGAGATCCTGGGCTTGAGGGAAGGCACGGTCAAGTCCAGGATCCATCGGGCGAGACTTGATTTGAAAGAAAAACTGAAAAAGGAGTTTTCGCAATGAATAAAGCTTGCGAAAAGTTTCAAGACCGGTTCAGCGATTTTATTGACCGGGAACTGAACCCGGAAGATTGGCGCGGACTGGAACAACATTTGGAGCAATGCCCGGAGTGCCGACAGGAACTCCGGATGCTCCGCCTGACCACCGAGGCGGTCCGGAAACTGCCGGTTTTGCCGGCGCCCGCTGATTTCCTGATCAAGCTCCGGCAAAAAATGGCCCGCGAACCCGGGCCGGTCCAGGCCGGGGTTTTCAGACAAGCGACCAGATGGATGATCGCGCGTCCGTCCCTGATCGCCGCCGGCTTTGTCCTGGTCTTCTCCGGCGCGTTCCTGCTCGGAAGATTTAATCCCGCCGCCGGCATCGCGATGCAACATTCGGAGATGGACCCGGTTCAGGCCTGGGTGCAACCTATTGCCGCGGACAATTGGCGGTTGGAGGAAGCGGTTCCGACCAAAGTCAGCGCCCGGGTCAGCACGGTTTACAAGGTCGCCGCGGCTCCCAGTCCGGCTGGAGGATCAAACCTGTCAATGCCGGCGGCTTCTTCCGCGGGATACGCGCGCCCGGAATTAGCGGAATCGCTTTCGGCAAAGGACGAAGGGGAAAAGAGCCAAGAAGCCCAATCCCATCCCCAGGTTTTCCTGCAAACCCCGACCCAGTTTGTGATCAACCTGCTCCGGAGTGACCCTGCCTTCCAGGGCGCGAAGATTTACCCGGTTTCCCGGGGAGCTTTGGCGCAGACCCCGGAATTCCTCTTCCGGATCACGATCTCGGATCAAAATTTTATCAATGCCCTGAAATGGCTGGCGGACAAGAAGCCCCTGCCCGGCGCCATTGAGGAATCGCGAAAAGCCTTCAACCTGGAAATAGAAAAGATGCCCAACCCGCTCAAGCCGACGAAATAAAATTCTCCCTTTTGGAAACCCGCCGGCCGGAAGGGACGGAGTTCCCCGCGGGTCCCGCCCCCCTGAAATCTTGCCCCGGCAAAATTTCCTGAAATACCTTTTTCCTTGCATAACTTAAACTTTTTGCTATGATCAGCGATTACTGGAGGAGATTGATATGGATAACCCGACCAATTGGCTCCAAATCGCTTATCAATACGGCATCGGAGGTATTTTCTTCGCGGTCACCCTCTGGCTCTGTTTCCACCAGGGAGGCGCCAGCCTGATTTACAAGCAGGATCGGCGGATGCTGAAAATTCTTCTCGGCGGTTATTTCGGATACCTGATCGTTCACAGTCTCTGGGCTTACCTGGCGCGTTTCTAATCTCGGGGCAAGGAGAAGAACATGGGTCATTACGCGGGCACGAGACTTGATTACATCGTCATCATCGCTTATTTCATCATCTCGCTTGTATATGGAAGTTTTTTCGCCAAATACACGAAGTCCACCAAGGACTTCTTTTTCAGCGCGCAGCGTTTCAGTTGGTGGCTGATCGGGATCAGTTGCATCGCGACCACGGTGGGGGCCTACAGCTTCATCAAGTATTCCGAGGCCGGCTACAATTACGGCTTGAGCAGCACCCAGGCCTATCTGAATGACTGGTTCTTGATGCCGCTGTTTCTGCTCGGATGGGTCCCGATTATTTATTTCTCAAGGGTGACCTCAATCCCGGAATTTTTCGAGCGCCGTTTTTCCCGGTCCACCCGCGTGGCCGGGGTGATCGTGCTGCTGATTTACCTGTTCAGCAACATCGGGTTTAATTTCTACACCCTGGGCGTGGCTTTCCATGCCCTGCT
>CAIYYW010000132.1 GCA_903930515.1 uncultured delta proteobacterium | reverse complement strand
TCGCCGCGGTGATCATCGGCGCGTTCGCGCTGGAGATTTATTTAAGCCGGGCGGCCCAGAACCAGCCGGGCATTCCGTTTATATCCAGCACCTTCTTTTTCGCGTTCTGGAACCTGGTGCTGATCCTCACCCTGGTGGTGATCTTCCTGGTCGTGCGCAACCTGGTCAAGCTTGTGTTCGAGCGCAGGCGCGGCATTTTCGGATCCCATCTCCGGACCCAGTTGGTGATGGCCTTTATCTTCCTGAGCATCCTCCCGGCCGGGATCCTGTTCGGGTTCAGCATTTATTTCCTCAGCTCCTCGCTCGAGCGATGGTTCGATCCCGCGGTGGCCCGGATTTTTGACACTTCCAAGGAAGTGGTCAAGAACACCTACCAGATGACCGGAGAGGATATGCTTCATTACGCCCGGCGATTGAGCTGGCAGATCACCGAAGACCGGCTGCTGGCCAGCGGCAATCAAGAGGCGTTGAAAAAATTCGTGGACCAGGAGCTTGAGGAATATCCGCTGGACGAGATCGCTATTTACAGCGGCGAGGCCGCGGAGATTTACCGGGCCGCGGAAGAAACCCAATTGCCGGCCGCTCCAGCCCGGAGCGTGATTGAAAAGGCGCTCAACGGATACGAGGGATACTTTCCGGAATCCGGCGCCGAAGAAGACCTGGTTCGGGGGGTGATGCCGATATTTTCCAGCTGGGAGCCCAAGCGGGATGTGGTGGGAGTGGTGGTGGTGACCCAGCATCTGAGCGCGGGACTGTCCCGCCAACTGGACAAGAGCCTGGCCGCGTTCAAGGATTATCAGGCGCTCAAGCAAAAAGAGCTTCCGATCCGGCGCCAGCATTTCACGCTCCTGCTCCTGGTGACCCTGGTGGTGTTATTCCTTTCCGTCTGGTTCGGCCTCTATATTTCCAAAGGCATCACCATCCCGATCCAATTGCTGGCCGAGGGCACCCAGGCGGTCGCGGCCGGGAACCTGGACTACCGGATTGAGATGGAATCGTCGGACGAACTCGGGGTGCTGGTCAAATCTTTCAACCAGATGACCGGGGACTTGAAGAGGAGCCGGCAGGAACTGGGGCAGAGAAGGGTTTACATTGAGACCGTGCTCGCCAATATAGATTTCGGCGTGATCGCGACCGACCCGCTCGGGAAAATTTTGACCGTGAACCAGCCGGCCCTGTTGATCCTGGCCAAGAAGCGCGAGGAATTGGTGGACAATTTTATTTCAGGCGCGCTCCCCTCCGACCTGAGCCGGCTGGTCCAGGATATGGATCAGGAGTTGAGCAAGCGGGACAAGCACACGGAAGTGAGGGAATTCTATCATCGCGCCCAGGAGAAACGCGCTTACCTCAGAATTTTCTGGAGCCAGATGCGTGGAAGCTCCGGAGAGCTGCTGGGAAAGGTGCTCCTGATTGACGACCTCACCGACCTGGTCCGGGCACAGCGCTCCCTGGCCTGGAGGGAAGTGGCGAGAAGGATCGCCCACGAGATCAAGAACCCGCTCACGCCCATCCAGCTCTCGGCCCAGCGGCTATATCGGAAATACGAGTCCATTCTGGGAGACCAGGCGGATGTGCTCAAGGAATGCACTTCCACCATCGTCCGCCAGGTGGATGAGATCAAGAAATTGGTGGACGAGTTTTCCAGCTACGCCCGCTTCCCGGGACTGAAGCTGGAGAACCATCAGCTCAACCGGGTGTTGGACGAGGTGGTGACGCTTTACCGGGAGGGGAACCTGGAGGTGGAATTCAAGCTGGAGCCGGACCCGGCGCTGAGGGAATTTGAATTCGACCGAGACCAGATCAAGCGCGCGATCATCAATTTAGTGGACAACGCGGTGAAGAGTCTGGATGGAAAAGGCGGACAGGTGCTGATCCAGACCGCGAACCTTCCCGAGCTTAATTCTTGCCGGATCATCATCAGCGACACCGGCAAGGGGATTCCCGCGGAGGAGCGCGAGCGGGTTTTCGAGCCTTATTATTCCACCCGTCCCCAGGGAACCGGGCTGGGGTTGGCCATTGTCCAGCGCGTGATCAATGACCATTACGGGACCATCCGGGTGGAAGCCAACCAGCCTCAGGGCACGGTCTTTATCGTGGACCTGCCGGCGCGCTCCAAAGTCGCGGAGCCGGCGGAAGCGGAAAAGGGGGGTGCGGTCTGATGGCGAGAAGGAAGCCGAAGCTGTTGTTGATTGACGACGAGCAGAGCATTTTGCAAAGCCTGTCTCCGGCGCTGGAAGAAGAGGGCTTTTCGGTCAAGACCGGCAAGAGTGCGGAAGAAGCGCTTTTGATTCTGGACCGGGAGGGTTTTGATTGTTTGATTTTGGACATCTGGCTGCCGGGCAGGGACGGATTGGATTTGCTCAAGTTGATCAAGGAGCGCTGGCCGGAGCCGGCGGTGATTATGATCTCCGGGCACGGCACCATTGAAACCGCGGTCAAGGCCACCAAGCTTGGCGCGTTTGATTTCCTGGAAAAGCCCCTCAATTTGGAAAAAGCGATCCTGACCATCCGGCACGCCCTTGACCTCTCCCGCCTCAGCCGCGAGTATCAGCGCTTAAAGACCGAGGTGATCGGCGAGGATGAGCTGATCGGGGAAAGCGATGCGATCAGCCGGATCAAGGAGACGGTGGACAAGGTGGCTCCTTCCGAGAGCTGTATTTTAATCAGCGGCGAGAACGGCACCGGCAAGGAAGTGGTGGGGAAGATGATCCACCGCCAGAGCCTGCGCAAGGACGCCTCGTTTGTCGCGGTCAACTGCGCGGCGATTCCGGAGGAGTTGATCGAGAGCGAGTTGTTCGGATACGAGAAGGGCGCGTTCACCGGCGCGGAGAGTAAGCGGATCGGCAGGTTTGAGCTCGCGGACGGGGGCACCATATTTTTTGACGAAATCGGCGATATGAGCCTGTCCACTCAGGCCAAGGTCTTGCGCGCGCTCCAGGAGCAGGAATTCCAGAGGCTGGGCGGGAGCGACACGGTGCGGGTGGATTTGCGCGTGATCGCCGCGACCAACAAGAATTTGGAAGAGGAGTTGAAGGCGGGGAGGTTCCGGGAGGACCTTTTTTACCGGTTGAATGTGATCCCGATTTTGATCCCGCCCTTGCGGGATCGCAAGGAAGACATTCCTCAACTGGTGAACCACTTCTTCCGGGCCGTCAGCGAGCGGAGTCGGCTCCGGGTGAAGAAGATTCATCCCCAGGTGGTGGAGGCGCTCCAGCAATATTCCTGGCCGGGACATGTCCGGGAG
>CAIYYW010000131.1 GCA_903930515.1 uncultured delta proteobacterium | reverse complement strand
CTCAAGTGCTGGTCAGGACAAATAAAGATTTTTTTAGTTGCGGTGTTTGACGGCTTTGCGGTGAAGACTTATCGCGCCTGAAAGTACTCGCTCATTTGTGGTTGTCGCAGACGGAAGGGCTGCCTCCCCAAAAAGAAATTTTTTGCGTTCTTTGCGACTTTGCGGTAATAATAGAGTTATGGCCTTGCCGGAACTCGAAGTCATGGTCGGACAGATGATCGTGGCGGACTTGCGCGGGCTGACGCCGGTGCCGGAGCATAAAGCTTCAAAACCGCCGAGTCCCAGGCTTGATAATTTCTCCCAAACCGGCTATTTTGGGTTTGCATGAAACAGCGTGATGAAATAAAGAACCTGGTCGCCCAGATCCTGCGGGCATTTCGGCCTGAAAAGATCATCCTGTTCGGCTCCCATGCCTACGGGAAGCCCGGGCGGGACAGCGACATTGATGTGATGGTGATCATGAGCACTCGCAAGAACACCCTGGTGGCCGCGGCGGATATCCGGAAAGCGATCGAGCATGATTACCCGATGGACATTATCGTGCGCACCCCGGCCCAGGTGCGGCAGCGTTTGAAATGGGGGGATTCTTTCATCACCCAGGTCATGGCCAAAGGAAAAATTTTGTATGAAGCCCCAGACCAAAGAATGGATTGAAAAAGCCGAGGATGATTGGCAGGGGGCCAATCGGCTGGGGCGGGGCAGAAAACCCCTTTACAATCTGGTCTGCTTCCATTCCCAGCAGTGCGCGGAAAAATATCTGAAGGCTTTTATGGAAGAAAATAATCTGGCCATCCCCAAGACCCATGATCTGCTGGTTTTGCAAAAACAAATCCTGCCGGAACTCTCCGAGCTGATCTTGATCAAGGGTGGTCTGGAAGACCTGACCTCCTATGCGGTGTCCTTCCGATACCCCGGCGAAAATGCCGGCCCCGAGTTGGCTGCGGAGGCCCGCAAGATCGCCTCGCGGGTGCGCGAATTGGTCCGGATGAAATTGCGAATGCCCAATCACAAATAAATACCGGCCTTCCCCGTCTTCATCCTGGTCATCTCCTTCAACCTGCTCGGAGATTTCGTCGCGGATTATTTGCGGGTTGAGGAAAAAAGATAAAAATTTTCTCGCCGCCAAGGCACATGAAACACCGAGGAAAAATTGGGTCAAGGGAGATCAGCGGGTCCAGCGGCCGGAATCACCGATAAACTTCTTTCCGATGCCGGATGCGCATAATCCGGACCTGCTTCCGCCGGTCATCAATTTCATAGATGGCTCGGAGTTTGCCGATCCGGATGCGCCAATCATTTTGCGAGCCGATGATTTTTCGCGCGCTTTTCGGACGGGGATTATCCGCCAGGGCTTTGATCGCGGCGATCACCCTGGTCAGGTCTAAAGGGGAAAGTCGTTTGAGGTCTCTCTGGCCGGCGGATTCTATATAGATTTCATACACGGACTTTGAGCTCTGGGAGGAACCGGTCAAGTTTTTTGAAATGGAGCTTTTTTTTGCGCATCTGCTTGAGCATCTTCAAATCTTCG
>CAIYYW010000130.1 GCA_903930515.1 uncultured delta proteobacterium | reverse complement strand
TCCAGCGGCGGAGTAAAGTGCTGGGGGAGAAATGATTATGGTCAACTTGGGAATGGGGCAACTGTTGAGAGCAATGTTCCGGTGGATGTGATCGGATTTGGGCCGTGAATTCAATAAGGCGAACATTGGGTCGGCAAGCTGGATCGCACCCGGTTTGGGCTTAGTCGGGGCGCGGCTTGCCGCACCCGAAATCGGGCAGGGCAATCTTGCCCGAGGCGGGATCCTGGCTTGCTGTTACCCTGCGCCCCTTTCCTTCCATCCCTCCCTTCAATCCCAATTTACCCTTATTTTCTATCCCAAGAAATCGGTGGCAACCCCAGAATTGACTTTTTCAGTCATTTAACGGTATAATTTGAATATATGGATACCAAGAGATTTGAGCGGGGTTTATGGCCGATCTTGGGATTGGTCCTGGTTTTATCTCTTTTGAGCTCCGCGGCCCCCAAGGGCACGCAGACGGTGGAGGAGCAGATCCAGGAGCTGAGGGAGCAGAACCTCAAACTCAAGCAGCAGATAGAGGAATTGAACGCGAAGCTTGATCTGCTGTTGAGCCGGATGGAAAAGCTGGAGCAGGCTAATTCGGCGGTCAAACCCGCGGATACCTTTGAAGAAAAACCGATCGCGACGGAAGGTAAAGGTCCAGCCGGGAACCTGCAGGTGGTCAAGGTGGAAAGAACGCCGGAAAAGACCGGGCCGCTGGTGATCCAGATAATCGACGAGGACAAAAAAAAGGCGGAGCCGGTAAAGGTTGAGCCGGGCAAGGATTCGGTCGCGGAAGCGAAAAAACTGATTACGGCGAAAAAATATTTGGAGGCGGAAAAGTTGATTGAGGATCGGCTGAACCACAAACCGGAGGCCAAGGAGTCCTGTCAACTGTTGTATTACCTGGGGCAAAGCCGCGCTCAATCCGGGAAAGGGCCGGAGGCGGCGAAAGCATATCTGGAATTATCGGACCGGTATCCGGCGTGCGAATTGGCGCCGGAGGCCCTGTTTAAATCCGGGGAGATTTGTGAGAAAATGGGAGAAAAGGGGAATGCTCGGGAATTGTATCAGGAATTGGTATCCTTGTATCCGTTCAGCAAATATGCTAATCTGGCGCAAGAGAAATTAAAAAAATGAATTGAGCCAGAAAGAAGGAGGAGAAAGATGCGGAAGAGCTGGATCGGCTTAGCGGCGATTATAATTTTGGCGGGAATCCTTTACGGCCGGGAGGCTTGGGCGCAGGCCGGCGGGTCTGAGGCTGAGGAGGGAAATCTGATTTATGTGGTGCAGCCTTATGACACGCTCTGGGATGTTGCCGGGCGGTTCCTGAACAGCCCTTATTACTGGCCGAAGATCTGGGAGCGCAACTCCTTTATCATTGACCCGGACCTGATCTTCCCGGGAGATGTGCTCAACCTGTATCCGGAGGGGGAGAAGCTGGCGCCTGAGATTGAGACGGTGCCCAAGCTGGGCGAGACCAGGGAAAAGATGGGCGAGGAAGCCGAAGTGGTCAAGACCCCGGAGGGGCAAGTTGCCAAGGTGATTTACAAGGAAGCCTCTTCCGTTGGTTGGATCGAGGTCAAGGATTTTGAAAAAGCCGGAAAGATCGCGGGCACCCTGGATGATCGGGGGTTGATCGGAGCTCAGGATACGGTTTATGTGGATATCGGTTCCGCCGGCGGGGCGAAAGAGGGGGACTTGTTCAGCGTCTTTCGGGTCGCGGAAGAAATTCGGCATCCGATCACCAGGAAGAAGCTGGGTTATAAAATCATCACCCTGGGCGAGTTGGAGATAACCAAGCTGACCGAAACCGGGGGGATGGCCGAGGTGGTGAAATCTTATCAGGAGATGAAGGAAGGCGATTTTCTCAGGCCCTACCTTCCGCCCCTGACCGCGGAGGTGCCGATTATCAAGAGCCAGAAAAAGCTGGACGGATATATCGTGGCCAACAAGAAGCAGACGCCCTCCTTTGCCAAAGGAGACATTGTTTATATAGACTTGGGCAAGGCCGCTGGGATTGAGCCGGGGAATATGTTGGAAGTGTATATCCCGGGCAAGGTATTTACCGAGAACCGAGTAAAGAAACAAATGCCGGATCGGATGATCGGGCAGGTGGTGGTGATTGACCCGCGCGAAAATACCGCAGTCGCGCTGGTGACCGTGAGTGTGATTGAATTCAAGATCGGGCAAAGGGTCCGGATGACTGAAACCCCTTGAGCAATTAGGAATAACCGAAACGGGCCGGCAATAAACAGCCGGCCCTTTTTGTTTCTAAAGCAGGAGCAGCTCCGCGGTTTTAAGACCGGCCTGGATCAAAATCTCTCCCAGTTCCTTGCTCACCACCATTTTTTTACGGCTCAGGAAATCATTGAGCACGAATTCCAGTCCCACTTCTTTCAGGCATCCGTATTTTTTCGGATCCCCGAACAACTGGTATCCTCCCAGGCCGGCCAGGGCCGGATGTTTCCTGAGCAATGCTTCGGGATCCCGGGCCGCTTCCTGGTTCATCTTTTCCAGCTTCTCCCAATCCAGCACGCCCATTGCCGCGGCCACCGAATGTTCCAGGATATAGGCATGCTCGCCGGCCCCGGCCAAAATTTTCTCCACCGCATCCCGGGCTTCCAGGTTTTTGGGGAGGTCCACCTTCCCCACCCCGGCCACGAACCCGACCCTGGTCTTGACCCCGATTTTTTTGCTCAGGTCGTCTCCCATCATCAGGAGCGGGATCAGGCCGCCGTGTCCGACGAAAATAATAATCCGCTCGGCCGGCCAGGGGAATTTTGACATCGCCTCCTTGATCAAGCCGACGGTTTTTTCCAGGAACAGCTCAAAATCAATATGAAGCGGGGACCACGCCCTTGCGATTTCTCCCACCCGGTCGCTGGTATAGGGGATATGGCCGGCATAATAGGCGCCGGTATTGACCGCCAGTTGATTGGAAAGCATCCGTGCCATCAGGCTGTCAACCTCCGGTGGCAGCGCCGGGCCGTG
Organism: uncultured delta proteobacterium; assembly: GCA_903930515.1. Classification (GTDB taxonomy): domain Bacteria; phylum RBG-13-61-14; class RBG-13-61-14; order RBG-13-61-14; family DRUE01; genus CAIYYW01. Next base: position 8,135 of record CAIYYW010000130.1, on the reverse strand, counting down.
CGCTTCAAAATCGTTTCCGACCGAAAAGATAAAAACCCTTCTCCGCTCGGGCGGGAATTTGCCGCACGCCTCAATCTCCTGCCGGGTCAGCTCCAGGCTCATTTTCTTTTTTCCTTTTTTATTATTTCCAGGCCCAGGGTAAAAATCTCTCCGGGCTTGAGAATGGTTTCCGCCAGATTATGGTTCAGCTTGAAATCCGGCCTTGAAATTTCGCGCCCGTCCAGGTTCAAAGGCCGGGCCGCGCTAACCCCTTTCAATTCCAGCTCCAGTTTCTCGGCCTGTCCCGAGGGATTGAATAGACGCACAAACGCCCGCTGATCCTCACCCGGATAGAAAGCGCTCAGGATAATTTTAGGACTCTTGATCTGGAACGGCAACTCCATTCCGCTCTCGCCGGGGAATACCATTGCCGGAAAAACAAACTGGTAAGCGCGGTTGAAGGCCGAGGCTGATTCCAGGGACCCGGAGAAGAAGCTGAGGGAATAATTCCAGCGGAATTTCCGAAGGCATTGTCCATCCGGAACCGGAAGCGGCGGCCCGGCCAGGCCGTTCCGGAAATTGAGGTCCGCCCGCGCCAGAAATCCGATGCTCCGGCAAAGCGTGAACGAGAGCCGGGTCTGATTTTTTTCCGGGTTTTTTTCCGCCCCGATTTCCTTGAGACCCCTTCCGGCCAGGATCACCCCCAAATCCTTTCCTTCCAGGCAGGCGAAATTCTGGACCGGGCTGTTCCCGTATTTGCACTCGCTCCCGAACAGGAGTCGGAAGATGTCATTGAAATCCGGAGGCGTGGGCGCGGTTTCTTTTTCAATCTTCCGTTTCACCAGCTCAAACTGGCTCTCGGCATAAATGAAATCCGACTGGCCCGGGCACCAGAAATCAGCCTGCAGCCGATGATCTTGGACGGTGTTCTCAAAGCTGGTTTCAAAATCCACCCGGCGCAACCCGGCATAAAGATAAACCCGGGTCTGGAGCTTGAGCAAAATCTTTTTATCGCTCCGGCGGCTCCGGTCCTGATCCAGCGAACCCGGGATCCGGTAAGAATGTTCCAATTCCAAAGTGGCGAAATGGTTCCCCTTCGGCCCGAGCTTGAACTTGAATTTGTCCGGCTTCCGGATCGGCTGCTCGCCGGGAACCGGATCAAAATTGTAGCTATCCCCCCGGTCTCCCCGATCCGAAAATTCCAGCGTCAATTCTTTCCCGCTCTCCCGGTCTATAATCCGGAGCTCTCCCTCCGAACCCGGACTCACCTTGAGCAGTTGGTTTTCCAGGCCGGCCTTTGATTTGACCAGACTGCTCCCAGGCGCGGCTTTGCCGGGTTTGACCAGCAAGACCGTAACCGCCGGTCCATTTAGCTCGTCCAGCACCGCGATCATCCGGCAGAGTTGTTTGCGATAAAGCCGAACCTTGACCGTGGAGATTTTATCCTTCTCAATCTGCTCCTTGATCCGGATGAATTCTTTCCGGAGCGGGAAATTGACCGGGTCCTTTCCCAGTCCGATTTCGACCAATAGTCGGTCTCCCTCCCGGGTCGTTTCTATTGAACTCGGGAAGTATCCGAACAGTTGGTCCGGGCTGAGCCAACTGAAGGTCATCCAGGCGATCCCGGCCGGAACCTCAAACTGGTAATAGGTTTCCTCCGGCTCCAGACATTCCACCCGCTCCAGCGCAAAGCCCTTGCCCGCTTCATTTTCCAGGACCAAATCCTTGCCCGTGAAAAGATCGGTTTCAAAATCCAAAACCGCAGGCGATCCCGATGGATTGGGGTTCCAGACCGAAACCGCGTTTTGCTTCAATCCCTCCGGACAGCCGAGCGAGGCCGCGGCCTGCTTCAAAAGAGTTTCCGCGAGTTCAAAGAGTTTCTTGAACCGGGATTCCATCTCCAGATGCACGGAATCCACGCTGCATCCGCAGATGGAATCGTGGGGATGGTTTTGCAGAAGGATTTTCCATAAATATTCCAGCCGCGGCCGGAACTCCGCCCCGGAATAAATCCAGTCCAAAGTCGCCATCGGCTCCAAATACTTTTCCAGCAGCGCGCCGGCTCGGTGATTCATCTCCTTGAGGTAGAGCCGTGAGGACGCCACGCTGGGGAGGATCTGGGTCTGCTCGTTGGACCTAAGCTCGCCCTGGAACGCGGGAATCTCGCTCAGGCGCGATTTCAATTCCGCGAAGTATCCCTCCAGCGTGCCCATTTCCATCTGCCAGTCTTTCTTGAGCTCGTTGGCGCGGTTGAGCAATTCCGGAAGGTTCCCTTCCGGAACCCAGTGGTCGGTCCCGACCATAATCAAATATACCCGGCTCTCGTCCCGCATCTTGATCAGCGGGAAGAACAGGCTCAGCTTTTCCAGAAATTCCTCGGCCGAGTCCGGGAGATCAAAAATCGCGCCATAGCCCATCGGCAGGTATGCCGCGAGCACCGAACTGCCGTCCTTGGTCTGCCAGCGGAACTGGTTCCGGTCCATTTTGGGAACGCCCCTCCAGACGATGGCGGTGTCAATCCCGAACCCGCGCAGGATTTGCGGGATCTGCGAGATGTGCCCGAACATATCCGGAAGGTATCCGACCTTGACCGGCTCCACCCCGAAATGGCGGGAAACCTCAAAGCCTTTTTTCAAATTCCGGATGATCGCCTCGCCCGAGACCAGGAACTCGTCGGGAAGAACATACCAGGGGCCGATCCCGATCCGTCCCGTCTTGATCAATTTCAACAGCTCCAGGTTCAGTCCCCCGGTCTCCAGGTAATCCTCCAGAACAATGGTCTGGCCGTCCAGCAAAAAATATTGATAGTTGGGATTCTCGGCCATCATCCGCGACAACCGGTCAAGCAACTGCACCAGCTTTTCCCGGAAGAGCTCAAAGGGAAGATACCACTCCCGGTCCCAGTGAGTATGAGGCAAAAAAATCAATTTATTGCCGGGCATTATTCAAAACCTCCTGACCTGATATTTTTAGAATATATCACGGATTGAACCCATTCTCCATTTTCAAGCAGGGTCTTGCGAAATACGCGGGATTGCCGCGCCCCTGCTCAGCAGGCCCGAACCCCGCCTGGAGCGGGGCTTGACCAGGTTGGCCGCTTGATGATAAATTGGTGTCCAGGAAACCGGGGGCGATATATGAGCAGAACTTTCGTCATCAGAAATGGATTCGTAATGACTATTTATGATGCAATAATAAAATGTCTGGAATCAGCCGGCATGATTTAGGAAAATAAAAGGAAAGGGAGCAAAATTTTGGCGCAGAGTAATTGTCAAAACTGCGGCAATCCGTTGAAGGATACCGATGCTTTTTGTCCGTCTTGCGGCTTTGCGATTCAGCCGGCATCTTCCGGATTTCCACCTGGAACCGCGTCCGGAATGACCCGGTGCCCGGACTGCGGAAAAGAGCTCAGCAATCGCGCGCCGACCTGTCCGCATTGCGGCGCTCCCGGGCCGGGGACCGCTCTTTTTCAAAGGATGGTGAAACCGGACTGGGGCTTTGAATGGAAGAGCAGCATTACGGTTTTCGGCTGGCCCCTGGTCCATATCGCCTTTGGCAGGAAAGAAGGAAAATTGCGGGTGGCAAAGGGGATTATTGCCATCGGCCAGTTCGCCATCGGCCTGTTCACCCTTGCCCAGTTCGGGATCGGCATTCTGTTCGGGTTCGGACAGTTTATTATGGCGCCCACCGCGATCGCCCAGTTCGCGATCAGCATCTTTTTCGGCTTGGGCCAGTTCGCCACCGGATATGTCGCGATCGGGCAGTTGACGCTCGGCTATTACGCGCTGGCCCAGATGGCGCTGGCTCCCTTTGCCTGGACCCCGGACCGGAAAGACCCGGAGGCGATCGCCTTTTTCACTCATCTGTTCCATCTGATCGGGCTGAGATAATGCTTCCTTGACTACCATTTTCTTTTTCTTCGGCTATCCTTTGGATTGAATTCCGCCTTTTTTGCGCTTGACCATGACCGGGATTGCCGGGAAAATGGCGGGGAAAAATTTCAGGGGGAGGGTATTTTGGACGGAGTGCCATTTCTGGATTTGAAGCGGCAGTATCAGGGGATCAAGCCGGAAATAGACCAGGCGATGATGCAGGTGGTTCTAAGCCACCAGTTTATTTTGGGCCCGGAGCTGGAGGCGTTTGAGAAGGAAATATCCGATTACCTGGGGGTGAAACACGCGATCGGGGTTGCGAGCGGGACCGACGCGCTGTTGCTCTCGCTCAAGGCCCTGGGGATCGGCCCGGGCGATGAAGTGCTGACCTCGGTTTACAGCTTCTTTTCCAGCGCGGCCGTGATCTGCTGGGCGGGGGCCAAGCCGGTGTTCGTGGACATTGAGGCGAACGGTTTTAACCTGGACCCGGAAGCGATTGCAAGCAAGATCACAAAACATACCCGGGCCATCCTGCCGGTGCATTTGTTCGGGGAACCCGCGGCGATGGATGGAATCCGGGCTTTGGCCAAAGAAGAGAACTTGTATTTGATTGAGGATGCCTGCCAGGCGATCGGGTCGGAATACCAGGGCCGGAAGATCGGGGGCTTGAGCGAATATAGCTGCTACAGTTTTTATCCGACCAAGGTCCTGGGCGGGTTCGGGGACGGCGGGATGGCGGTGACCGATTCCGAGCAGTTGTATCAGCGGTTTTCCGAACTGCGGGTTCACGGCGCCAAGGGGTCCGGAGACCGGACCACGATCGGGATCAACAGTCGTCTGGACGCGATCCAGGCCGCGGTGTTGCGGGTGAAGCTGAAATATCTGAACCAATGGATTGAGGCGCGCAGGGCAAGGGCGAAAAGATACCGGGAGCTGTTGGCCGGTCTTCCGCTCCGCTTGCCCGAAGAGAAGCCGGACCGCAAGCACACCTATAATGCTTTTGTCATCACCCTGGACCAGCGGGATGCGTTAATGGACCGGTTCCGGCAAAAGGGGATCGGGTTCTCGCTTTACTATCCCCGTCCGTTCCATCAATTCAGTTGCTTCAAGCGGTATCTGGACAAAAACGGCAAATTCCCGGTGGCGGAACAGGCGAGCAAAAAATCCATCGCCCTGCCCCTCTTTCCGGAGATGACCGACCAGGAGCAGGATCAAGTGGTAAATTCGGTCAAGGAATTTTTCGCCGGATAAGCCGCGTCATTTATTTCAAATCTTTTTCCTTGAAGACCAATCCCTGGAAGCGGAGGATCTGAACCTCCGGATTGGACCAGCAATTGGATCCCATCCCGGCTTTATTGCAGGTATGGCTTAAAAAGGCTTCCCGGTCCCATCCCTGCTCCACCGGCACCTGGGGCAGGAGCAGCCCCTGATACGGCCCCATCCTCATCACCAGCCCGTCCCGTCCGACCTTGATGATGGTCAGGTCTTTGACCGGCGCGAGCGGGGAGAGCAGGGAGATTTCATAGTCCAGATCCTTAAGTTCCCCGGCGGTGACCGGCGGGAATCGCGGGTCCTGCTTGGCCGCGCTGCAGGCCACATCTCGCACGCACAAATAAAGAGGCTCCCGGGCGATGACATGCCCGATACAGCCGCGCAACTGACCGCGCTCCGTGAGCGTGACAAAGGCCGCGCCCAATTCCTTGAGCCGGGGATGTTTTACTTCCACTTCCGGAATCCGGTCCTCCCGGACATAGGTCTCAACCGAATATCGCGCCAGCTTCATCAATTCCTTTTTCTCGTCCAGGGTCAGGTCTCCTCCGTAAGGCTTCAACTCCTCAACTTCGGCCGGGGAGGAAGCCGGGGCCGGAGTTGCGCCGGAGGGAAGCAGGAACAGCGCGGCCCCGTACCCGACCACCCGCTCGGGGTTGGCCTGGGTGGTCTCAAAGGAATTTTTCGCCGCTAGAATTTTGACCGTTCCGGAATGGAAAGTTTTAAAGGCCTGCATCACCGTGAGCACCGGGCCGATCCCGCACAGTTCCGCGGTCCGCGCCGTGCCCATCCCCTCCTGGTAAAGCCGGCTGATGTCCATCTGCTCCAGCAGGTTTAAGGTGTTCCGGTCTATCTGCCGGGCCTGGTCATTGCTATGGTAGTGGCTCATATCCGAACTGGCGATGAACACCCAGTCTTCTCCGGGAAAAACCTTGAGCAAACCCTGCGCCAGCTTCTGTGTCATCTCCAGGCTCGGGTCCGGCATCACGATCAAAACCACTTCCAGGCCGTCTCCAACGATCGTCTGCAAGAACGGCAGTTGCACCTCCGCGGCGTGCTCCTCTGAAAAATAGCGCGGGTCCGTGGTGACCCAATCCCCCAGGCCGTATAATTCCCGGACTTTATCGCGGTTGATTTTTACCTTGCCCAGCGGGGTCTGGTAATAGTCCGCGTTCAAAACCGCGACCTGGCCGGCTCCGGGATAGTGGTGGCTGGGCGCGATGATCACGAATTTTTTACTGCCCTGCGACTGGAGCGCCCGGTAAGAATATCCCGCGATCGGCCCGGAAAAGATATACCCGGCGTGCGGGGACAGGACCGCGAAAATCCGCGCCGGGATTTCCGCAACCCGGGCCTGGGACAGAAAGCCCTGGATCATCGTTCGCAATTGCCCCGGATCAGCCGGATAAAACTGGCCGGCAACCACTGCGGGGAAGGTCCCCTCGCTCGCCGGAAGTTCCCGGCCGGGCGCCTGCGCGGCTTCCGGTTTGGGCTTCTTGCACGCGGCGCATAGCAGGAAAAACGCGAGAGAGAAAAAAGCGATATTTTTTATCTTCATTGCTTGCCTCCATCGGAAGCGGAAAAAAGTTTTTGATAAAAACGGGCCGGGTGAAGGGACAGGCAAGAGCGGGATTTTCCGCCGGAGCCGGGTTTAAAATAATTCCTCAGCCAGCCGATCCCGAGCGCGACCACTCCGATCAGGACAAAAAATTTACGACGCTTGATGCTTTTTTTCTTTTCCATCAACCCCATACCCCCTTGATCTGCGTTCCGCAGAACTTGCAGGCGCCGTTTATTATCCCGAGCTCGCTCACCTGGTATCCCTGCCGTTCAATCAGGGTTTTCTTGCAATTCGGGCAATAGGTATTTCCCGCGCCCTCCACCTCAACATTGCCGATATAAACATAATCAAGACCCGCTCCCAGGGCGGTCTCCCTGGCCCTTACCAGGGTTTCCGAAGGAGTGGGCGGCAGCCCCCGAAGCTGGTAGAGCGGAAAGAAGCGGGAGAAATGGAGCGGATATTCCGGGCCGATATTTTCCAGGATCCATCCGGCCATCCGCTTGATCATCTCCAGATCGTCATTCAAGGTGGGCACGATCAAATTGGTGATCTCAACCGCAACCCCCATTTCCACCGCCACCTTGATCGCGTTCAAAACCGGCTCCATTTGGCCGTTGCAAATCCGGCGATAAAAATCCTCGGAATATGCCTTGAGGTCTATATTGGCCCCGTCCGTGACCTCGCACAGTTTGCGCCAGGGCTTCTCATTGATGAACCCGGCCGTGACCAGGATATTCTTCAGACCGGCCTTCCGAGCCAAAACCGAGATGTCATAGGTGTATTCATAAAAAATGATCGGGTCGGAATAGGTATAGGCGATGCTCCGGCACCCGCTCTTGAGCGCGTAATCAACCGCAGCTTTAGGGTTCAAGTCCATATTCTTGGCGTCCTCCGGGTTGATTTGAGAGATTTCCCAGTTCTGGCAGAACTTGCAATGGAGATTGCATCCGGCCGTGGCCAAAGAAAAGGCGTAAGTTCCCGGCAAGAAATGAAACATCGGTTTTTTTTCCACCGGATCCTTATGCACCGTACAGGGCTTGCCATAGGTCAGGGCGACCAAATCTCCCTGGTAGTTGATCCGCACCCGGCAATCGCCGCGCTCCTCCGGACCCAGAACGCATTGCTTCGGGCAGAGCAGGCATTGAACATAACCCTTGCTCATTCAGCGTCCTCCGTTGAGCCAAGTTTCTTCCCAAACTCCGCAAGATGAAGGGTCAAATTGCCCGCGGAAACCTGCGCCTGAATCTGCTTCAGATCCACTTTTGACGCGGCCCCTGCTTTCAAATCCCGTCTCTCACCGCTGACCACCAGCAGGACCATTATGGACAAGGTGGCTAAAACCATCAGGCCGAATTTCGCATTTGCGCCCATCCCTGTTATTTTAACCATTAAAAGACGAAATTGAAAAACCTGATATTTTTGCCAAATACCAAATGCCGGTCCTGCGCAACTCG
>CAIYYW010000129.1 GCA_903930515.1 uncultured delta proteobacterium | reverse complement strand
GAGATACTCGGTGATATTGTTCAGACCGTCGCTGTCCGCGTCCAGGTGATCGTTATCCACCCTGGGGTCAAGGGTATTGGCCACTTCCCATCCGTCCGGCATACTGTCTCCGTCGGTGTCGGGATTGCAGGGATCGGTTTCCGAGGCGTCCAGCACATTGTCGTGATCCGCGTCTTCCACGCCGTCATTCCTGCCGTCTCCGTCCGTGTCCGCTATCAGGGGATTCATACAAACGCAGGAGCAAGTAGAGTAATTGGACAATTCCTTTAAATCAGTCTCGCCGTCCTGGTCGGTGTCCGCGCACATCGGGTTGGTGCCATAGGTCTTGACCTCGGCATAATCCAGCAGCCCGTCATTATCGCTGTCTTTATCCATATCCGCGGCAAGACTTTTGGTGTTCAGCTGGGTCCAGGCGATCCCGCAGCCGCCACCCCCCTGTTCCACGCTATTGGGAAGACCGTCGGCATCGGTATCCGCGACCGCATCATCCGCGGCATTGGTCGGGTCTTTATGACCGGAGTATTCCGCGCCGTCATTCAAGCCCCCGCCGTCCGTGTCCGGATTGAGCGGGTTGGTGATATAGCCGTCCACTCCCAGGGTGGTTTCCTCGGTGTCCGACAGGCCGTCTCCGTCATCATCCGTATCGGTATTGTCTCCGATCCCGTCATTGTCAGTGTCCAGAGATTCCGAGGCGTTGGTGGGAAATTTATCCAGGTTGTCCGAGACCCCGTCTCCGTCGGTATCCGGGTTGCATTTATTGGTGCCGGCCGCGGTCTCCTGGGTGTCGGCAAAGCTGTCGTTGTCATCATCGGTATCCGCGCCGTCCAAAATTCCGTCTCCATCGCAGTCATTGCCGCTGCCCAGAACCAGGTCCACAGTCTTATTGCCGCCCGCGCTGACATTAACACTTTGCTGCGAGGCCTTGGTGTAACTATCCTTCATTGCAATCACCGCGTATCCGGTTCCGGCCGGGACCGCGCTGAACATATAGAAGCCGTCCGCGTCGGTGGACCCGTAAATTTTGTTGGTGGTGCTCATCTTGACCTGGACCGGGGCGGAGCCGGCTCCGTCCAGATTGGGCTTTAAAATCCTTCCGCTTACCACGCCGGTCTGAACTCCGGATCCACCCCCTTCCGGATCATCCAGACCTTCCACCAGGGGAATCGCTGAGATGTAATATAGGTCCTGGGTTCCGGGGATTACGCTGGCGGAGCATTCGGCTTGAAGGATTCCCGGCGTGATCATTCTCGCCGGACCATAAATATTCAAACGATAGAACGGGGTAAGATCGGTATAGGTTGAATTTCCCACCTTCTTGCCGATCACCTGATAGTTCAATTGCTGGCAGGCATTGATCTGGAAATTTTCCGGAACCACCTTGAGGGATTTTGGATCAATGGAATAGGAGGTCACATTAAGGTCAATATAATTGGAGATTTTGGCATAGTCGCTGGAGGTTGCTCCGAGCAATTCCGGCAGATAAATTGCGGCCACTTGATCAGATCCCCGGAGGGAATTATTCAGATAGCCTTGGTAGGTGCCATCGCCATTATCAATAATTTCCGAGGTCTGGCGGTCCGGCTCACCAGAGGCCTCATAGATTTTGATCTGATCAATATACGCGGCGTCCGGATCAGTAGCGCATGCAGGGGGCGGGCCTGACTCAAAGCAATCCATACTGGCGCGCCAGCGGACGATGAAATCATCGGTAATGGTGAAGCGGGGATCGTTGTGAAGCGCGATTTTATGAAAGGTCCAGTCGTGATCCACGCCCTGGAAATCCCAGACCGGCACCCAGGTCTTGCCTCCGTCATCGCTTACCTCGCAGACAAACTCCTGCCGGGGCTGCATGGTGGGATCAGCCAGGTCCAGGGTCTTGGAATAAAAGGTCAAATAAACATAGCGATGCGGTCCGAACAGCTTGAAGTATTTCAGGTAGAGTCTTTTCTCCACCATCGTCTGCTGAATTTGGCCGTTGAGCGAGGGGCGTGCGAGGAGGAGGTATTTGCTGGTGCCTTCTGCGCCGGCGCCCTGCTTGACAATAATTCTTGCTCCGAAATTGCCGGTCGGGTCAACCAAAACATCATCTCCCGCGGGAGTGGAATTTAAAAGGTAATTATTTCCGGGCAAGATGGCCGCGGTATAAGGCCTTCCTTTTCCAATAGCTATCTTTTGGGCATCGTCTTCAAAGGCAAGAGAGTTGCATCGGCCATTGGCGCCGGTATTGATCGCATAATAGACTCCTTTTTCATTCATCACGAGCGTATCATCCATCTCTGGGGCGGAGGCAAGGGTTTTGTCCGGACCATAAAGGATCTCGATCTGGTTGGGTTCTCCATTGTTCCTGAGAATCCGGTAAACATCATCTACGCTGATGGTGCTGTTATTGATTCCATTCGGGCCGGTGCTGATATAGCTTGAAGAATCCATATGTCCGGAGGTAAAGGGAATTTGATCATCGCTAAAGCTTTCAAAATCTTCCTGAAACAGGGAGCGGAAGCCGGTGATGCTGAAATTATCAATATAGATGATACTGCTCACCGGAGGGGGCTGGGAGACAAAACTTGCGACCAGCATAATCTGAAAGAGTGGCCGGATCGAGGAATTATTGGTGAAATCAAATTCCTCCCAGTTCCAGCGATTCGGGATGATTGAGGCATCTGGCAGATTATAGGTTTTCAGAAGCACGTGCTGGGGAGAGTTGACACTCCAATATTGTATAGAAAATGCGGATATTGGATTCGTGCCTGGATGATATTTCCATTGGAAGGAGACCTTGATCGGGCCGTCAAAAAAAACGGTATTGCCGTCCGAAATCGGAACGCCGGTCATCATTGAGGGATTAGGCATTGTCACGCTTCCAAACATCTTTGCCGCAGTGGGCTCCAGCCAACCGCCGGCGCTGGGGTCAGTGGTCACACCCTCCGGGTATGCCCAATGCCCCAGCCCCTGGGAAAAATCGTCAAAGAATATGGAATCGCCGCGCTCTCCGGAAAAAGATAGCAAACCGCCATTTGCCAGATTCTGTTCGGTTATTAGTTTGATCCTATTGCCAAATCCTGAAACCAGGTTATAGCTTTTGTCCCCGGCGGTAATATTAACTTGAACCGGGGTCCCGGCTTGCACCGTGGAACTGTCGCTTAAGGAAACAGACAGGTAATAAGGCTCCTGATAAGCGGAAGAGGGCGTATAAACATCAAAAGAAGCGGAAAGCTGATTGGGGATACCTTTGCTCGGATCAGCCGCCACGGTAACATCCACCCGGGTATGAGAGTCCAGGAACATATGAATCATACCGCCGACTGCTCCGGTGGGAGAATTGCCCAGGGTTAGAAATTGGCCCGCAGGCTGACCTTTGATCTCGGTATGATAATCGTCATTATAAACGAACCTGCCCGTGCCGGAGGTAATGGTAAATGTCGGCGCAATTCCAGGCTTGGGATTCCCGTATTCATCCTCCACCCTGACCAGCAAAGAAATATCCCCCTCCTCTGACAGATAAACATCTGCGGTCTGTGGGGAAACCCGTTTGAGAGACATTGGCCTTCCAGGAGGGATATAATAATTCTGTAAAATTGAGCCGGTATTTTTGTTGAGATCCAGGGCCGCGTCATCCGGGGTTCCCGGGGTGGAGTTAAGCTTGCCGTCTGTGCCCGGAGAAACGCAAATTCGGTTGGGGTCGCCTTTGTCAACCGGAATCATTTGAAGATCATCCCCGGAAGCTGTGGTATTGGCAATTCCATCCGGGCCGGCAGTAATGACCATTCCGAAAATGGTGTCATCCACGGCCGGGACCGTGTCCAACACATTATTCGGGCCTGGAGCAATGGCGATGGTGTTGGGATAGCCCTGGTTCAGGGGAATCTCCTGGACATCATCGCCCGCTTTGGCGGTATTGCAGATGCCATTCGCGCCCGTGCCGATAAAGCGGGTGGGCCGCGCAACCGCCTCCGCGACTCCCAGGTCATAAGCATCTGCCTGGGCATTCCCCAGGAAATCAATCTGGATTCCACCCATTTGAACCTGGTTGGGATTTTCCACATTTAATTTGTTTTTGTTTAAAAGCTCAATCAAATAATCCACATCCCCCTCGCTGAATCCCCAATCCGCGTCCAGGTCCAGATATTGTTCCAGGTCATAAGTGGTTTCCACATAAGGTTGAAGCATGAGGGTGAGATCCGCGCGTAACACTCCGGGAATCACCGTCCCATAACAATATTCCAGCCGGGGAGAGTCGGCATTGACCAGAAAGATTAAATCGGTGCTTTGTCCTAACGGAACCCCCGGTTTTACCCGAAACCAGATCTTGGCAAGAATTTGTTGGTTATATACAATTGCGCAAGAACTGCCCGGATAGTAGATATTGGTGTCGGTGACGGAAAATTTCTTTTCCTGCGCGCTGACCTGAATTGAAGGCCGATAAAATTGGGTATGATCCCCTTCATCAGCATACAAGATTTCCAGATAGTCGCTCTCATACGAAATCTCCGCATAATACTTGCCCATGGGGGCTCCGACCGGGAAATTTACATAAAGTGATACATAAAATTCCTGCCCGGGCTGAAGATTGTCGAAAGCGGTGGATAAGCCGATGGTTTCACCGGTGGAATGGCATACCAGGCTGACGGAAAAAAGCAATATCCCGAGAAAGCCCCAGAAACCTTTTCTAACAATCCCTCGCATATTTCCCTCCCTGGTCCGTTGCTCTGATTCTAAGAGAAAAAGGGCAGCTGACAAATTGCCCGCCCCCCCCAATTTATTAAACTGGTTCGGGGGCGGCTATCCGCTATTTTTTATGGGCCGGTAATGTTTATCGTCACCGCCTCCGAAGGCCCGACTGCCATGGTATGCTTCTCGGCGTTGGCGGGGACATCTCCCTTGATCACGACGGTTCCCGAAGCAGTGGCCTTGAACCAGATTACGGCCTTGCCATTATCCGGCTCGTCCATCCCCCCG
>CAIYYW010000128.1 GCA_903930515.1 uncultured delta proteobacterium | reverse complement strand
TGGTACCGACCGAGAAAAAAGCTGTTCACCGACTCCGTCCCCCTGCGCTACCGGAGCGAGCAAGTTCCGGGGGTGAAGGTAACGCCCCCGAGCGTCAAAACAATAGCAACCAGCAACAACGGGGACACACTTCTTCATTTAGTGAACATGGACGGGGTCACGAGGCAAATAGTCGTGCAGTTCATTGGGCGAAGGTGGAAAAACATTGCCGGGGTTTCCCTGGAGCCCGCGCGGAAAGAGCTGAAACTGGAGCGGATGGACGGGGTCGTCAAGACGACAATCTGGCCCGGGGATATTGACCCCGTGGATATAATTCTCAGGTTAAAGTTGAACTGATTTTTCAAGGAGTGAACTATGGAAGCTGGACGCCTAAGTGAACTTGCCCTGGAGCAGGGCAAGGGGATAGTCAGGCTGGCTCCGGCCTGGGTGCCGAGGTCGTTCTGTGTGCCGGGGAGGCGGATCAAGCTCCACCCGGATGACTACTACGCCCTTGGCGGCGACCGTGGCGGGATTGACGAGCGATGGTTTTCGTCCACAACGCCGGCGGACAACGGGCCGAAGACCAGCCCGGACGAGGGCCTGAGTTTCATTGTGTTTGATGATGGCGTCAAGACGGAAAAGATCCTGCTGAGAGACGCGATCACCCACATGAAGGGCCAGATCATCGGCGACCGCATCTGGGGCGAGCACGGCCGCTGGCCGATGTACTCCAAGTTCTTTGACAACAAGGGTGCGCTCCCGCACCATGTCCACCATCGTGATGAGCATGCGGCCCGGGTTGGACAGTTGGGCAAGCCGGAGGCCTACTTCTTTCCCGTGCAGGTGAACAACTACGGCGGGGATTTCCCATATACCTTCTTCGGCTTTGAGCCCGGCACGACCAAAGCGCAGGTCAGGGAGTGCCTCGCCAACTTCGCAAAGGGAGATAACAAGATCACCAACATCTCCAAAGCTTACCGGCTAGAGCCGGGCACGGGCTGGGATGTCCCTCCGGGCATCTTGCACGCGCCCGGCAGCCTCTGCACCTACGAGCCCCAGAAAGCGTCTGATGTCTTCGGCATGTTCCAGTCCCTGACGGGCGACCAGATCGTTCCTGAAAACCTCCTGTGGAAGGACACTCCTCCTGATAAAATAGGCGACATAGACTACCTCCTGGAAGTGATCCACTGGGACTTGAACCTTGACCCGGACTTCGCCAAGCATCGGCTGATGAGGCCGAAGCCGGTCAAGCCCCTGGAAGAGATGAAGTCCGAGGGCTACATAGACAACTGGATTTGCTACAAGTCAACGGCTTTCAGCGCCAAAGAGCTGACCGTGCTTCCGGGCCGGACGGTGATTATCCGCGACCGCGCGGCATACGGGATGATCATGATGCAGGGCCACGGCAGGATGGGCGTCTGGGACATAGAGACCCCCACGATGATCCGCTTCGGCCAGATGACCAACGACGAGTGCTTCGTGAATGAAGCCGCGGCCAGGGAAGGGGTGAAAATCACTAACCCCTCCACCGCGGATCCCATTGTCATGCTCAAACACTTCGGCCCGGGAAACCCGGACCTTGATATCCAGGCAGTGGACGGAACTCGCGCCATCGGGCCCAGGGAATAACATCGCAGCAGCCCAAGGGGATGATGTGGACGAACTGCCGGCAATTTTATTTTTTGGGGGTGAATAATGACAGCGATACCGGTCAGACCGACACAACCAACCGGGGAGATGACGCCCCGTGAACGAATCTGGGCCACGGTTAAAGGACAGCCGGTGGACCATGTGCCTTATTATATCTGGCTGAATCCGCATGCGGCTTGCAAGGTCATTGCCGAATACAAGCCGGCTCGGGATCAAGGGTTAAACATGCTGGCGCGCTTCGCGTGGAAGCGGTTTATCAAGGGCGGGGAACTCGACGCCGCTCGCATTTGGCGGGCGTTGCCGCTTCTTTTAGACTACCATTCCTTTAACTACGCCGATACCTATGCTTCGGAGTTGGGGTCGGACATTATTCTTGCAGTCGCGGCAACGCCATGGCACTTTGCCAAACTTGACCTGCCGTCCCTGTTTTTCGGCGAACAGTTCAAAATGAAGGACATGTTCGGTACTGACATAGCCCTTGGCGGCATCTATCCTGACATGCACAAGCCGGCAATAAAGGATATTGAGGCGCTAAAGGGCTACCAACTGCCGGACCCGAAAAAGCAATCCTACTACAATGTATTCCGCCGGTACCGAAAACAGTTTCCCGGCCACTCCATTGCCACGGAAATTTTCGGGCCGGAGGACTTTCCCAGCAACTTTTTATTCGGCTTTGAAAAATACATACTCTATCTTTGCGAATATCCCGAAGAAATGAAGGCGTTTCTGATAAAATGGATCGATTACCAGGTGGAGTTGCTGGTAAATTCCGTCCGCGCCGGTGCGGACATAGCCTTTATCGGGGATGATTACGGTTATGACAACGCCACCTTTCTTTCACCGCGAATGTGGAAGGAGTTTATCTATCCCGGCCTTAAACGGCTCATTGATGCCGCCCATGAGGAAGGCGCGCTGGCCCTGCTCCATTCATGCGGGTATCAGATGACTCACCTTAAGGATTATGTGGACGCGGGATTGGACCTCCTGCAAGCCTTTCAGCCCAAATCAGGCAATGATTTTGAAAAAGCCCACCGTGAATTCGGCGGTCGCCTGACATTTGTCACCGGCATTGACATTCAACAGGGAGAAAGCTGGACGCCGGAGCAGCTCAAAGCGGACATCCTCCGGTCCTACCGCATAGGCGGCAGGAACGGCCGGCATGTGCTGGCCACCTCCCATGAGATGCAGTACACCATGCCCCTTGCCAACATCCGCACAATTTTTGAAACGCTTGATGAGATCCGGCAAGGGGAGCATGATAGTTGATATGATCGTGTCTGGACCGCGAAAACAAGAAATAAAAAGGTAATCATTAAGGTAACGGGTGTTTGACGATTATTCCGGGTAGCCGGTAATATCCTGAATCTCCTTGAATAAAGGCAGAAGCTGCTTGTATATTTTGAGATAAGCCCTCTGGTAGAGATCCTGGTAAATCTGCTCATTCTTTTTTATCGGCTCAAAAATGTCCTTAACCCGGGTCATGGCGTTCACCGCCTTATTGAAATCCGGGAAGAATTTCATCCCCACTGCGGCATCGATTGCGGCGCCCAGTGCCGAGGTCTCATCGGTGTGAGGCCTGTGAACGGGGAGTCCGAAAACATCGGCGGTAATCTGCATGATCGAATCGCTCCGGGACCCGCCCCCGGATGCCCTGATGGTGGTAATGGGTGTTTTATTTTTTTTCTCCGTTAACTCGGCGCCTTCCTTAAGGGCAAACACAATTCCTTCAACGATTGAGCGATACAAGTGGGCCCTGGTATGGACATCACCAAACCCGATGATGGATCCCTTGGTGAATGACGCCAGTTCCGGTCCCGGCGTCCAGTATGGCTGGCACATCAGGCCCATGGAACCAGGCGGCACATCCTTTAAAAGCTTTTCCAGCAACTCCTCCGGCGCGACTTCCTTTTCCAGCGCCTGGAGCCTCTCTTGCAGACCGAACTCCTGCTTGAACCAGGAGACCATCCAAAGCCCCCTCACCACCGTCACTTCAGAATAGAACTGACCGGGAATCGCTGATGGATACGGAGGCAGGAAGGGGCGTAGTTCAATGTACTTATCGTTTTGGGTATTGATGGTTGCGGTGGTGCCGAAGCTGATGCAGGCCGTATCCGGGGTGAGACAGCCCGCGCCGACAATATCACATGCCTTGTCGTTTGAAGCGGCAAATAAAGGAAGGCCCTTGGGGAGGCCGGTATCTTCGGCGGCCTTATTGGTGACATGTCCCAGCAACTGTGTTGGTTTGACCAATTCCGGAAGCTTTTCCTTCTCCATCGGGAACAGCTTCCATTTCAGGTCCCATTTGCCCGCCCAATCAAACTTTTTTACATCGAACGGGATGGTCCCAATCATATTCCCGGCGGAATCCTTGAACTCGCCGGTGATTTTATAGGTAAGGTATCCCGAGAGAAAAAGAAATTTATAAGTTTTTTCCCAGATCTCCGGTTGATTCTGTTGAATCCAGTTTGAGCGACAATATCCCGTCACATACTCGACAAATTGATAAAGTCTTAATGCCTTGAGAACGGGAACGGAAAAGGCCGGGATAATACCTTTTGTGCCTGCCTTCCTCTGGTCCAGCCAGACAATGGCGGGCCGAAGGGGATTGCCATCCCGGTCAACATTGACAAAAGTTGAGCGCTGAGTCGTCAGGGTTACTGCGACGACCCTGTCCTTTGGAAATTCACTGGCATCAAATAGCTTCCGACAGGTCTTACATAACATCTGCCAGTAGTATTCGGGCTGTTGTTCGGCCCACCCCGGGCGCTCGGAGAAATAAGGCTCGATCGGGGTCTTGACCAGACCGTGAATATTACCGGCTAAATCCACCAGCGCGGCCCTGATCGACTGCGTGCCGGCGTCTATGGCAACAATCAACTCATCGGTTTGTTTAGAAGAATCTTTCATTTCCGCCCTTCCATGAAACAGAAAGACTTTCAGCGCGATTGATTGGTCGCCTGGTCCGCCTCATCGGGGGAATCCAGCCCCAGGTTTCCGCCCGGGTTCATTATATTTTGGGGATCAAAATGCTTTTTTAGCGCCCGCAGCACTTCCATCTGCTCCCTGCCGAGATGGGCCTCCATCCAAGGGGCGAACATCCTGCCGATTCCATGGTGATGGCTTATAGACCCGCCATGTTCGATGATCCTGTCCACCACTTGCCTGCGGAACTGGAAAAACTCCAGCTGGTCTTTGGGCCTCATTAAAAAAATGAAATACAGGTTGGTCCCTTGGGGATAAAAATGAGAAGCATGGGTCATGCATATGGTGCCCGGTCTGCTTTTAACGAACGAGCGCACTCCCTGATGAAGCCGATGCAGGTTTTCCCAGCTTACCCCGGATTCCAAGGTGTCTATGATTATGCCGTAATCCAGGAGGTCTTCCCTCATGTGAACATCGGAGTATCTTCCATGCTCCCACTGTTTGGTGGCGTAACCGGTCAGCGACATGGCGCCGTGGGCACGGGAAATTTTCGAGGCCATTTTTCTTGCATGTTTGGCATAGCCCTTCTCTCCTTCAACCGTGCCGATGCAAAGGCAGCGTTCCATCGGCTTAAACCCTCGGAGTCTCAAGAATGCGTCAAGGATGCCGTCATTGAACCCTTTTAGTTTAAGACCGATCTCGGTTTCCTCGGGGTCGGATATCCTGAGCACCGCCGGCAAGCCGAACTCTCCCTGGACAATCTCCCGCGACGCGTTGACCGCGGCCTTCCAGGACGGGAACATGAAGGCGAAACGCTGGCGATTACCCGGCATATGCCTGAATATTTTCATGGTCGCTTCGACCAGAACCCCGTATGACCCTTCACTGCCTTTCATAATGTCGTTCACTTTCGGACCGGTTGCGGTCCCCGGGATGGCGTGGGTTTTTATGATCCCTGCCGGCGTCACATATTCCTGGCTGAGAACGATGTCGTATGCGTCTCCGTAATAGGTGGAAGCCTGTCCTGAACCCAGGGCAAGTATCCATCCGCCCACCGAAGCTAATTCAAAGGACTGGGGAAAATGCCCGCAGGTATAACTGCGTTTGGCGCCAAACAGCCGGGGGGCGTTATTAAGGGCCGCTTCGTAATCCGGCCCAATGATTCCGGGCTGGACTACAGCGGTCTGGTTCAACTCGTTAACAGCCAGAACCTTGTTCAGGTGAGTCTTCATAACCAGGGCAATCCCGCCTTTGCTCGCTCTCATGCCCAGTACACAGCCCGATCCCGCTCCATAGGTGATGATGGCGATCCTCTGGGAGTTGCAATACTTGACTATTTCCCCCACCTCTTGCTTGTTCCGTGGATGGACTACGAGATCAGGCGCCTTGCCCGCTATGCCTTTCCTAAGGCCAAGATTTTCATCGATAGATTTGCCATGGCCGTACTTGACTCTGCTGTAGCCGTCAGCGGAAACATTATCCTTCCCGACGATGCTGAAAAAGGTATTTACCTGATCGTTGCTCAACGCGGGCTTATGATCAAGCATAACCTGTTCATCGCCTCCCGGCTGCCTTTTCGCGAAGTCCTCATCGGTCAAGCCGAACTCTTGCTTGAACATTTCATACCAGGCGGCGTTTGGGTGTTTGAACTTTTTAGGGTCGTACTTGAAGATGGATCGGTATGACCCCTCCGCCGGGACATCCTCTCTCCAATCAGGCTCGAATTTTCCGGAATTTTTCATCCTTGTCCCTTCCTTTCGTATATTTAATGTATTTAACAACCTTCATAGTTTTTCATCGCATCTTGAAGAGGTAAGATAGTGGATTAACCAGTTTCGCATGAGTGCGATTCCCATAAGCCATAATAAGAATACCAGCCCCGACAATCGGGTTTATCGGCGCCAATTTCATCGGGTTGACTCTCATGAGGTGGCACATGGATTCACTGGTCGCCCTTAAATCGTTGCACTCCCCGCTGAGATACACATTGCGCCTTCCCAGTCGGCTGATAAGCCTCTCGGAGACCTCATCAATCGCGCAGTGACCCGCGATCAGCACACGGCCTTTAATGTTGTCTATCACCGCGGAATCGAAACCTTTTCCCATGATCAGAGTCCAACCGCCCTTTCCGTTGAAGTCATAGGCCAGACCTTGTAAAACACTCACCGGATTGTTGACGCAACCCTCTATGCATGCCATTTCTTTTCCTTTGATGATAGTTACATCTCCGGGGAATTGCGGGTAAAGGTCGGATGGATACTTGCCGTTAAAATCCTTCAAGTCTCCTATGATGTCCAACTTTTTCAGATCGGAATAATCCCCAATGAGTTTGATATCTTCGGCTTTTTGAACGCCGCCTCCCAACCCTCTTTCTATGGCAAGCTTTATTTGAGGAACATCATCTATGCCCAGGCCGAAAACCGCGGCGCCGACAATATCGGCGGCAACTACATTAAGGCTTCCAATCAACACCTTGAACGGCTTGATACACTTGTCGGCAAAAGAGAGGACTGGGTAGTGTCCGTATATGGTTCCCTCCACTCCCTCGATCATGGTAATGTCCGGCTGGACATGTGAAAGGACATCCACCAGCTTGTGATGAAGGTTGTAATTATGATCCGCGCTTCGATGCGCGTGGCGAGGGAAGCCCCATTGGTTCTTGATCCCCAGGGTGACCACTCCCATCGAATGAGTTTTAAGTTTCGGGAGGTTTAGGTACAGGTTTTTATCTCGACCCAAAATTAGTTTTTCGGACACCGTTTTGGAAATCTCAAATTCCGTGCGGTCATAACCTGTGGGGTCGCCTTCTTTGGACGATTTCTTCCCGGAAAACTTCAGGGTTACCGTATCTTCCTCATCAAGATAAACCGGGATCGCGCCGGTTTTTTTGCATATTTTCTTATAGCCGGTCAACTCGAAAACGAGCCGCGTTATATTGCATTGCGTAGAATTCTCAATAAGGAAAACCCTTTTTGCTCCCGCATCAAACCAGTAACGGATAACCGCTTCCACCACTTCCGGTCTGGTGTGAGTGTAAGCCTTGGAATCAATCGCGTTCGGCTTGATGTAAACATCGCCGCTGGATTTGATTAAAGAAGCTCCTCCCAGCCTGTCAAAAATGTATTTTACGGCATTTTCGATTTCCTTTACCATTTCGCCATTCAAAGGAAGGAATTGGGTAAAGGTATCCTGCCCATGGTCGGCATTTAACCGCTTGATAATGACGGTATCTTTCCCGATTCCAGTCTCATTCTTCCCCATAGCTTCCTCCTCGTAAATACCGGGTCGGTCTTGTCCTGGCCCGCCCCCAATAAGTCTACAGCTTTTTAGGTCAGCCTCAACACCCTTTCTGACAGGCTGAGTGTAGCGAATCCCATTGGGAAAGGAAGCAGAGAACTTAGCCAGGCATTCCACTGCGGGCCTGACCATGAACACTTATGCCAGGCCATCTCAAAAAAGGCTGTCAGGGCTTGCGGGAAAGTCCTAGGAGAATATGAGGGTTAGAAAAAAATGTGATATGTATGCTACAGAAACCGCAGCGCCTTTAGTTGAGCTTCCTCGCAAGAAGCAAACCGTATACCGGCGGGTCTGGAACCAGATGGCCGGTGTGACGGTTTCTTATTTTTACGATTATTTCAAATCCGCAGTGCAGATATAAATGCAACGCCTGTTTATTATGTGAAGTAGTGCCCAAATGCACGCCTGGAACAATGCGCCGGGTATTCGGTCTTGATGGCCGCGATCTTGTGCATCAGCCGCTTAACTTCCCCGCGCATTATGCCTCTTATGCCGAATGTCTGCGCGATGCCCCACATCCGCCGGGCAAAATTAACGACGCTCTTGGGCCGGAAGTAATGTCCGCGGCGCAAAGCTTTATAAAAAAGCGGTCGGGCCAGTTCCGTTTTATTGATGCGCTCCTTGAGCGCGGTATCCAGGCATCCCAGGAGAAACCCAACCACCCGGCCGTCCCACTCGGCCACAAAGGCGCTCTCCGGCTCCCGATCGGTATAGTAAGCGGAAAATCCGCGGCCACCTCTCGATCCCCTTCTATCGGGTCTCCCAAAAAAGCGGACTCCGCAAAAATATTTCGCACTGCCTCCCGATCCTCTGGCCGGTATTTACATATAATGTAACGATTTGTCTCCATTTGCCCTGTTTCCATGACCTTGATCCGGCACGCCACCCCCAATTTGACTGTGAACCGCTATGCAAAATCCCGCCGGGAAAGACTGGTGGAGCTAACCGAGGCAGTGGGAGAGATAGCACGCACCGGGATGGGAATTGAGCCGAATTGTGTTACCAGCGTGCAACAAAAAAACCCGCCTTTGGAACTGATTGAAAAAAAGGGTTTATGGTGGGCGGAACAGGACTTGAACCTGCGACCTTCGGCTTGTAAGGCCAACGCTCTCCCAACTGAGCCATCCGCCCGGAACCCTTTATATATAAGCTAAATTAAGCTGATTGTCAATTCCAACTGAAGCCACGGGAATTG
>CAIYYW010000127.1 GCA_903930515.1 uncultured delta proteobacterium | reverse complement strand
GGTCAGCATACCTGTGCCCTTACCTCCAGCGGCGGAGTAAAGTGCTGGGGGTATAATGAATATGGTCAACTTGGGAATGGGAAAAAAGCCGATAGCAAGGTTCCGGTTAATGTTTCCGGCCTATCTTCAGGGGTAAGCGCAATGTCTTCTGGTGGTTGGCATACCTGCGCTCTTAACTCTGTCGGGGGAGTAAAGTGTTGGGGCTATAATTATTATGGTCAGCTTGGGAATGGGAAAAATACTTATAGAAATGTTCCGGTAGATGTGATCGGATTTGGCCCGTGAATTCAATAAGGTGAACAGGGGTCGGCAAGCTGGATCGCACCCGGTTTGGTGGACACCAATTTAGCATCAAGGGTAGGCCCGGACCGGTCAGGGATTGAGGGGCTGTTGCCCAAATAGCCCTTGTGTTTCAGATTTGATTCAGAGTTGATTATTTATCTATATGCACCGAATAACTGAATTCGGCTTTCCGCGGGACTTCTTCCGCTCCTTGGAATGATGTTTTATCCTGTCCGGTCAGAAGGCTTTAGGCGACAGACCCTCAAGACCTGCCCCCTTCCGCAAAAAGCTTTTGGAAAATCCCGCATCCCCTTATAACCAGTGGCCGTAAACCAAGCCCAGTCTCTGGTCCTTAAGCAACAAAATTAAAAGTTAAGGCAGAATAGAATCCCCGGTTCCCAGGAGCGGCAAGAAAAGTATCCGGCGCCTGATTGGGAAGACTGAAAAAAAGCGCGACTTTATTCTTGGAGCAAAGGCGCTCTTTGGTTTAATCTTGTAGGGGCAAGAAGGTCTGGAGGAAATCAGGAAAGAAGGTCGGCCGGGCCGGACCTGCCAATCAAGAAGGCATCCGGCATCGGGTTCCCGCGGGGGAAAAAACTTAATCAGGGAGGGAAAAAATGTATAAGGCGGCGATACCCAAGGAGATCCTGGAGTTTGTGGATACCGTCAGGAAATTTGTAAAAAAGGATTGCGAGCCGATTGACGAGCTGATTGAACAGCAGGGAAAAATACCCGAGCCGGTTGTGCAGAAGGTGCGCGACCTGGGCCTTTACGGGATGACCATCCCGACCGAATACGGCGGACTGGGGATCGGCGCCACCGGCTATTGCCTGGTGGCCAAGGCGCTTTCGTGGGGACACGGCGCGTTCCGCTCCCTGATTGCGGTCAACAACGGGATCGGAAGCCAAGCCATCCTGCTCTCCGGATCGGAGGAGCAGAAGCAAAGGTTTCTCCCGGACCTCTCCAGCGGTAAAAAACTTTCCTGCTTCTGCCTGACCGAGCCGGGCGCGGGTTCGGACGCAGCCTCAATGACCACCACCGCGGTCAAGGACGGCAAGTTCTGGGTGGTCAACGGCTTGAAGCATTTCATCACCAACGCCCCGATCGCGGATGTGTTCACGGTGCTCGCGCTCAGCGACAAGGAAAAGCGGACCAAGGGCGGGATCACCGCGTTCATTATTGAAAAGGGCACGCCCGGTCTCAAGATCGGACAGCTCCATCAGCATATGGGAAGCAAGGCCATGGTCCAGTCCGAGGTGATCTTTGAGGACTGCCGGGTGCCGGAGGAAAATGTGATCGGCAAGGTGGGAGAGGGATTCCGCACCGCGATGAAGACCCTGGACATCGGGCGCGTCACCCTGGCCGCGAGCTGTATCGGTTACGCCGAGAAGCTTTTGAAGATGGGATCGGATTACGCCAAGATCCGGGTGCAGTTCGGAAAACCGATTGCGGATTTCCAGGCCATCCAGTGGATGCTCGCCGACTGCGCCACCGAGATTTACGCCGCAGACTGTATGATGATTGACGCCGCGCTCCGATACGATTCCGGAGAACGCCAGTCCGCGCTCGCCTCTATGGCCAAGCTCTACGCCAGCGAGATGGCCTGCAAGGTCGCCGACCGCGTGCTCCAGATCCACGGAGGAATGGGATATATGGTGGAGGCCAAGGTGGAACGCTATTACCGAGACCTGCGCCTGTACCGGATCGTGGAAGGCACCAGCGAGATTCAAAGGCTGGTGATTTCCAGGTCGGTGCTCAAGGATGAGTTGACCTTTTGATCCGGTCCACTCTAAACGCCGAACGGTCCGCGGTATTTCCCGGGCGCTGTTCACCGATAACCTTGAACCGCATTTTCAAACTTTGACTTTGAAAAAAGTTTGAAATAGGATTAACTAAAGTTTGATGTGGGCAAGCCTTAAAAATGACTGAACGGGTGGCGATTGTCGGCGTGTTCCAGACCTCATATCAGGCCGAGAAGCGCGAGGATCACATCACCGAGTTGGTGTATCAGGCGACCTCCGGCCTGCTCAATCAGCTGGGGATGGAGATCAAGCAAGTGGACAACATCGTGTCCTGCTCCCAGGATTACCTGGACGGAAGGACCATCTCCAGCCGCACCGTGCCGGAGGCCGAGGGGGCATATCTCAAGTCCGAGGCCAAGGTCGCCGGGGACGGGACCCAGGCGGTTTTTTACGGGATGATGCGGATCCTCTCCGGCAAGTATCAGACCTGCCTGGTGGTCGCCCACGCCAAGATGAGCGAAGGTTCGCAGAATGTCATCGCCAACGCGATGTTTGATCCATTCTTCCAGCGCGCGCTCGGGTTGGACGAGATCAATTCCGGCGCGCTCCAGGCGCGAAGGTATTTGCGCCGGAATGGAATCCCCGCGGAAAAAATGGCGGAGGCCGCGGCCAAAGCCCTGACCCAGGCGGCTAAAAACGAGCTGGTTTTTCGCGGTAAAAAAACCAGCCAGGAAGAAGTTTTGAATTCGCAGATGCTGGCCAGCCCGCTCCACCGGCTTGAGGTGTTCGCGCCCGCGGACGGGGCCTGCGCGCTCATGCTCGCGCGCGAGTCAGTGGCGGAGAAGTGGACTGACCGGCCGGTCTGGATCAAAGGCGCGGGCGTATCAATGGACAGCTATTTCCTGGGCGACCGCGACCTGGCCGAGGCGAGGGCATTGTCCGAGGCCGCTGCCAAGGCCTACCGGATGGCCGGGATCAAAGACCCGGGCCGGGAGCTGGACCTGATTGAGCTTTCCGACTATTTCGGATATCAACTGCTTCAATATCCGGAAGCGCTCGGGCTCTGCGATGCCGGCAAAGGAGCGGCGCTGATGGATTCCGGAAAAAGCGATCCCAAGGGAGGCCAGCCGATCAATGCTTCCGGCGGGGTTTTGGGCGGGAACCCGCTTTGCGTTTCCGGCCTGACCCGCGTGATTGAGGCCGCGAAACAAATCCGGGGCGAGGCCGGAAAACATCAGGTGGAAAAAAAGGTCAAGACCGCGCTGGCCCAAGGCTCTTACGGGCCGTGCGGACAGAGCCAATGCGTGATAGCGCTGAGCGGAAAATGATGAATTGCAAATTACAGATTCCAAAAATTTCCTTGCGTTCTTTGCGCCTTTGCGGTGAGAAATAATTATGGCTGGAAGAGCGGCAATCATAGCCACCGGGCAGACTTTTCACAAATCCCGGCGGCGCGATGTCAACATTGTGGAACTGATCCACGAGGCGGTCTCCGCCTGTCTCCAAGACGCCGAGATGAGCCCAGCCGACCTGGACGCGGTGTTGATCGGAAATATGGAGCATTTTGAGGGAGTGTATAACGCGGACCTCTGGGCCGCGGCCGAGACCGGGGCGTATCTCAAGCACGCGATGAAGATCACCACCGGCGGAACCACCGGCGCGAGCGTGGCGCATGCCGGATACTATCATGTGGCGAGCGGAATGTTCAACTGCGTCCTTTGCATCGGCTGGGAAAAGCAGTCGGACGGAGACACCACCGCGGGCCTGATCTTCCAGTCCGACCCGCTCTTTGAGAGGTCCAATATGGCCGGCGCGATCGGGACCTTCGCGCTCGCCGCGAGCGAATATATGAACAAGTTCGGGATCACCGAGGAACAGGCGGCCCGGGTGGCGGTGAAGAACCGCGGAAACGCCCTGAACAATCCCCATGCCCATCTCCGGAGAGCGGTCACGGTCCAGGATGTGCTCAGCTCGCCCATGCTCGCAAGCCCGATCAAGCTGATGGATATGTGCCCAACCTCAGACGGGGCCTGCGCCATCATCGTCGCGAGCGAGGAGGTTGCGAAAAAGAAAAGCCCGAACCGGCCGGCCTGGTTCAAGGCCCTGTCCACCCGGCACGACCAGCCCTTTAACTCGGACCTGCCGTTGCTGATCAATATGAGGACCTTGCGGGACGCGGCCAAGGACGCCTATGCCCAGGCCGGGATCGTTAATCCGATCAAGGAACTGGATGTCGCGGAATTTTATGAGCCTTGCACCTTTGCCGAGCTTTCCTGGTACGAGGCGCTCGGCTTATGCGAACTGGGCGGGGGCGGGAAGCTGATGGACTCGGGCGCGACCCAGATGACCGGCGAGCTTCCGGTTAATCCCTCCGGCGGGGTCATTTCCACCAACTGCATCGGCGCCACCGCGATGATCCGGGTGGCCGAAGCCGCGATCCAGTTGATGGGAAAAGGAGGCGCCCGGCAGGTCCCGGGCGCCAAGACCGCGCTGGCCACCGGGTTCGGAGGGAGCTTCTGGACCGAGATCACGATTTTGGAAAGGGATTGAGATGATGGAACAGGCGGGCAGGCAAATTGAATTGCTGGAGATGAGCGCCCCGGCGAATTTCCCGTATAACTATTCCTGCGGAAAGATCGGGAGTTTCTTTTTCAAAAAGTTGCGGGACGAGAAAAAGATTTACGGCAGGAAATGCCCGCGCTGCAAGAAGGTTTATATCCCGCCCCGTCCGGTTTGCGGTCCTTGCTTCGCGCCGACCGACGAGTGGGTGGAGGTCGGACCGGGGGGAGTGCTGGAATGTTTCACCGTGGTTTTTTTCGGTTTCCTGGACCCGATGACCGGAAAGAAAAGACCGGTCCCTTATGGATACGGCCTGATCCGGCTGGACCATGCCGATTCCCGGATCCAGCATTTCCTGTCCGAGAACGACCCCAAGAAACTCCGGGTCGGTATGAGGATGGAAGCGGTGTTCAACCAAGAGCGGGAAGGCAAACTGAGCGATATTAAATGGTTTCAGCCGGTGGAGTAAAATTTAATCGTGCGCGGACAGGGGTGTCCGCGCCGAACTTCGCCCCAAATGGAGAGAAGCTTTGAAACAAAATGACGCGATCCTGATTTCAAGCCAGGTCCTGCAGGTGTCTTATAATTACTCGGCCGGGCCGGTGGTGAGCAAGTTCCTCGTCTCGCTCCGGGATCAGAAAAAAATTCTCGGGATCAAATGCGACAAATGCGGGATCGTCTATGTCCCGCCCCGGGCGACTTGCGGGAAATGCTTCTCCGAAATGAAGCAATGGGTGGAGCTGTCCGGCCGAGGCAGGATTGAGACCTTTACCTCGGTCCACTATCCCGAGCCGGTCCAACCGAGGGGGGGTCCGTTCATCCTGGCCGTGATCAAGCTGGACGGGTCTGACACCGGGCTGACCCATTTGGTCGGAGAAGCGGAGGAAAAAGATTTGACGATCGGGACTAAACTGGAAGCGGTTTTTCAGGAAAATAGAACGGGACACATTCTGGACATAAAGTATTTTCGGCCTTGTCGGGACTAAAGTCCCTCGCACAGAAAGGAAGAAAATTTAATTGTGCGCAGGCAAGAGTGCCTGCGCCACGAAAAGGAGGAGGAAAATGGCTGAAACATTTTACACCAAGGAACAGTTGGGGTTGCGGGAGAAATACCGGGCATTGGTAAAGGAATTTGTGATGCCCCGGGTGAAGGAGATTGACGACAACGACCGGATCCCCAAGGACCTGGTGGAGAAACTGACCAAGGACCCGTTCCATTTGCCGGCGCTCAGCGTGCCCAAGAAATTCGGCGGTTATGAGATCGGCAAGGTGGATGTCTGCATCATTGCCGAGGAGATCGGTTACGGCTGTCCGGCCCTGATCCCGTTTTTGGAAATCGCCCAGCTCTATACTTATGTGATCAAGCTGGGCGGGACCGACGAGCAGCAAAAGCGGTTCCTGGGAAGGATCGCCTCCGGAGAGGTCGGTTGTTACGCGCTCACCGACGAGGCCTCCGGCTCCGACCCGGCCAGCATGAAGGCCAGCGCCACCAAGACCGACAAGGGCTTTTTGCTCAACGGCCGCAAGCGTTTGATCTCCTACGCCGACTTCTCGGACATTTTCGCGCTGTTCGCGAACGAGGAACCCGGTTCGGGCGGCAAGGGCGTGAGCGCTTTTATTGTGGACAAGAACACCAAGGGCCTGATCCTGGACAAACACAATGTGCTATGCGGTTTGAAAGGTCATCGCGCGTATGAACTGAAGCTGGACAACCTGTTCGTCCCGGACGCGGACCGCATCGGCGGCAAGGGCGACGGGCTTAAACTCGCGCTGAAAGTGCTCAGCAACACCCGGATCAGCTTGAGCTTCGGACACATCGGTCTGGCCCGGGCCGCCCTGGAAGTCGCGGTCAAATTCGCCAAGGAGCGCGTGATCGCGGGAACGCCCATTTACAAGCACCAGGGCATCTCCTTCCCGGTCGCGGAAATCGCCTCCGAGATTGACGCGGCCCGGCTGATGGCCTTGCGCGCCGCGGTCCTGAGCGAGCGCGGGGTGGACCACCGCAAGGAAACCAGCATGGCCAAGATCCTGGCTGGCCGAGTCATGATGCGCGCGGTGGAACAGGCAAACCTGATCCTGGGCGGCTACGGCAGCGATGTCGAATACCCGGTCGAGCGCCAATGCCGCGACGCCCTCGCCTGGATCGCGGCCCAGGGCACGCCGGAAATCCATCGCGTGATTGTGGCCCGGGAGATTTTCGGCAAGTAAGGTAAAAATTTTATCAGCCGGCAATGCCTCCCAATCCTCATAACGGTATTTTTGACGCCGATGAATTCGGCCCGGCCTGAGTAATGTGTGCGGATCCCGCGGAATACGCGGGATGTCCGCACCGCGAAATATGGCAAGGAGTTCAAGAAAGCACAGATGAAAAAGGAGTTTGACCAGTTCTTCAACGCCCGGAGCGTGGTTATTTTCGGGCTGTCGCCCAATCCGAGCAACCTGGCCAGGAATATCATTTCCAATTGCAAGCGCTGGGGCTATACCGGAAAAATTTTCGGCTTAAGCCCGACCGCGGGAGAGAATGACGGCGTCCCCATTTTCACCTCTCTGGACCAGCTTCCGGAAAAGCCGGACCTGGCCCTGATCTTCACCAGGGGAGCGCTCGCGCCGGAAATCCTTTTGGACTGCGCCAGGCACGGGATCAGACACATCGCCATCTCCAGCGCGGGCTTTGAAGAAACCGGAAAACCCGAAGGGATTGAACTGGCGGAGCAGGTGAAAAAAATCTGCGGCGAAAAGAATCTTTTGGTGGTCGGCCCGAACGGGATCGCCACCGCCAACACTCAAAACGGGCTGGCCCTATCGTTTATGCCCCTGGACCGGCCGCCCTCCGGAAAGATCGCGTTCCTCTCCCAGAGCGGCGGGGTCGGGACACCCTTTCCACCAAAATGTTCATTGACGCGTTCCCGCTGGGAAAATTCGTGAGCCTCGGCAACAAAACCGTTTTGGATGAAGTGGATTTCCTGGAATATTTGGCCGAGGACCCGGACACCAGCGTGATCTGCGTTTACCTGGAAGACTTGCGCCGGGGCCGGGAATTCCTGGAAGCCGCGAAACGCGCGAAAAAACCGGTGATCGTTTTCAAGGCGAACATCAGTCCTTATGGCGAGGCCGCGGCCAACTCCCATACCTCCGCGCTCCGGAACGATGAATTGGTGATGGACGGCGCATTCCAACAGGCCGGGGTGATCCGGGTGAAATCCTTGGCCGAGATGATGAACCTGGCCCGGGCCTTCTCGCTTCCCGCAATGAAAGGAAACCGTCTCCTGATCATCTCGCCCAGCGGAGGATATTCGGTGATGCTCGCGGACCTGGCCTGGAAACACGGGTTTGAACTGCCGCCCATCCCCGCGGACCTCGTGGAAAAATATTCCCGGAAGCGGCGCGCCGGAATCATTGAGTTCCGAAACCCGCTTGACTTCGGCGACCTTTACAGCGCCGAGACCCAACGGACTTTTCTGCGTGAACTCCTGATCCGCGAGGAATACGACGGCCTGGCAATGGCTTATATCTATCGCGATCCGGAAGTATTGAAGTTGTACCCGACCTTGAACCAGCTCCAGCGCGACTTGGTCTCCGAGTTCAATGAAACCGTGGACCTGGCCAACAAGCCGGTCGGGTTCGCCTTCGCCATGCCCTATCATTCCAAGGAACAAGTTATGGCGGGGAGCAAATACCCGTTTTTTGACAGCGCCGAAGACGCCGTGTTCGTGCTGGCGAAAATGCGCGATTATTATAAAAGGAATCGGGACTAAAGTCCCTCGCGCGAGAAGGCAGGGAGACTAAAGTCTCCCGCACAGAAAGGATAAGAAGATGGATTACAATTTAAGCGACGAGCATCTGATGCTCAAGGATCAGGTCCGGAAATTCTGCGACATCGAGCTGGCGCCTAAGGCGCAGGAGCTTGACGAGACCCAGGAATTTCCGTGGGGGGTTTATCAAAAGGCCGGGCAACTCGGGCTGGTCGGGTCGTATCTGCCGGCGGAATACGGGGGCGCGGGCGGAGACCTGTTTTCCAAGGCGATCATTTACGAGGAATTCGTGCGCGCCTGCTTCGGGTTCAACCTTTCTTTGAACGCGGCCGACCTGCTTTTCTGCAACAATGTCAACAAGCACGGGACCGAGGACCAGAAGAAAAAATATCTGCCCCCGATCTGCCGGGGCGAGGTTCTCGGGTGCTGGTGCCTGACCGAGCCGGGAAGCGGTTCCGACGCGCTCAGCATCAAGTCGTCCTGCGTGAAGGACGGCGACTACTTTATTTTGAACGGCCAGAAGACCTTCATCACCAACGCCCCGGAGGCGCAGTATTTCGTGATGCTCACGCGCGAGCCCGGGAGCAAGCGGATGGAGGGCGGGACCGCGTTCATCCTTGAGCGCGGGATGAAGGGACTGAGCACCGGGAAAAAGTTCAATAAGATGGGCGGGAGATGCTCTCCGACCGGGGAAGTTTTTATGGAGGATTTGCGGGTGCACCAGGATTATGTTTTGGGCGCGCCCGGCCGGGCTTTCCATCAGATGTTCGCGTCGCTCGATGTCGAGCGGTCGCTCACGCCCTTCAGCAGTATCGGGATCGCCCAGGCCGCTCTGGAGGTGGCGACCAAATACGCCCTGGAACGCGCGCAATTTGGAAAACCGATCGCGGAGTATCAGTTGATTCAGGAGAAACTCGCCCGGATCGCCACCGGGGTGGAGATGGCGCGCACCTTTGCCTACAAGGTGGTCTGGATGGTGATGAACGGAAAAAAGGTGACCAAGGAAGCCGCGATGATCAAGTATTACGCAAGCCGGATGGTCCAGCACGCGGTCCACGACGGCCTCCAGGTCTTCGGCGGTTACGGCTATATGAAGGAATACCCGATTGAGCGATATTACCGGGACGCGCGCATGCTTGAAATCGGCGCCGGAACCACCGAGATCCAAAAGGTGATCATCGCGCGCGAGCTTTTCCGAGAGTTCAAGTAGCGGTGCGGCTGGCGGCGCCCGGAATAGGTGCGCGGACAAGAGTGTCCGCGCCACGAATTCAAGGAGATTGAGATGGCTGACCTGAGAGACAAGGTGATCATCACGGTGGCTCCGACCGGGAGCATCCCCAGCCGCAAGGATACCCCCTATCTTCCGATCAGTGCGGAGGAGGTTGGGGAGGAGTCCAAACGGGCTTATGACGCGGGAGCGAGTGTGGTGCATCTTCACGCGAGAAATCCCGAGACCGGCGAGCCGACTTCGGACCTGGAAGTCTTCAGGGCGTATTTAGCGGCCGTGCGGCGGCGCTGCCCGATCATCACCCAGATCACCACCGGCGGAGGCGCAACCACCCTCGGACTCGGGCCGGAAGCCCGGCTCAAAGCCGTGGAAGAATTGAAACCGGATTCGGCTTCGCTCAACGCCGGCTCCATGAATTTCGGAAGAAAACTTTTCCCGAACCCGCCCGAGGTGATGGAGTTGTTCGCGAAGCGGATGAAGGAATTGAAGGTGAAGCCCGAGTTTGAAATTTACGATCTGGGTATGATCAATAATGTGATCCAATTGCTGATCAAGCCGGGACTGGCGGATCCGCCCTATCGTTTCTCTTTTGTGATGGGCGTGCTCGGAGGAATCCAGCCCAGTCTCCGAAACCTCGCGATCCTGATTCAAGACCTTCCGGAAAATTCCACCTTCCAGGTGATCGCGATCGGCAGGCATCAGCTCAGTTTAGGCGCGGCCGGGGTATCCGCGGGCGGCGGTTTGAGGGTGGGCTTTGAAGACAATATTTATTTGAAGCGCGGAGTGCTCGCCAAATCCAACGCCGAACTCGTGAGCGCTGCGGTGAAAATTATTGAAGGGATGGGCAAGGAGGCGGCGAGTGTGGAGGAAACGAAGGAAATTATCGGTATTTAGATTGTGCGCGGACAGGAGTGTCCACGCCACGAATAATTCTTAAAGGAGAACGCAGATGCAAATTCCATTGGGAAAGAGCATAAACGAACTGGAGATCGGGATGAGCGCGTCCCAGAGCAAGACCATCACGGAGACGGACATAGTTCTTTACGCCGGGATCACCGGGGATTTCAACCCGATGCACATCAACGAGGAATACGCGAAGACCACCCGGTTCGGGGGCAGGATTGCGCACGGGGGATTGATTGAGGGGTTGATCGCGCCGGTGGTGGGGATGAAATTGCCGGGTCCGGGAACGATCGCCCTGGAGCGGACGGTCCGGTTCAAGGCTCCGGGCAGGATCGGGGACACCATCACGGTTACGGCCACGGTGGCCGAGAAAATAGTTGAGAAGAATATCGTGGTGATGAAGGCGGAGTGGAAGAACCAGAGGGGGGAATTGGTGATGGAGGGATCGGTGAAGCTGATGCCTCCGAAGAAATTATGAATCGCGCCTGACTTGTCCTTCGCAGCTTTAGCGGAGGAGGAAGGCGCTCGCACATTCAAAGAATTGTGCGGACAGGAGTGTCCGCGCCACGAAGGAGGAAAAAGATGGAATACGCATTGGGAAAGAGTATTGCGGAGTTGGAGATCGGGGAAAGCGCGTCTCAGACCAAGACCATCACGGAGACGGACATAGTTCTATACGCCGGGATCACCGGTGATTTCAACCCGATCCATATCAACGAGGAATACGCGAAGCAGACGATCTTCAAGGGAAGGATCGCGCACGGCTCTCTGGTGCAGGGATTGATGGCGCCGGTGATCGGGATGAAGCTGCCGGGGATGGGCTCCATCGCCTATGCCGGCGAATCCAGATTCAAGGCTGCGGTTAAGATCGGGGACACCATCACCGCCACCGCCACGGTGTCTGAGAAAATAATGGACAAGAACATCGTGATTATGAAGCTGGAATGGTTGAACCAGCGCGGCGAGGTGGTGGTTGAGGGCAGTATGAAGGTGATGCCGCCGAAGAAGTAAGGCTGGATGCGTTTTTGCGGCGGGAATGATTTAGTTTTTCAGGATCAGCGGAGATATTTTTTTGCCAGCCCTTGGAGTTGGTCCGCGAGTTCAGGCTTCAACTGCTCCGGCAAAACCCTCCATTCCCAGTTGCCGTCGGCGATGGACGGGATATTCATCCGGGCGGATTGTCCAAGCCCGAGCGCATCCTGGAGCGGGATCATCGCCACATTGGCCACTGAGCTCAGGGCCATCCGGCTCATTTCCCAGCTCACTTCCTCACCGCTCACCCTTCTCCCCAGGCATTTGAAAAAACGCTCCTTTTCCGCCTCGCCCGCCTCGCTCTCAAACCATCCCCGGGTGGTATTGTTGTCGTGGGTCCCGGTATAGAGGATGCAGTTCGGGATGTGATTGTGAGGCGCGTAGGGGTTGGCCGCGATATCCTCGGTGAAGGCGAAGAGCAAGACCTTCATCCCGGGAAAACCGTAATGAACAATAGTGTTCCTGACTTGGTCGGTGATGATCCCCAAATCTTCCGCGATCAGGGGCAGGCTCTGGAAACGGCCGAGCAGCCGGTCAAAAAAATCATTCCCCGGCCCCTTCACCCAATTCCCGTTCACCGCGGTCTTCTCCCCGAGCGGCACTTCCCAGTAATCCACGAACCCGCGGAAATGGTCAAGCCGGAGGTGGTCGAAAAATTTCAGGCAGAACTGATAGCCGTCATGAAGAATGGCAAGCAATTAGGCTATGCAGGAAGATATGACAAGCTGTACGAGCCGGTATCAAATAGTCACGACTTAACAAAAATTGCCCGCATTGTTGTGGGTAAAGAATGGGAAAAACTATCCGAGGCCCAACAACAAAAGCTGGTCGATATCTTTGTCCGATTGAGCGTTGCCTCTTATGCACACAATT
>CAIYYW010000126.1 GCA_903930515.1 uncultured delta proteobacterium | reverse complement strand
GGAACAACAGCGCCGCCTTCAACTTGGCCGCGCCCGGGTCTTTCCTCCAGGAATTGATCTCGTGGTTCAAATATCGGATCGGAGACCGCGCCTGGATCAACAAGTCGTCAAGATTCATCCGTGCTATTTTAGCAGGTCGCCCGGAATTTTCTAGTTATCCGGATGGATGAGCGGTGAAAAAAGCGGCCGTCGGGCCGAATGCAATGTAAATTACAAATGCTTGGCCAGGAACCGGAGGATTTCCAGCGCCCCCCGGGTCTCGCTCTGGCAGGAAACGGCCAGGGTGTTCTGCTCCAAAGAATCCAGGTGGGAAAGCTCGGCGATTTTCCTACCCTCCCGCAACAGCGCCGGCTCCAGCTCGCGCGCAAAATTCGCCGGAGAAAAC
Source organism: uncultured delta proteobacterium (assembly GCA_903930515.1). Classification (GTDB taxonomy): domain Bacteria; phylum RBG-13-61-14; class RBG-13-61-14; order RBG-13-61-14; family DRUE01; genus CAIYYW01. Next base: position 9,398 of record CAIYYW010000126.1, on the reverse strand, counting down.
GCATAATCCGAGCGCAGGAGCAGGTTCAGGTCATTGGCGGAATCCGCGATCCCGATGGTCTTTCTGCCATCGCCGACCGCGGATAGTCCTCGGAATTTGTCATATCCTCCGGGGAGGAGGTCCACGGCCACGCTGGAATAAGTCACCGCCACCCGGTCCCGGTATTCGGTTTTGTCCACGATCAGCTTGACCTTGTAATAGAACTGGCGGGGCTGGTCGGTGAACATACTGATGGTGGTGAGACGGCGCGCGAAATAGTTCAGTTCCGGGAAATTCATTTTGCGCAAAAAAATCTCCAGTCCTTTGATGGTCCTGATTTCTTCCGCGTTGCTGAGCACCTGCTCGGTCCGCTTGTCCCGGCTGACCGAGCAGCCGGTTTCCAGGACATACCCGTCCATCATCTCCCGGACCGGCGCCGGCACCTTCAAGTCCACGAAGGAGAGGTCGTTCCCGGTGCAGAGCCAGAGCAGGGCCTTGCCCTTTAAGCGATCCAGCTCCCGCGCGATCGGCGCCACCAGCTCCTCGTCAAATTTTTCCCCGGGCGCCAGCAGGGTCCCGTGCAGGTCAATTCCGATGATATATTCGCGCACCCGGCGGTACTGGAGGCATAACTCCGAGCTTCCGGGGGAATAGTCGCTGCAAATCTTCGGCTTGTGGTTATGGATGGAGCAGGCGGTGGTTCCGTCCGGATTTTTCTGAACCCAGTGGCACCTCCGCTCCACCTCTCCGGTGGACAGATTGACCGGCCGGTCATCCTGCCAGACGATGTTCTTCCGCTCCCAGAGCAGCCGCTCCAGGATCTCCCTCCGCCCCTCAAGACGCCACTGTTCCTCGTCCTGGTCGCTCACATAAAGGCTGAAATAGGGCTGGCAACAATGCGCGCACCTGAGGCATTCCTTCCGGCAAATCTTATTCTCATCCTGATCGGAGTTGGGCATCTTTCCTCTCTCTGGTATGATAGGAAAGGAATTCAATGATGTCAAAAAAATATGCCCAGCCGGTTTATTTTGACCTGGACGGGGTTTGCCAGCTCAAGGTTTACGGGGAGCCTTTGCTGGTGAGGGCGGTCCAGCGGGAGCTGTCCTTTTACCAGGCGGATCCAGAAGCCATACCCATCACCCTGGATTTGGATCTGGAATTGGGGGAGCTGTCCGATTTTAAGAAAAGCCGGAACCCCGAGGGGATGTCTCCTTATGATTTCCCCGGAAGGCATAAGCTTGCCCGCTGGATGATCCGGTTTGAACGATTGAGCCAGCCGCCGGCGCGGATCAAGTTTTACGGGAACGGCTTCAGCCGGATGATTGTCGCCAAACAGGTGGTGGAGCCGGCGATCAGATGGCTGGCGCAACCGCTGGGATTTATCTTTGCCCATTCCACCTGCCTGGCCCAAGAGGGCAGGGGGATAGTTGTCGCCGGATCAGGCGGGAGCGGCAAAACCCGGATGCTTCTGCAATGGCTCAAACAGGGGCATCCGTTCCTGTCCGACGATTTCACCATCCTGAGTTACGGACAGGCCCGCCGCTATGTCACCCCGCTCCGGATCGGAGGCCGGCTCCTGATGGAATCCGGGCTGGGGAAAAACCTTTCCGCTTCCCGAACGGCCGGGATTTATTTCCGGACCGCGCTCCGGAAGATGCTGTTGGGATATGCGCGGCTTCAGGCCAAGCTGAGCGTACAGGAACTTATGCCCGGAATAAAAATCCTTGACCGGGTTGATTTGAAGGCCGTTGCGATCCTGGAAGGAACCGGGAACGGCCTTCAACCGATCAGCGCGGAAGAGGCTGCGGATAAATTGGTTAAGATCAGCCAAAAGGAGATGTATGGGTTCGGGGATTGCCTGGCCGGTCTTGGGAAAAAAACCGGCGACCCGCAATATTCCAGATTCTTCATTGAACAGGAATCCCGCTTGCGGGAATATCTCAAGCAGATTCCCTGTTATAAAATACCCTGCGTTGCCGATTTCAGTCTTAAAGAGCTTAACGCCCTGCTGGAGCAATTGTTCAGACAGTAAAGAGGATTATAATGTTTTTATCCGGAGGGCGGAAGATGGGAAAGAGATTAGCCGGTCTATTACTTTTTGGCGCGATCCTGGTTGGCTGCAAGAAGCCGCCGGTGGCGCAGGTCGGTAGTATTCCGATCACGGAAGATGATTTGACCCGGCGGATGAAGGTTTCCGAGATTTACTATCCCAAGAACGGGCAGAGATATGTGGCCTTGGCGCAACTGATCCAGAGCTACCTGAATGAGGAGGTCTTGAAGCAACTGGGATATAAGGTTGACCAATCCACCTGGGAGGCCGAGTCCAAGCGGATTGACCAGAACACCAAGTCCCCGGAACAGCTCCAGAAGATCAAGGATGTTTACGGCCTGGATCATCAGGGATATATCAAGACCTTTATCCGGCCGGTTTACGCCGAGCGATACCTATATAATGAAGTGTTTCTAAAATCCGCGGAGATCCAGAAAGAGGAGCGGGCCAAGGCCGATACTTTTATGCGCGAGGTCCAGGCCGCTCCGGATCAGTTCAGCAAGATCGCGGAAAAAATGGGCTTGAAGCCGGGCAGGCTGCTGGTTTCGGAAAAGGAAGGGATCCAGCCTTATGAGGAAAGCAAGAGGAAGCTCCCGCCGGCTGGAAGACCCGCGGAGCCGGCCGGTCTTGAGCAGGCCAAGTTTATGATTGACAAGGTCAAGAACCTCTCCCCCGGACAGATTGATCCGGAGATCATTGAATGGCAGGAGGGATACCAGGCCCTCCGGATGGTCGGAAAAGAGGGAGAGGCGTATGTGATTGAGTCCGTCAGCGTTCCCAAGAAGGATTTCTCGGAATGGTTCTGGAGTTCCGCCTCTAAAATCCCGATCAAGATAGTTGATCCGGCGCTCAAGGCGGAGTTGTTGAAGCAGGTGAATTGGACCAGCAAGCTTAAGATGGAATAGGGAAAAGAGGGGGAATGGCTGGTGGAAAACCTGATCGGGGAGCAGAAGCAATTCCTTGGAAAGATCAGCCGAATTGATTTTATGGATCACAAGATTTTGCGGGAACCGGAAGGGTAAGCGGTTGGCTTGAAATTCTGCTGGATTCTGGTAAGACTATACCAAACTTTTATCCGGAGGTTATAATGCAGGAGAGCGAATTCAGGGAAGGACTAACCTTTGACGATGTTCTGCTATTGCCCGCGTATTCGGAGGTCCTGGCCGTGGAGGTCGAGACCAAAACCCGTCTGACCAAAGGGATTGAGTTGCAAATTCCCCTGCTCAGTTCGGCGATGGACACGGTTACCGAATCCCAGACCGCGATCGTGATGGCGGAAGAGGGAGGGCTGGGGATCATCCACCGGAACCTGCCTTCGCAGAAGGAAGCGGAGGAAGTGGAGAAGGTGAAGAAGTTTGAGAGCGGGATGATCGTGAACCCGATCACGGCCCGGCCGGATTGGAAGCTGATTGATGTGCTGCTTCTGATGCAAAAGCATAATATCTCGGGAGTGCCGGTCACGGACGATCAAGGCGCCTTGCTCGGGATCCTGACCAACCGCGACATCCGGTTTGAGACCAACCTGGAGCATAAAGTCCGGCAGATAATGACCCGGAAGAACCTGGTCACGGTTCCGGATGGGACGACCCTGGAGGAAAGCAAAGCTCTCCTTCATAAACATAAGATTGAGAAACTGCTGGTGGTGGATAAACAGAAGAGGCTGAAGGGCCTGATCACGATCAAGGATATAGAAAAAACCCAGAGGCATCCGCTCGCGAGCAAGGACCATTTCGGAAGGCTCCGGGTGGGCGCGGCCATCGGCGTGGGTGACGAGGAATTGAAGCGGGCCGGGGAACTGATTGAGGCGGGGGTGGATGTGATCTGCGTGGACACCGCGCACGGGCATAGCAAAGGCGTGATCGCGCAGGTGAGAAGGGTCCGGAAGAATTTCAAGAACATCCCGCTGATCGCGGGCAATGTGGCCACCGCGGAAGGCACCAAGGCCCTGATTGAAGCGGGCGCGGACGCGGTCAAGGTCGGGATCGGCCCGGGATCCATCTGCACCACCCGGGTGGTGGCCGGGGTGGGCGTTCCCCAGATCACCGCGATTATGGATTGCGCGAAAGTCGCGCGAAAATTCGGCATCCCAATTATCTCGGACGGCGGGATCAAATATTCCGGGGACATCACCAAGGCGCTCGCGGCCGGGGCGAACAGCGTGATGATTGGGAGTTTGTTCGCGGGCACGGATGAAAGTCCGGGCGAGTTGATCCTGTATCAGGGACGGAGCTACAAGGTTTATCGCGGGATGGGATCGCTGGGGGCGATGCTGGAGGGATCGGCCCGGCGGTACGGGCAGGAGGTTTGTTACGACGATCTTTTGAACAAGCCGGACGAGCAGACCGGGGTGAGTTTGGGCAAGCTGGTGCCGGAGGGGATAGAAGGACGGGTCCCGCATCGCGGCCCCCTTTCCGCCAGCATATATCAACTGATCGGGGGCCTGAAATCAGGAATGGGATACCTCGGCTGCCGGACCATTGACCTGCTCCGGAGCAAAGCCCGCTTCATCCGGATCACCCCCGCGGGTTTGCGCGAAAGCCATATCCACGATGTGATCCTGACTAAGGAGCCGCCCAACTATCGGATTGAATAGCATGCCGGTTTTGAAAGATTACCATCAACAAAAAGTATTGATCCTGGACTTCGGATCGCAATACACGATGCTGATCGCGCGGAGAGTGCGCGAGTTGGGAGTGTATTCGGAAATATATCCGCCTGCCATCAGCAGGGACCGGATCAGGCAATTTGATCCCAAAGCCATCATCCTCTCCGGAGGACCGGCCAGCATTCTGGACCAGGGAAGCCCGACCTGCCCGAAGGAGCTTTTTGAGATGGGAGTTCCCATCCTGGGCATTTGCTACGGAATGCAACTGATGACCCATCTGCTCGGGGGAAAAGTCTCAAAATCCAAGAAGCGCGAATACGGTCCGGCTGAACTGGGCATTGACGATCAAACCGACCTGTTCGCCGGAGTTTTGAAAAAAAAGATAGCGGAGAAGGAATCCGCAAAGTTGCACCACGATTCCGTCCGTGAACCGTTAACCGGGCGCCGGGAAGCGCTGGGAATCCGGGTCTGGATGAGCCACGGAGACCGGATTGAAAAGCCCCCCAAGGGGTTCGCCGGGATAGCTCATTCTGAAAATTCACCGCTCGCCGCCATCGCCGACCGCAAGCGCAAAATCTTCGGCGTGCAGTTTCATCCCGAAGTCGCCCACACCCCGCTGGGCAAATATATTTTATCCAATTTCCTGTTCAAGATCGCCCGGCTCGATAAACTGTTCAGCCCCGGCAGCTTTATTGAAAACACCGTCAAGTCCCTGCGCGAAAAGGTCGGGAACAAAAAAGTCATCCTAGGTCTGTCCGGCGGAGTGGATTCCTCGGTGGCCGCGGTGTTAGTGCACAAAGCCATCGGGAAGCAACTGCTCTGCATCTTTGTCAACAACGGACTGCTCCGGAAAAACGAGCCGGACCTGGTCGTGGAGGTTTTCCGAAAACATTTTAAAATCCCGCTCCGCTATGTGGACGCCACGGATTTGTTCCTCAAAAAACTCAAAGGCGTGTCCGACCCGGAGCAGAAGCGCAAGAGCATCGGCCACACCTTCATCCAAGTTTTTGAACAAGAGGCGCGCAAGGCGAAAGGCGCGGAATTCCTGGCCCAGGGCACTTTATATCCGGATGTGATTGAAAGCACCTCCTTCCGCGGGCCCTCCAGCAAGATCAAAAGCCATCATAATGTCGGCGGCCTTCCGGAAAAAATGCGCCTAAAATTGATTGAGCCGCTGCGCGAATTGTTCAAGGACGAAGTGAGGATGGTCGGGGCCGAATTGGGAATGCCGGACCAGGTGGTCTGGAGACCCCCTTTCCCCGGCCCGGGTCTGGCCGTGCGAATCCTCGGCGAGGTGACCCGGGAAAGATTGGGCAAACTGCGGGAAGCCGACGCGATCGTGCGGGAAGAGATTGAAAACGCCGGACTGGGAAAAGAGATCTGGCAATACTTCGCGGTCCTGCTTCCGGTCAAGAGCGTGGGCGTGATGGGCGACGAGCGGACTTATGAAAATGTGGTCGCGGTTCGGGCGGTGAAAAGCCTGGATGGGATGACCGCGGACTGGGCCGACCTGCCGCACCCGCTCCTTGGCCGCATTTCCAACCGGATCATCAACGAGGTCAAGGGCGTCAACCGCGTCACCTATGACATCTCCAGCAAGCCGCCCAGCACGATTGAGTGGGAGTAAACGGTTGTGTGCGGACATGAGTGTCCGCACCACGAATGGGAGCGAGATGAAACTAAACAAAATTGACAAGATGACTTGGAAGGAAGTGACGGACCCGGGCGCGGACAAGGTTAAGATCAAGATTGTTTTGGGAGAGCCGGAGGGGGCGCCCAATTTCGTTATGCGGGTGTTTGAGGTCGCGCCCGGAGGGAATACGCCCAGACATTCCCATAATTGGGAGCATGAAATTTTTGTCCTGTCCGGAAAGGGAGTGGCCTTCGCCAACGGAAAGGACAACCCGGTTGAGCCGGGCGACGCGCTCCTGATCCCGGCGAACGAGGATCACCAATTCAGGAACCAAAGCTCGGCGCCGTTCAAGTTTATCTGCCTGATTCCGAAACCTGAATAAGCCCCCCTCTTTGATTGATTAAATTTACTTTCGGCTTTTCAACAAAACTGATAGAATAAATTTGAAATCGTCGTCAAGGGGAGGAAAAGATGACCAGACCGGTTGAAATTCCCTGGCAGGATTTTCCGGAACTGAGCCCGAGCCTGGAGCAGATGATCCCCAGGGTCAGCTTGCTCCGGAAGCATAACCGGAAATATGTTGAGGACCTGGACCAGGTTCTGGACCGGGCGAGGAATTTTTCCCGCCGGAAAATCTGGCCGCGGTCATTGGAGACGGAAGAAAAGGTTTTTGCGGACGCCGAATATTTTGACTGGGAGATCGCGCAAGAGGGGGCGAAGGACGGCTGGCTCGGTTTTGCGGTTCCCAAAGAAGTTGGCGGGCAGGGCTATCTCGGGGTCGGGATGAGTTTGGTGATGGAGGAGATGTGTTCGGCCTGCGCCGGGATCGGCAATATTTTCGGGGCGCACGCCCTGGGTTTTTGCGCCATCGGCTTGAGCCTGGATATGGAAGTGGTGGACCGGTATTTGCGGAGAATAGTGGACGCGGAGAAGCAGGGTGCGCCCTGGCTGTTTTCGCTGGACATTACGGAGCCGAGCGCGGGCTCGGATGTTGAGGACGCGGAGGCATTGGAGAAGGCGAAGCTCAGTTTGGAGGCGAAGAAGGTCAGCGGCGGATATGTCTTGAACGGCAGGAAATGTTTCATTTCCAACGGGAGCGTGGCGAAGACCCATTTTGTCACTGCGGCAATGGATCGGAAGAAGCCGTTTGAAAGTTTTACCGCGTTCGTGGTTCCGGGAGACGCCCAGGGCTTGAGCATCGGCCGGGTGGAGGAAAAAATGGGGCAGAAGGCCTGCCCGGCCGCGGAGGTGATTTTTGAAGAGGTGTTCGTGCCGGAGCAGGATCGGATGGGCGCGGAAGGGGAGGGGATGCTGCACACAATGGTGATCCTGGCCGCGAGCCGGGGGCCGGTCGGGGCGATTGCCACCGGGATCGCCCGGGGGGCGTACGAGCGGGCATATCATTACGCGGCAACCACCAGGCAAAAAGGGAAATATCTGATCGGGGATCAGCGGGTCCAATATTTGCTCGCGGAAATGCTGAGGCAGATTCATCTGGCGCGCCAGGCGGTGTATGACGCTGCTTTTTATTATGATTTTGAGCATATCCCGAAAATATTATCCGAGCCTCTGACCCGGATCGCGACCGCATTTTTTCCGTATCCGGTGCGCAGGGCTTTTCAGAATTGGGTGAACTGGGACTGGTTTTACGGCTTGATGCGGGAGCGGGCGGAGGAAAAGGTTCCGATCACGGCAAGGTCCCAGGCGGTTCGGTTGAGTTCCATTGCCAAGGTGAGCGGGTCGGATACCGCGATGAATGTGTGCCGGATGGCGATGGAGATTCTTGGGGAGGACGCCCTGAACCGGGAATGGGGCGTGGAGAAATGTTTCCGAGACGCGAAGCTGACCCAGATTTACGAGGGGACCAACCAGATCAACCGGCTGGCCATCATCAAGGAGCTGCGCTCGCCCGGGATCAGCGAGGGGATCGGGCTGGAATAATGGCTGATTGAAATGGCCAATAGCACGACAGCATCCGGCAAGCTCCTTGGCGGGATCAGCCTGGTCCTTCCCTGCCATAACGAGGCGGAGAACCTTCCGGCCGTGATCAAGGAATCGCTCCAGGCCCTGGAAAAGATCACCGGTGATTTTGAAGTCATCATCGTTGACGACGGGTCCGTTGACCTGACCCGGGAAACGGCGACCCAGTTGATGAAATACGATCCGAGGATCAAATTGAAAATTCATCCGGCCAATCTCGGTTACGGTTTTGCGCTCCGGACCGGGTTCCAAGCCGCGGCCAAACCCTGGATTTTTTTCACCGACGCGGACCGCCAGTTCAAGGTCAGCGAACTCGCGGAGTTGATCCCGCCTCTTTCGCAGAGCCGGATGGTGATCGGGTATCGGGAAAACCGACAAGACCCGCTGCATCGGGTGGCTTATGGGAAGCTGTTCAGCCTGGTGATCCGGGTTATGTTCGGGATCAAGGCCAAAGATGTGAACTGCGCGTTCAAGATTTTCGACCGCAAGATTTTAGAAGGCGCGAACCTGCTCAGCCCGGGCGCGTTGATCAATGCCGAACTGCTGATCCTGGCCAAAGCCCAGGGGATTGATCCGATCCAGGTCCCGGTTTCTCATTTCCCGCGCCAAGCCGGGAGGCAGTCCGGCGGGAGTTTGCGGGTGATCTTGCGCGCCGGGCAGGAATTGCTCAAGCTTTATCGGCATCCGCCGGGCAACTAAAATCAATCCCCAATCCATCTGCGCAAGCGCGAAGCTATGCCCTCAAAATCAAGAAAAGCTATTCCGACAGCTCCTTCACATACTTCTGATATTCTTTCGCGCTCATTAAATCGTCCAGCTCTTTCAGATTGCTCAACTCAATCCGGAACATCCAGCCGTCCACATAAGGATCGTCGTTAAGCACTTCCGGAGAATCCGTCAAAGGGGTATTGACCTCCATCACCCGGCCGGAAACCGGCGAAAACAAATCTTCCGTGGCCTTGGTGGATTCAATCACCCCAAAGGCGCTGTCTTTTTCAATCCCATCCTCTTCTGCCGGCAGTTCCAGGTAAACAATGTCCCCCAGCTCCTGCTGCGCATAATCGGTGATTCCAATCACCGCTTCTTTCTTCTTTTCCACTTTCACCCACTCGTGAGTTTTGGAATACTTCATTTCCGACGGAAATTCCATT